>JASHPB010000292.1 GCA_030038355.1 Candidatus Binataceae bacterium
CGTCGGCAGTGATTTTTTTCGCGCGGCAGGAACGTCTTTGAGCGCACATACTGTAGCAACGCGGCGGCCGAGTATTTCGGCACTCGCGTCGGCACGGCGGTCGCGCCAATCGAGTTGGCATGCGTCTTGTCGAGGATAGTTAGGTAGCCACCTAAGCTGAGGCCCTGGATCGGAGTTACGCTCGGCACGATTTCGGCTCCTTGCGTATCGACGCGGGCCGCGTTGCCGGCTTCGGAACCGAACGGAGTATCGGAAGCGGGTACGGCGAAGCTCAATTGTGCACGCGCCGCGAAAATACGTCGACGTGAACGTTGCCCCATTCGCCAAATGTGGTGATGAATCTGCCATCGTACTCGCTCGAGATCTCCGGCTTCAAATTCGGATTGCCGAAGCCCGGGAAATAGAGCTCGTCAAACGAGGGTGCGCGGAACCCCTCGCTATAACTGCCTCGTAGCGTGGTTGACAATTTGTTGACCGGAATTACGACTGACCACGATGGGTCACTTCCTCGCCAAAGTCGCTGTTGCCGTCGACGCGAAAACCACCGGTCACCATGATGTGCCGGCGGAGGAAGCTTCCCTCCTGCTGCAGGTAGCCCCGTATTCCTGGCGTCGCGCGCGTTCCGCCCTCCGACACGAAGGTCGCTTCGGCGGACCCTCACCCTCTTGCGACAACACGTTGACCACGCCGCCGATTGCCGGCGAACCGTACAGCGACCGGCCCGCGCCGCGTAGCACTCTGCCGCGATGTGAGGCTGGCCGAACGCGGAGGGAGTTCATGGAGCGGAAGTTTCTCGCCATCGTCCTCACCTTGGCAATCCAACGGGCAAGGCTTCGAATGCGTCGAAGTCAGGGACCGCATCTACGTAGGGGAATTCTTCGAACGCGGCAAGCAAGCAGGGCAAATCTGAGGCGCGCGCCAAGCCCGGCGAGTAGCAACCTCGCCGATCCTCGTCACCGCGACGCGCATCGCTCAGCCGCGGGCTGACATCGGCACCACTCTGATGGTGGTCAATGATCAACAAATCAATGCGCACAAAATCGATCACGTCGAGAATGCGCTCCGCCGGGTCCCTGGCGTGATCGTCACGCAGAGCGGATCGCCCGGGACCGAGGCTGACGTTTCGATTCGCGGCGCCACGCCGGCGCAGAGCGATCGGTGCGAAAACAAAACCCGACCCCTCGCTGAGGAATCGGACGATTGGGCGATTACTCGCCCGCGCGACCCTCCCCGCGGAAGGCAGACACGTGATCGCACGGTTGGTCTCCTAACTTGAGGGTGGTCCTCGGGCCCGCCTTCCCACCGCAGCGGTGGCATCTCGGGCCGTCGTCGCCCGTTACGGTTGCGGGGTCCCGCCGGATTTGCACCGGCTTCCCGACACCGCGCGTGGAGTGGATAGTGACGTTCTGGCCTTCATTCAGTCAACCGCAGATTCGCGAGGCGGTGTTCGCCGCGGCAGCCGTGCTATTGTCGCGAAGCTTTTGACGGTGAAACACATCACTTTGATCACGGGCGGCGCACGCAGCGGCAAAAGCTCGCGAGCACTCGAGCTCGCCGCCGCGGCCGATGCGGGCCGGCGTTTCTTCATCGCGACCGGAGAGGCGCTCGATACCGAAATGGCCGCGCGTATCGCGCATCACAAACGTACGCGGCCGTCTGAGTTCGAGACGATCGATATGCCGACCGACATCGTGTCAGCATTAAGATCGATCGAGGACAAAGCCGCCGTCGCGGTCGTCGATTGTGTGACGCTTTGGATTTCCAACCTGATGCGTACCGAGGCGGTCGACGATGCAATTCTCGCCGCCGCCGATAGCCTGACCGCCGCCTTGGTTCAAGCGAATTTCGCGTCTTTTGTCGTGACCGATGAAGTCGGGATGGGAATCGTGCCGGAGTATCAGTCGGGTCGGCGGTTTCGCGATCTGCTCGGATGGACCAATCAAAAGATTGCGGCCGCCGCCGATGAAGTGATCCTGATGGTCGCCGGATGCGCGCTCAAGCTGAAGTAGCTCACGACGCCATCACAACGAACGCGATCACTTCGACGATCTCGCCGCAGGCGCCGATCATGTCGCCAGTGATTCCGCCAAGCCATCGCGCATAGAACGATCGAATAAGCACCGGCGTGATAAGTGCCATCAGCGTCGCAGCAATTGCGCGCGGCGAAAGCACGAGCGCCAGCGCAATCGCCACCGTCACTGCGGCCCTGAACATCCTGCCCCTGCTGCCCGAGCCAAGCAGCGTCGTTCCCGCGCCACTCGGCCGCAGGTAATCGATGCCCTGCGTAACGGTCACCATCGCCCACCGCCCGAGTCCCGGTACAAAAAAGAGCGCCGCGTAACGGCGCCATCCTGTGAGCGTCGCGAGCGCGCTAAACTTGAGCATCAGATCAAAGATCAGCGCGAGCGCGCCGTAGGTTCCAATAGTGCTGTCGCGCATGATCTCGAGCGCGCGCGTCCGATCGCTGCCGGCGCCGAGCGCATCTGCTGTGTCGGCCAGCGCGTCGAGATGAATCGCGCCCGTCACTATCGTGAGCGACAGCACATCGATCACCGAGCGAACCGTGAGGCCGAGCCGAATTCCGAGAAACCAGTCTTCCAGGCAGAGCGCCAACCCTATCGCGAAGCCGACCAAAGGGAACCATGCGAATGACGCGGCTACGGTTTCCTCGGCAGCCGGCGTCGAATCAATCACCGGCAAGATCGTGAGAAACCCGAGCGCGAGTCGAATCTCCTCGAACAGCCCGCTGGACTCCTCCGACAGTCCGAAATCTTCGCCCTGTCCCTCACCGTTCATCGTACCTTGCCCGACACTCCCGCCTTGGCGAAGGTCGCCATGTTGTGAAACAGGTCGAGCGCCGACTCGATGACGTTCATCGCAAGCGCCGCTCCGGTCCCTTCGCCGAGTCGCATGTCGAGCGAGAGAATCGGTCTCACCTTGAGATGCTCCAGCACGCGAGCGTGACCGCCTTCGGCCGAGCGATGACTGAAGAATAGATGGTCGATAAGGCCTGGGATGAGTTTCTCCGCCGTGGCGGCCGCGGCGGTTGAAATGAATCCGTCCACCACTACAGGTACGCTGCACGCCGCGCCACCGATACAAACTCCCGCCATAGCCGCGATTTCGAAGCCGCCGAGCGCCGCCAGCATCGTCATCGGATCGCCAAGCGCCGAGTGGTGAAGCTCGAGCGCGCGCGTAACGACCTCGGTTTTGCGGCGAAGTCCGGGATCGTCGAGGCCCGTGCCTCGCCCCACGATCGATTCGGGCGGCAAGCCGCAAAGCGCCGTGAGCAACGCCGAAGCGGACGTGCTGTTCGCGATTCCCATCTCGCCGATTCCGATAAGCGTGACGCCGGCGCTCGCAAGATCGCGCGCTGTCTCGACTCCGATTTCAAGCGCGAGCCGCACCTGCCCCGTCGTCATCGCCGGCCCGTTCAAGAAATTGCCGGTACGAGAGCCAACGCGACGATAGGTCACGCCGGCAAACGGCGCCGCACTGGTATCGGATCTCACGCCGACGTCGATCGTCCGCAGCTCGTAGCCAAAGCGCCGCGCAAGGACGCTTATCGCCGCGCCGCCGCCGGCGATATTGCGCAGCATTTCAACCGTAACAGCTTGCGGAAACGCGCTCACGCCGGCATCCGCAACGCCATGATCTGATACAAACACCGCGATCGCACCGCGGCCCTTGCGTGCGCTGCCGTCGCGCCGAATTGCCGCATAGCGGCGGACTATTTCCTCCAGATAGCCGAGGCTGCCTGGCGGCTTGGTGAGCGAGTTGAGTCGTTCGTCCGCGGCCCATGCCTCTTCAGCGTCGAGGGGCCGAATCTCTTTCTGCGTTTCTTCAAGCAGACCCATTGGAATCCTTGGTGGAGGACAATCGCATCACGGCGCAGCGAGGGTGGCAAGCGACGATTCGGCGCCGTTCACGTTGGCTTCCAGAGCCTGGCCGTCGCTATAAGGCGCTCATTGTCGGAATGCGAGCGCACCGCGATCCTGTACGTTCCAGGTCCGCAACCGGGCAGCTGGGAGAGATCACGAATTGCGATCCTTTGCTTTGCCAGATGCGCAGCAAACGCGCCAGCCGAGGGCTCGCGAGCAAGCTCAATCATCATGAAATTCGCCGAAGAAGGAACGACGTGCAGACCGGCGACTTGAGATAGCTCGCGCCGGAGGTAAGTGCGCTCGGCTTCGACAATGGTACGCGCGCGGTTCAGATAGTCGGGAGAGAGTGCGAGACAAGCGTGGCCGACGGCATCCGCGGCAGCATTCACTGACCATGGCTCGATCGCCTCACGCATGCGCGCGATCAGTTCCGGATGTCCAACCGCAAAGCCGAGTCGAATTCCGGGAATCGCAAAAGTCTTGGTCAGCGAGCGCAGAACGATCGCGCGTGGATTGCGCTCGAGCAGCGGTGCCAGGGACCGGGCGCCGCCCGCCAAATCGATGAATGCTTCGTCGAAGATGCACCAGGCGTCGCGTACCAGGCATCGCCCACCGATCTCGAGCGCGACTTTCTCCTCTATGATTGTGGCTGTCGGGCTGTTTGGGCGTCCGACCCAGATCGCATCGGCGCCGGCTCTTAGTGTGTCGGCAATGGCTGCGATCCTGAGCGTAAACCCCGACGCGCTCGGTAATTGGATCGACTGCGCGGGAGAACCCGCAACGGCAAGCGCGTTCGCGATTTCGCTGAAGGTCGGAATTGCGACGTAAGGCTTCGATATGCGAAGAACGCGCACGAGCAGGTAGATGAGGTGAACGGAGCCGTTGCCCGCGATCACGCGCTCGGGTTCGACGCCGATCCAGTCGGCGAACTTCCTTTCGAGTTCCCGCTGATGCGCCGGAGGGTAGCTGGCAATTCGCGTTGAGGCTCGCTGGTACGCTTCGAGCGCTTCCGGCGGCGGCCCAAGCGGGTTGAGGCTGGCACTGAAATCGAGCCATCCCTCGGCCGCGCTCCCGCCGTGAATATGATCCACAGCAATGGCTTGGGGAGCCGCGGTACGTGATGGAGGCTTCTTCATCGCGTGATGACATAACGGCCAACGGTGAAGCCGATTAACGCGATCGCCGTGGCATAGTGCAGGATTGAGCGCGACAGTTCGATCGATTGGCAGGTGATCGGATTCTCCGCGTCGCCGAGGGTCGCGCGAGGTTCGAGTTCGCCGCCGTAAATCGCATCACCGCCCAACTGAACACCTAATGCGCCAGCCATTGCCGATTCCGGATGACCCGCGTTGGGACTCTGATGCTTGCGTGCGTCGCGCGCGCGTACTGCCAACGCGCGGCGCCCGCTGCCCAGCAAAAGCTCGGCGGCGCCCGCGATGCTGAAGGCGGCAATCCGTGCCGGAAGCCAACTTGCGAAATCATCGAGCCGTGCGGCGGTTCGTCCGAATTGGACATAGCGTTGGTCGCGATAACCGATCATCGAATCGAGCGTGTTGATGGCCTTGTAGACGAGCGCGCCGACCGGTCCCGCGATGAACAGAAACAACAGCGGCGCAATCACGGCGTCGTTCGAGTTCTCGGCGACTGATTCCACTGTCGCGCGAGCGATGGCTCCAGCGTCGAGCGCGTCCGGATCGCGGCCGACCAGGGCCGGCAGCGCCGCGCGCGCCGCCGCAAGATCGTTGATGATTAACGCTCGCTCGACCTCGAGCGCCGCGTCGTCAAGTCCGCGCCAGGCGATCGAAGTCCATGCCAGGAGCACAGCCACGGCCGCTCCCAACGAGGCTCCGAGGCGATCTGCAACTGTTACGACGAGATAGGTCACCAGCGCGGTGAGGCCGACGATTCCAATCGTCAGCAGGCGGCCATTGCGCCGGTCGATTCGCCGCTCGCCAGTATACAGTCGGCTCTCGCCGATCGCGATCGCCGCGCCAATCATCCGCACCGGATGAGGCAGCCATTCGGGGTCACCAAAGAAAAGATCCGCGCCGATCGCGATCGCGATCAGCAATGCGGAGAGATGGGTGGCGTGGTTGACGCGGTTCATGATCGCTGCGCGAGACTCCGCGCACAGCTCCTGTATGCCGCGCGGCCAATCAACTCACCAAGCCGCGTGTGCTTGCCGCAGTAGAAATGCACGGGAGATTTTTCAGGCGCCGCGACCACGATGCAATCGGTCCCGGTGCCCGTCGCGCGCTTGCCTGAGCGAACGCTTTTCACGCGCGCCGCGAACAGCGCGGCTACTCGAGCCTCGGTCGCGATTTGAATTGCCTCAACCATCGCGGCTTCAGTGAGCGGCTGGCCGATCAACACAATGAGATTAATCGTCCCTGGCGCCGTGACTTCAACCGACGCCATATCGCCGACGCGCAGCGCATTAGAGCATCCAGCAGTACACCAGGCGGTGACGATCGTGTCGCCACGTTTCTCCGTCGTGGAAGCGGCTCTCTTGATTTGCGCACCGGTCATCATAGCGACCGCGTGCCGCGGGTTGACTCCAAGTGAACGGACGACGCGGCCAAGATAGGGTTGCGGCGATTGAGTTGCGACACGATCATTGAGTGAAATCTGGTGGTTCACAATGAGTTGGGCGCGCCTCCAGCCGCCGCCCAGCGGCGCCCATCCGAGCGCGCGGTATGGTTGTGGCAGAAATATCGCGAGGGTCTGCCCGCGGATCTCCGATTTCCAGGGAACGGTGAATGGCAAGGTCAGGAAGTTCGGCGCTGGCCGGTTGCGATAATGCCGTTCCAGATCGAGGAGTCGTCGATCGCGGCTTTTAGCGCATCGCCGCGCGCGCCGTCGCCCTCCCAGGAATCGAAGTGGAGCAATGATCGTGGTGGCAGACGTTCGGCCCACTCCAGCGTTTCGAGGACTGGGCGCTCCGGGAACTCCTTCACGTAGCCGATGCACAAGTAAGCAATTGGGATCACATGCGCGGGAATCGAAAAGACTTCGCGGAGTGCGTCGTTGCGCAAGATACTGACCCAGCCGACGCCGAGCCCTTCGGCGCGTGCCGCCAGCCACAAGTTGCCGACGGCGAGGCATGCCGAATAGATTTCGACCTCGTCGATGCTGCTTTTGCCGAGTACGCCGGGGCCGAACCGATCCGGCGTGCAAGTAACGATCAGGTTAAGCGGCGCCTCGAGAATGCCCTCGAGCTTCAATGAAAGGAATTTTTCGCGGCGCGCATCGCTGAAGGATGCCGCATTCTTGTTGCGTTCGGCTTCGAAGATTTCGCGCACGCGCCAGCGCCGTTCGAGATCGCGCACGATGATGAAATCCCACGGTTGCGTGAAGCCGACGCTCGCCGCATGATGCGCCGCAGTCAGCACGCGCGCCAGCACTTCCTCGGCGACGGGAGTGGAGACGAATTCGCGGATATCGCGGCGGCGGAAAATCGCTTCGTAGAGACCGCGCCTTAGTGCGGGCTCGAAGGCATGGCGGTTCGGATCAGGCATTGACTGGTTCCGACGCGGAAGGCCGCGCACGATTTACGTGTGCGTTCACCTCCGAGGATTTGCGCGGGCGGTGCTGAGTGTCCCCGCCCGCGATACATCGATGATCAGGCGGCAGCCTTCTTCGCGGCCGCGAGCACGGCCTCGTAATTTGGTTGGTTGGCGACTTCTTTCACGTATTCGACGTATTGAACGTTGTCGTTCTTGTCGACCACGAAGACCGCGCGCGCGAGCAGGTGCAGCTCCTTGATCAGTGCACCGTAATTCTTGCCGAACTCGGCGCTCCGATAGTCGCTCAGCGTGGTGACCTTGTCCACGCCAGCCGCGCCGCACCATCGGGCCTGCGCAAACGGCAGGTCGAGCGAGACTGTGAGAACCTGGACGTCGCCCGGAAGCTTGCCCGCCTCTTCGTTGAAACGCCGCGTCTCCATGTCGCAGACGGGCGTATCGAGCGATGGCACAGCCGAGATGATTTTGACTTTGCCTTTGAATTGATCGAGCGTCGCCGGCCGCATCGTTTTGTCGACCAGCGTGAAGTTCGGAGCCTTTTGGCCGACCTTGATTTCCGGTCCGACCAGCGTCATCGGGTTGCCCCGCATCGTTACCGCGCCTGCGCGTTCTTCGGCCATGAGAGAAATCTCCTTCGGAAGCTGAGTGGGAAATCGAACACTCCGACTCTAATCGCTCAGGCGATTGCCGTAAACAAGCGAGAATCCGGCGCGATTCCGGACGCTTTATTTTGGCGAGTCGCGATAGCGCGACTGCCGCTCTGCCTCGATCAGGTCGGCGTCCTCACGCGCCGGCCGCTCCGGCATCCAGCCCTTGGTGTAATCGCGCGTCTCCCATGTCCGGTCGTTTGGATCCCAGACGAAAGGCAGCTCGACGATCGTTCCGGGCTGATCGATCGTATCGAACGCGCGCATCGCGTGGCGCACGATCTGCCGCTGCAACTCGGGTTGATCGGGCTTCCCAGTCTGATGGCCGAGCGGAAAATTGAGAAACACCGCGCGCGGCGGATTCACAGCCCGCGTGATATCGATCGCAGAAGTCATGCAGAGCGTCGGAATTCCAGCCGCTTCGACGACGCGAGCAATCAGTCCAACGGACTGATGGCATACGGGTCAGGCAGGCACCAGGTAGAACGCATCGGCGTGTGCGGCTTGCAGTTCATCGACGATTCGCGGCGCGAGTTCATCACGAACTTTGCGCGCCGAATAGATACCGCCCATGAAGCTCAACGCCGGATCGCATAGCGCTCCGATCGTTCGGTCGGCCTCTAACTCGCGCATCCGCTCGAGCGGAAACACGCAGTTCGGATCGCGCTGAGCGTCGGCCGTAGGGTAGCCGAAGTGCCAGACGTTGAGATCCTCGCGGCGCGCGTCTTTTGGAATGCGGCGATACGACGCGTCCTCACGATGGAAACGTGGCTGATCGCGATACATGACGCCGCCCGAACTGATGAGCGCGACGCTGCATTTCGCGATCGGCTTCTTGAGCGGCGTGAGCGGCGGAGTGTCCTCGTTTACCACCCATCGATACGGAGTGAAGTCGCTGTAGAGTTCGCGTGTACGCGGAATGTATTCGACCGGCATGGGGATGTCTCCGTGCTAGTTCCAGTGAACAACGAAGCGGCGGCGCGGTTCAAGCGCCGCTGCTCATGTGGTTTCAGGGGGGGGATACTCCGCCGCCTACTCGGCAGAGACGTTGCCCATTGGCGGATTGGGGTAGTAGCACGCGTCCGAATTGCCGACGGGCGAGGTGAACGGCGCTTTGCAGGGCGAAGCGGGATCCGTTTCGCCGAGGTTTGGAAAGGCCTCCGTAGTCGGCGTCGGGCTGGGAGGCGAATCGCTAGTCTGGAAGCCGTTTCCAAGCTCTATGCCGAAGCCAAAGCATCCGCCGTTCGGACAGTCCATCCTTGGTGCGGAACTTTAGATGCCGTTGGTTGTGCTGCATTCGTTCGTTCGGTTTTCTCCGCGCCTGTAAGCCGACCGGGCTGACCGCGTTCGACGCGCTGCGTGGGCTCGTGCTATCAGTCCGATGGTCAATCTGTGTCAATGCGTCGGTAAACGAGCTATCGCGACAGGGAAAGTTATTGACGCAGATTTGGCATCACTTCGAGCGTGAAACGCTCTAACGATCTACGGGCCAGCGCGGGGTTGAGGCCCGGGAGTTGCGTGGCGATGTTCAACTCGGTCATCTGCGTCGAATCAATAATGCCGCGAAGCTTGGCCGTCACTTCGACCGCGTTGCCGAGCACGCTCGTCCGCCGCAGCCGATCAGGATCGGGCCGAATCAGCACCTTCGATTCATCGGTGCCAGACGCCGCGCTTAGCCATTTCGCATAGTGCGCCGCCTGGTACATCAGCGCATCGCGGGTGTCGCGCCAAGCATGCTCCTCGCTGTCGGCCACGTATACCACGCGGCTCGTGACGACGCTGAAGTTCGCCGGGTCCTTGCCTTCGGCTTTGAGAGCCTCGTGGTAGATGCCGATTTCTTTGCGCCCGCCGACACATGCGAACGACATATTGAGCTTCGCCGCGCGGCGGATTCCCGCTGGCGCGCCCGCTCCCCAGAGTAATTCGGGATGCGGCTTGCTCGCGGGGACGGGCAGCACGCGAACACCGCGGAGCTTGAAGTATTTGCCGTCGAAATCGAAGCGCTCGCCCGTCCAGGCGCGCTTCATGATGTCGATGGTCTCGATGGTGCGCCCAAAGCGTTCTTCCCGTTTGATGCCGAAGCCCGCGAATTCCTCCGCCCGGTAGCCGAGTCCAATGCCCAGGCGAAGCCGTCCGTTGGAGATCACGTCAACCACCGCCGCATCTTCGGCGAGCTTGACCGGATGATAGAATGGCGCGAGCAGCACGAAGGTGCCGAGCGTGACGCGCCGCGTGCGAGCCAGAATCGCAGCCGCGGCCGGCATCAGCGCTGGCAGATATCCGTCGTCGGTGAAGTGATGCTCGGTAAGCCAGATGGAATCGAAGCCGGCGCGATCGCAATACTCGGCCTGCATCACCATATCGCCGTAAAGATCGACGAATGAATCTGGCGATCCGGGAGGATTTCGGAAATCGAACTGATAGCCGAACTTGATTTTTCGCATCGATCTTCCGCGCTCAGCGTGCGCTCAGGCCGCCATCGACGATCAGCTCAGTCGCGGTGACATACGACGCGTCGTCGGAGAGCAGGAACGCCACCGCCTTGGCGATTTCCCAGGGCGTGCCCTGCCGCCGCATCGGGATTCGCGGTGCAACCTGCGCTTCACGATCGCCGATTTCGCGGCGCACCATCGTCGAGTTGATAAGCCCCGGGAGGATCGTATTCACGCGCACCTTGTAACGCGCACCGGTCATCGCCGCCGAGCGCGAGAGTCCGAGCAGCGCCGCCTTCGTCGCCTCGTACGCGACCATCGAGTTGCTGCGGAGAGCGGCGAGCGACGACACGTTGACGATCGCGCCACCGCCCGCCTTCTCCATCTCCGGCATCGCATGGCGGATCGCCAGGAAGTGGCTTCGCAGGTTGACCTGAAGCATCCGGTCAAACTGGTCGGTCGTCGTCTTCAGCACGTTGCCGCCGATTCCGATACCGACGTTATTGACCAGCAGATGCAGCGCGCCGAATGCCTTCACCGTCGCGTCGATTGCGCCGCGGATTTGCGCCTCATCGCTGACGTCAGCCGCCACGGCCTGCGCGCGCCCTTCTTCGGCGCGAATCGCGGCGACGGTTTCCTCGGCGAGCGCGAGCGATTTGTCGGCAACCATGACCCTCGCGCCTTCGCGCGCGCATACGATCGCGGTCGCGCGGCCATTGCCGATAGCTACCTTTTCGCCAGTGTTGGGCGGACCGTCAGCCCCGCCGCCCATGATCAATGCGACTTTGTTTTCGAGCCGACCCATGATGCGCGCCTCCGGTGAAGTTCCAGCCGAGAGATAGCGTAATCAGGCGCCGCTTGCACGAGCCGAGCGACGAATCAAATCGCCTCGACTACGCGCCCTCGCGGCTCGGGAACTTGGCGAGGTGCGGCTCGGGCGGAATGGTAAGGATGTCGCGCTGATAGATCTCGCCGAGATACTCGATCAGGTTGCGCATCGAAATGACTTTCACAGGATGCCCCGCGTCGTCGACAATTGGGATATGACGGAAGCCCTCCAGCACCATTCGGTTGAGCGCGAACGCGACGTTTGCGTCGGCAGGTAGCGAGTACGGATCGGGCGTCATGAAGGCGTCGACGGGCTGATGCTCGACGTCGATGTTGCTCGCAGCGATTTTCATTAGCACGTCTCGCTCGGTGAAGATTCCCGCGAGGCGGCCACCGCGCGTCAGCAGCACGCATGCGCGCCGCTCGGACTGCATCTTGTGAATTACGTCGGCGACCGTTGTCGAGGCATCGAGCATCAGCGGCGTCGGCGCGTCAACCTCAGAGAGATGGTCGTGGGCCAAGGCGGACTCGAGGTCCGGTCCGGGATGCTCCTCCTCCAACAAACGTTCGCGATCATCGTCGGCATCAGGCATCGGCACACCTCCTGAATGAACTGCGACCGAGCCTATTGCGTTGACAAAGTTACGGCAAAGGTCCGATTGCCCGGATCAAATCTGGATTTGCTATGATTGCAGGCCGCGACAGCTGTCGGGCCATCCGCACTAGGAGGTTCATCATGGACGAACGACTTGGATTCGGCGTGTTCCTCGCGCCCCATCATCCGACGGGTGAAAGCCCGACTTTGCAACTGCAGCGCGATCTGCAGCTCTCAACTCTCCTCGATGATCTCGGCTACGACGAGCTCTGGGTCGGCGAGCATCATTCTGGAGGCTGGGAAACGATCGCGTCGCCCGAGATGTTCCTTTCCGCCGCCGCGATGGTCACACATCGGATCAAGCTTGGCACCGGCGTGGTCTCGATTCCGTATCATCATCCGTTCACCGTGGCGCAGCGGATCGTGATGCTCGATCACTTAAGCCGCGGCCGCGCCATGCTGGGCGTCGGCCCCGGCGCGCTGCCCTCCGATGCCTTCATGCTCGGCATCGATCCGATGACGCAGCGCGATCAAATGGACGAAGGCCTGGGCGTGATAATCCGGTTGCTCACCGAGCGCGAGCCGATCACTGTCGACGGATCGTGGTACCGGCTTCGCAACGCGGCATTGCATTTGCGCCCGATTCAGCGCGAGCTGCCGATAGGAGTGGCGTCGATGATCTCGCCGGCGGGAATGAAGTGCGCGGGCAAGTATGGCGTCGGCGTGCTCTCCGTCGGCTCATACCTGCCCGAAGGGCTCAGCGCTCTCAAGACGCAGTGGGAGTTCGCCGAGTCTTCTGCCACGGAGCACGGCCAGCGTGTCGATCGCGCCAACTGGCGAATCGTGATGCCGTTTCACATTTCCGATTCCAAAGAACAAGCGATGCGCGAAGTCGCCGAGGGTCTGAAGCGCTGGAACAACGAATACGTGGTCGGCATTCTCGGCCGTCCCGACGGCAAGGTCTTCGAGGACGGTTACGAGGCCGCGCGCTTCATGAATGAAATGGGCGGCGGCATCTTCGGCACACCGGAGGACGCGATCGAGAAGCTCGCGAAGCTCAAGGAACTTTCCGGCGGCTTCGGCACGGTGCTCTGCTTCGCGCACGATTGGGCGCCGCGCGAAAAGATGTGGCGGAGCTACGAGTTGCTCGCGCGTCACGTTATCCCGGCCTGCCAGGGCCAGCTCGTCTCGATCGATGAGAGCGCCGCGCGCGTGTCGGCCAAGAAGACGGAGCTGATGGGTGCGGCGGCAGGCGCGGTCATGAAGGCGATAAGCTCCGATCAGAAAGCGGTCGAGGCGTTCGCGAAGAGCGCTGAGATGGGTGCGTTCAGCCTGGCGCCGGCGCAGAAGGCGGCGGCCGAAAGCGCGTCGCGTTCGGGCAAATAGTGCTTACCGGATACCAGTCGCCATCCCGCGCCGATCAAGCCCGGGCTCGCGGCCTTTTACTTCATCGACCAAAAGGAGGCTGCTCCGATGCTGGACCATGCTGGCATCCCTGTAACCGACCTCGCAAAGAGCAAGCAGTTCTTCGCCGCCGCGCTGGCGCCGCTCGGCTACAAGGTCTTGTACGATTTGCCGCGAGCGACCGGGATGGGCACCGGAAAACGTTCGACTTTCTGGATCGGCCAAGGTGTTATCGGCGGGCCGATCCACGTCGCATTTGCGGCGCGTGATCACGCGACCGTCGATGCGTTCTACCGTGCGGCGATCGCGGCAGGCGGGCGTGACAACGGCAAGCCAGGCCTTCGCGCGCAATACCACCCCGACTATTACGCGGCGTTCGTGTTCGACCCCGACGGCAACAACATCGAGGTGGTTTACCGTACGGATTAACGAGCGAGGTTAGCGCCACTTTAAATATGAGGACTACTCTCGACAGCGACGAAGAAGTGCCGCAGGTAGCGAAAGCGGCGCGCCGCAAAACAGCCGCCGTCAGCGGCGGACGCGCTCGCGCTCGCTGCCGATATAGGTGAGCAAATCGCGCGCCATCTCATCCGCGGTCTGCACCAGTGACAGGTCGAGCGGCTTCATCAGCATCTGCATCATGATGCGATCGCCGGCCTCTTCGTCGCGCGGCTCGATACCGCAGAAAAAATAGCCCATCCGCTCCAGCTCGAGGCAGACCTCGATCGCGCCCGGAGTGTTGGCGTGAACCTCGGCGAACACTACCTCCGACTTGCTCTGCAGCTCAGCTGCGGCTTTGTGCAACCGCGCTATCGTGTCGGCACCCGCGCGGCGAATCGTCATCTCGCCGCGAGCGTCGTCTGGATCGTGCGCGACTACGAACTCGCCTGAGCCGGCGAGCGTCACGGATTCACTGAACTTCACCTCGCGCCCCAGAGTGCCAAAGATACTCTCCGCAATTGGCCGGTGATGCTCCGGGCAATAGACCGGCGCTGGCCCCGGATGCTGCAAATACTTGAAGTAGGTCACAAGACTCACGCGTTGCGGAAAATTCGCCAGGCGATGCACCGACGCCGGCGCCGAACCAAGCTCGAAGCCAGTAGGCACAGCGCTGAACCGCTCTTCCATCTTCTGGCTGAAAACGTGATGCGTGACGGCGTTGCCGAATACTCCCGTGAGCGCGATCCGCGCGGCTTCCGCCTCGAGCAGTGTGCGCATTTTGTCGAGGACATGATGATGCTGATGCTCGGGGAGTACCATCGCCTCGCCGGTTTCAGCGAAGCGGCCGAGGTCGGGACGCTCGAGCGCGTAGTGGCCGACGACGCCCGCCTCTTCGTGAATCGCGACCACGGATACGCGCTCGCCGGTTTCGTTCATCGCGATGAGCGCCTTCGGATCATAAACCTCCTGGTGGAGGTAGGTAGGGCCGTTAACGCGCTCAGTTATTTTGGGAATCGCCTCGGCATCCTGGGGCGTGAGGCGTCTGACAGTGTAAGCGCTTTCGGAGATATCCATTTTCGCGCTGGAAGTTTTCCAGCGGCGTCAATCGATTGCAAGCGCATCGCCCAAGCACGCGCTGCCAACATCCTTGCCATCTATTGCAACGGGTCGCGTCGAATTTCGGTAAACCTGTGCACGGCTTTGCGCACATGGCGGGGGCTTGCACGCATACCGGCCAGCGCCCGATCAACTCGTCCGGCTTAGATGGTCGATGACTCTAAAGCCGACACTGTAGAGCAGGTTGCCGCTGCCCTGATTGGTTGCTTGCACGAAAGTTGCGGTTCCGCGGACGGTCGCGTTCGGGGATCGCGGAAACGGCTGGATGGGCCTCTTCTGTTCAACGCTGGTCATGTCGCTGCTGAACGTTCCGCCGGGATCGCTGACACCCGTGACGTTTCCAGGCAAGAAAACCACGGGACGGGAGATCAGATTCGGCAGGCTCGCTGCCGCCTTGCTGCAATCGATCGTGGGCGGTGGCGGCTGGAACTGGTATGCGCCGAAGTCGCAGTTTCCGTTGACTCCGTCGGCCGAATCAGGTCGCCGTTCGCCGCGCTGATCGCAGGTCAGCTGGTCTGGCGTCGCCCCGCCCGTCGCGCAAGGGTCTGGTCCCGCGAAAGTGCACGATGCGGGCGGGACGCTCGCTGTCGCGATACTGTTCGGCTGGAGCGCGATGGTCTCAGGCGGACCGCATCGTAGTGGCAGCCCGCGCGATCGAGCGCCTAATCAGCGGCGCTCACATCTTTGCGGCTTGAGCTCGCAGTGAATTCGGAGGCTGAGTCGTCGCTCAAGTTGTAGCCGGCGTCGGCGATCGCGCTGGTAGCAGTCGGCGCCTTCTGTCGATTGGTCCGCCGGGATCGAGTTCTTGACCGTCACCGAGCCTGCGGCCTGGGAGATAGCGCCGCCACCGAAGATCGCGCTGTTGCCGAAGAATGCGCTGTTGGTCACGGTGGGATAGCGTTTCTGGATATGCTCGCGATACCCCGCACCACGAACATTCGATTGGTTTCCAGCGAATGGGCAGTTGGTGACAATCAACGTCGCTCCGATCGCGTCATTTGCTGATAGCGCCAGCGGCGAAGGTCGCGACATGGCCGGTGAAAGTGATCTCCGACACGGCGAGCGAACCCTGGTTGGAAATCGCTCCGCCGCTCATCGAGAGTCCATTGAACAGAGTGAGGTTCCGCAAAATTCAAGGTCGTTCCCTGGTTCACCGCGAACAATCGATTCAGGTGGCGGCCGTGTATCGTGACGCGCGGCGCCGTCGCCGGTCCGATAATTGTGAGAGCGGCCGCGTTGATTGAGGGCAGCGCGCTGTCCGGCCCGATCGTGCCGCTCAGACCCGCGTTGAAGATGATCGGTAAGGGCCCCGTTTTTCCGCTTGCATTGCAGTCCGCGCCGGCTCGGGCAACTCACCGTCTGCGATTAGCAGCGCGTCGCGAAAGGTGCACATCCCGCTCTGGCTCGGGTGTGGTGACCGTGATCGTGGTCTCGGCGAGCGCGGCCCGGCTGACAAATGTGGCGACCATTGAAAGCGAAATGCTGCGCACACGCACTACCACAGGACGCGCGGCTCAAGTTCCCGACGCATGAGGCTCCTCCCTCAGGACGTTGGCGGTCTTGCTCTCGCTGCCCGAAAGCAAGAGTACGGGCAACCTGCCCACCACATCAGACCAAACAATATGCCTAGGATTAGTTCTCGCCCACTAGATCGCAACCTTGAGCTCAAGCCCATGGTTGCATGCGATCGCGCTGGATGAGATCGTCGGAAGAAAATGGTGGCAGAAAATGGCTGAATCATCTGCATATGTTCCCCCGAAAGTATGGACCTGGAACAAAGCGAGCGGCGGCAGATTCGCAAGCATCAACCGCCCAATCGCAGGACCGACGCACGACAAGGAGCTTCCGATCGGGCGCCATCCGCTGCAGCTTTACTCGCTCGGCACGCCCAACGGCGTGAAGATCACGATTCTGCTTGAGGAGCTATTAGCGCTTGGCCATAAGGACGCCGAGTACGATGCGTGGCTGATCAACATCGGTGCTGGCGATCAGTTCGGCGGCGGTTTCGTCGCGGTGAACCCGAACTCAAAAATCCCAGCGCTGGTCGACCGAAGTGGCCCGTCGCCAATCAGGATCTTCGAGTCCGGAGCGATCCTGTTGTATCTTGCGGAGAAATTTGGCGCGTTCATACCAAAGGAGGTCGGCGCACGTGCCGAATGTCTGTCGTGGCTATTCTGGCAAGTGGGGAGCGCGCCTTATCTTGGCGGCGGGTTCGGCCACTTTTACGCCTACGCGCCGGAGAAGATCGAATACGCGATCGATCGATTTACGATGGAGACGAAACGGCAGCTTGACGTGCTCGATCGCCGCCTTGCGAAGACTGAGTACATCGCCGGCAGCAACTACACGATTGCCGATGTGGCTATCTTCCCGTGGTATGGATGGCTTGTGAAAGGCTGGCTGTACGGAGCCGGCGAGTTTATCGGCGCGGTAGATTACAAGAACGTCCTGCGATGGGCTGATGCGCTGCTCGAGCGCGCGGCTGTGAAGCGCGGCAGCATGGTCAACCGCACTTACGGCAATCCATCGAGTCAGTTGCACGAGCGCCACGACGCCAGCGACTTCGATACCAAAACTCAGGACAAGGTCGCGCCCGCCAACTGAACTTGGCCCGACCTATGTGAGCTGAGCGCCGTCCCGGATTTCAGTTCAGGGGCGGTAGAAAGGTTGGTCGCCGCAGATCGTAACGCGATAGCCGAGGCGGCGGTGAGGAAAGTAATCCCACAGGGCAAGATGCTGAGTGCATCGATTGTCCCAGAAGGCGACCGAACCCGGCTTCCAGGCGAAGCGGCATTGAAACGCGGGATTTTCAACGTGGCGGAACAGCATCTCCAGTATCGTGCCGCTCTCATGCTCGCTTAGTTGCACGATTCTGGTTGTAAACATTCGATTTACAAAAAGAGAATTCCTGCCGGTCTCGGGATGAGTGCGGATAACGGGATGCTCTGCGCGAGGAAACTCGTGATCTGGTCCGGAAACCGGGCGACGGCCTTCATAATTGCGGCTTCCGTCGTGAATCGCGGTTAAGCCCGATAAGAAGCGGCGCATCGAGTCGGAAAGGGCATCGTGCGCGGCGTACATGCTGGCAAACAACGTATCGCCACCGATCGGCGGAACCTCCGCAAGATAAAGGATCGATGCCATCGGCGGCTCAGCATCGCACGACACATCCGAATGCCAGGTCTCACCCGCAATACGGCTGGAAGTCTCGTCCGCCTTGATAACGATCACCTCCGGATGTCGTTGCAGAACGCCGAGGGGCGCGGGATGGATATGAAGTTTACCGAATTTTAAGCCAAAGGCCTTTTGCTCATCGGGCGTCAGTACTTGGTCGCGGAAGAACAACACCTGGTTCTCGAGTAGCGCGGTCCGAATTGCTTCAAACTGATCGGGGGTAAGCTGCGACGCCAGGTCGATTCCTTCAACCTCGACTCCAAGCGCCGGCGAAGATCTCTTGATGGACAGCATCTCCAGGGCATTATGGCAATGTGTCCTCTCTTTACCAACGCGGCATTCACCCGCGTTGGGGCGTCTTACGATTGAAGCGCGCCTGGCGCAGCTTGAGTGCTCCAGCTCAGGACTACGAGGACGAAAGCGGTGAACGCCGCGTACATCCGGTTTCTCTGCGCGAACGCAAAGAACAGCATCGAGATAAGGACGCTCGCCACGGCCTAATCATCAGTGCAGCGATGCCGGCGTTGATGCGCGCGCGAGGTGAAACGTGTCCATGGAACGCGCCGGCAATGTCTCGGCCGAGGAATCCCAGGAGATTCATTCCGCCGCGATGATAGTCGGGCACCAGCTTGCAGCTAAGAATCCAGCTCCAGCAGCTCCCCGCAACCAGCAGTGCCACGCTGAGCTAGGACGCGGCAGGGGCTTTCACTGGCTGATAGCCGCGCTCTGACTACGTCAGGGGGGAATGTCTTGCGCAGACAGGAATTCGGAAGTCTCTGGAATCGCGAGCGCTTGGGTCACGCGATCAATCGGGTCATAGCCACAGCCTTCGACGTGCGCGCGATGCGCCGGAGCGGTTCACTTTAAGATTCGATGAGAAACGGCTCGCACGTGTTGGCGAAACTATCAGGCGCGATATCGCGGACGGAAAGTGCTTCGGCGCAGCCCTGCGCGTGGCGAGCAGCGACGGTGTTATCATTGATCTGATCGAGGGTCATGCAGACCGCGAGAAGAAGCGGCCGCTATCGCAAGACTCGGTGTTTTGTACACTTTCTATCGCTAAGCAGTTCACAAATGTGCTCGCGCTTGCGCTCGTCGAACGAGGATTGCTGCGGCTCCACGCTCCGATCGCGGACCTGCTTCCTCAGTTCGGCGAGCTAGGTCATGAGAAGATCAATCTTTGGCATCTTCTGACCCACACCAGCGGCATCTGCTCCGCATTTCCGAGGGTGCCGCCGGAGGTCGTTTGCAACATCGAGCAACTCACCAATTTCGCCGCTTCTCAGCAGCTCGAGTCACTTCCTGGCGAGCGGGTGAACTACTCGATCTGCGTAGTCCATTCAGTCATTGCAGCGCTCTGCCTGCGGCGCCCGACGGCCGCGGCCGCACCTACTCACAGATGCTCGAGGAGGAAATCTTCGCCCCTCTCAGGATGCGTGACACCAGCCTTGGATTAAGAAAAGACCTGGAAACGCATTACTGTCCGGTCAAGGCAGCGTGGAGCGGTGGCGGTGTTCTGCCTCCTGAAACCGTCGAAGGGATGAATCATCTGATGCCGATGCCGGGCAACGAAATCCCGGGCGGCGGAGCAGTTTCCACCATGGAGAATGTCTTTCGCTTCGCGGAAATGTTGCGCAATGGCGGCGAACTCGACGGGACACGCATTCTCTCTCCTGCAATGATCGAATACGCATCGCGCAACCAGACCGGCGATTTCCGCATGGTCCTCATGGATCTCGTTCTGAGTTCACGCAACTGGGTGCCGACGCCCGCATATATTTCGGGCTCGGCTTCTTTGTCCGCGGCAAAGGAATCACACCGGGACCAATCGGAGTGCTGAACTCGCCCAACATCATCGCCGGCATGGGTGCCGGCGGGACCGCGTTCTGGGTCGATCCGCAAAGCAACCTGTCATTCACGTTCCTATCCACTGGACTTATGGACGCGAGCCACCATCAGGAACGCCTGGGGATTCTTTCCGATTTGGTATTGGCCGCAATCGTATAGTGATCCCGCGCGCAATCGTCGATTACTGAGCACTCGACCCGATCGCGGAGTGCGGGTTATACAAGCTGCTAGAGTACGAAAAAGGAGCTGCCCTCGGGCCGAGCTTTGCACCATGGCCTTCAATGAACTGAATTTCGACTTCAGCGATCTTCTGGCGAGTCACCAATATCGCGAACCGCTGGTTGTCCGAGGTATCCGATGTCACGGCGGTTATAACGATTCGGGCAACTATGTTTCGCCCCGCACGCGCAACCGTGTTCCGGCAATTCGCGCATGGCAGGATCGCTACAAACAGGAATTCGGACAGCCGCTGCTCGACCGCGCAGTCGAGGAAACACCGCCGCACTATCCCAACCTCGCTCAGGCCAAACTTCTTCTCTGCAACGGAATTCGCGAACCCATGATTCGAACCCTGACTCGAATTGGCACCGTTGAAGGCTTCGGCGCAGGGATTCGTTTCGGCGCGGTTGACGACATCGGGCGCCATTTCGTCGAGGATCTTGCCGGAACGGCTACTGCTCATCTGACGCGCGGGCTTTACGAAGCCCACGCGCGCGACGAAGCCGGCTTCGAGGATCAAGCCGGTCACAAGCAGATGTGGTGGGCCGCACGCGACATCGCGTTCGAGAATCCCCCGGTCCAGGATCTCACGGTGGAAATGCGCCGCGCCATGGGGATGCCGGCCGAGCCCCTGCCGCCCGCGGAATTGCTGCGCCGGATGGCCGAGCAGGCGCTCAAGGATCGGCTCCTTCCACGTGATATCGATCCGATGCTGGAAGCACAGGTTGCCCGGATGATGCGATTGCTTCTTATCGAGATCAACGCCTTTCACGGCTTCCGATGGGCCGAGTCGATCCTGGCCGATGACAGCCTGGTGGCTGGCGATGGCGACGCGGCGCGCATTATTTCTTATGTTCGCGGCGACGAGACGCCGCACCTCGAATATCTCAAGTGCGCGCTAAGCGAGATACGCGAGCGCACGTTCCGGGGCGAATCCGGCCGGACCTATCCTGCTCGCGAACTTATAAACGCGCTATGGCAACGCGCGCTTGCGACCTCGACCCAGCGCTCGATCGAAGGCCGCAACGCCGAGCTCGCCGAGATTACCACAGCCCTCGAAGGCCATCCTCGAGGCGACGATTTGCTAGAGGAGTTTCATGCACTTGGCCAGGTGCGGCCCGTTGCTGACGGTAACTGGATCAACAATACCAACAGTTAGTTATTTGACTCGTTTCGCGGCAATCGTATCGGAGTGGACGCCGAGTAAAGGAAGATTACATGCGATTTGGACTTTTCTATGAACATCAGCTCCCGCGGCCGTGGGAGGACAAAAGCGAGGTGGAATTGATTCAGGACGCGCTCGACCAGATCGAGCTCGCCGACCGGCTCGGTTTCACCAACGTCTGGGAAGTCGAGCATCATTTCCTCGAGGAGTATTCGCACTCCAGCGCGCCCGAGGTGTTTCTCGCGGCCGCCAGCCAGCGCACCGAGAGGATGCGCCTCGGGCACGGAATCGTCCTCACTGCTCCCGGCTACAACCATCCGGCGCGCGTAGCAGAACGGATCGCGATGCTCGACCTCGTATCGCGCGGGCGCGTCGAGTTCGGATCCGGCGAGTCGGGCTCACTCGCCGAGTTGGGCGGCTTCGGCCTCGCGCCGGTACTCAAACGCGAGATGTGGCACGAGGGGCTCACAGTATCTCTCCGCTGCATGACGGAAGTGCCGTTCGGCGGGGTTGAGGGAAAGTATGTCAAGATGCCGCCGCGCAACGTGGTTCCTAAACCGGTGCAGAAGCCCCATCCGCCGGTGTGGGTAGCGTGTTCGCGGCGCGAGACGATCCTGCTCGCGGCTGAACTTGGAATCGGCGCGCTCACCTTCTCCTTCATCGACCCGGAAGAAGCCGAGCTGTGGGTCGGCGACTATCGAAAGACGCTGGCCGAGAAGTGCGTGCCGATCGGCAGGATGATCAATCCAGAGATCGCATGCGTCACCCCGATGATGTGTCATGGCGACGAGCGCGAAGCGGTCCTGCGCGGCCTCGAAGGCGGGAATTTCTTCGGCTACTCGCTCGGTCATTATTACATTTTCGGAGACCATAAGCCCGGCCTTTCCAACGTGTGGGAAGAATTCGTGCGCAAGCGCGCCGAGCGCGGCTTTTCGCCCGACGTGGCGATCGCGATGCGGCAGAAGCGACTCAGCGCGCGGCTCGACAACGACCAAGGCGCGCAGCAGGGACTTCGCGGCGCGGTCGGCACTCCCGACCAGTTGCGCGAATTCTTCCGCCGCTTCGAGGCGGCAGGCGTCGATCAGATGATTTTCGTGATGCAGGCGGGCAAGAACCGTCACGAGCACATCATGGAATCGATCGAGCTGTTCGGCCGCGAGGTGCTGCCGGAATTTGCCGCGCGCGACGAATCGGTACGCGCGAAGAAAATGGAGCAGCTCGCTCCGATCCTTGAAGCTGCGATGAAGCGCCGGCCCGACGATGCGCCGCGGATGCCGAGTGATTACGTGATCGAGGCGCTACCCAAACGGACTATCGAGCAGTACGGCGGAAAAGAGATGCTCGACCGGCTCGAAGGCGACTCCGCAGTCGGCATACCGCGTCCGCGCGACCTGCAAGAACGCTTGCAGCGCGGAATGCGTCCGCAGACTGACGGCAAATAATCGGCGCGATAATCGCGCCGCCGCTTTCATCTTCCGCCGGCCATGCGTGACATGAGCCGCTATCGGCGCATACGGTTAAGAAGCGGTACGTCGAAGGGCCAAACAGCCAATAAGGGGAGGTCGCCTCATCGAAGAAGAGCGTGGTGGTTAGGGCAGTCATCGCGATGATTGCATGCGCAACACTATCAGTTATGAGTTGCCTCGAAACCGTGTACCGACCGGAGCCTGTTTCCGTTCGTTCTTCTCCCCGATTGCTCCGGGCAGAGAACGACCTGACGGCAATCAGTCGCGATAGGGGCGGGATCTTTCTTTGCGGCGCACTGATGACTCTCAGCAAGCAGCTCTATGACGACAGATGCACTCTCGACATCGACAGAGTTGCGTCGGTGAAAGCGCTTTATGGCAGCTTTTGTTATCGTTTCCTACACGGCAGATCTCAGGATGTCATCGGCTAATGCTGGTTTCGTGGAACATCCCGAGGAGCAGCCTGCATTCGCATCTTCAGCGTTGTGCTTCACAGATTTGAGTGAAAGCGAACCGATTTGCCAATGCTTCAGGCGTTCTCTCCGCCCGAACCCCGAAAAGCCGACGGTCAACCATCCAAGGGAGGCACAAGATCCGATCCCGAACCGCTATCTTCTTGAGACTTCTGGCGAAACAAGCAGGCTGACGGCAAAAAATCAGCGCAATCACGAAGCTGCGACGAAAGGATTAGTTGCGGTGATGACTATGGTAATCTGAGAAGATGGCGATCAAGACTTCCGAGGAACATCCCGCAGTGCAGCCGGATTACCAGGCAACCGCCGCACAGATAAAGCGCGCCTTGCAAGCCGCATCAGAAGGATGCGGACGTCTCATGCATATCGCTGAACGGACAAATGCCGAATGGGCGAAGAACAGCGTTCGTGACGCCAATCGCGCCATCGCCGATGCACGGGAGGCAGTTGAAGAAGCGGAACGCGCGATGGAACCGCAACCGACAAAGCCTACCGGCCGCTTGACCGACTATTGACAATCCGGCGGATCGAGGTCTCTCCAAGTCAACGCCACTTCGATTCAGGCTTATGAGGCTCCGGCCCGCCGACAACAACGCGATAGGTCG
This sequence comes from Candidatus Binataceae bacterium, assembly GCA_030038355.1. Taxonomy (GTDB): domain Bacteria; phylum Desulfobacterota; class Binatia; order Binatales; family Binataceae; genus JASHPB01. The sequence continues at coordinate 23,822 of JASHPB010000292.1, forward strand.
CTCCGGAATTCCTCGTTCGCACCGCATCGTGGACCGATCGAACGCTGATCAGATCTACAACATTTATCCGTCATAGTCTGGCTTGGGGAGAATCAGCTCGAGTTTTACGCCGACAATTCAGCCACAAATCGAGGGAATCGATGTGGCCGTTGCCTGCGCCCTCGATCGCGACCAGCGGATTCCTTGCAAAACCAAGCAACCACCATGGAAGGGGATGCGAACTGATCAGCCACGTGAAAAGGATGACCGCGATCGCAATATCGCAAAGAAGGATCGCCAATTTCATCGCGCCTGCGGATTCGTGCACGCCCGCCACGCCGCGAAAGAAAAGCTCCGCGGCGGCAGGTAAGGTGTCGGCTCGCGGCGATGATTCATCAGCAGAGTCTGAGCCGTATGCAGTTGACGAAAGGTGGGGTCTGCGGGCACGACCACTAGAGAGATCGTATCCGAGGCGCTGGATCCGGCCGTCCCAAACATATCGATACACGTCGATTGAGAGGGCAGGCGGTTTGAGCAGGATCGGAACGCGCCACATCGCCGCCGGTGCAAGGCAGGCAATAAGGAGCCATGTGCCCTTCTCCTCGAAACGATCGAGCAAAAGCAGAACTCGAAGATAATTGAGACCAGCAAGCAGTCGATGCAATGAACAGCGCGGATAGGTTCTTGGATCAACGAACGCGACATCGAACATGCACGTTGCCATGATGAATCCAGCGCCGACTACCGCGGACGGACGCGGCGGCTCAACCTTCACTACTTCCCCAACTCCGGCCGTTGAGCGAGCCACGCGGCAGTCCTCGGGACGCGATGCGGAAACGCTTGAAGCTCGCGGGCAAGGCGCACGAGGTGCTCGGCATCATCGACGTCATAAGACCTTTCGGTTTGCGCCACCTTCAGATCCAAACCGCGTGCATTCGCTATCAACGAGTCAAGCGCGGTGCCTGTTCCCATCCGTCTGGTATCGAACAATTCCGGCTTTGTAGTGGCACTACCGACGGCCAGGAGGCCTAAGAGCGTTTTGCTCGTTCTCCAGCAGCCGCTGAAAGCCGATAGCGCGCGCGACGACTGATCCATTATGCGGCAACGCCAATAATGGACCCAGAATTTTCTATCAGCGGGACTGGAATCTAAGCGATTCGGGTGGTTAGCCGCCGAAGAGTCGCGCTCCGATGACGGAACCGCGCAGCAAACTGCCGCTTGGGCCTCAAGGTGGGTCTCTATCGCCATGCGGAGGGTGGGAATCGCGCCGCGCGGCGCGCGCTCAATCGACGCCGGGCGCGACCGCGCAGTGGCAGGCAAACGGCGCCGCTGCAGGCCGTCGAGAGTGACGAAGATGGCGCCGCGCCGCGGCGCTCAGAGGCTCGGCCCGCTTGTCCCCCCAGAATTGCAGCCGCCCCGGCACGATTCTCTACGCCGAGCTTGTCCAGAATCCGGTTCGTGTGCTTGCGCGCCGTGTCGTGGCTGATGCCGAGCATGATCGCGATTTCTGGACCGGTCTCGCCATGGGCGATCTATTGCAGCACTTCGGCCTCCCGCTCGCTCAGCCCCCAAGCGCGTCATCATCCGTCGGCGCCGCGTTTTGTTAGAACCCCATCAGATCTAGGTGCCCTCATACGGGAGCGCCGTCAGAAACTCGGCCTCGACCAACTCACACTCGCCAAAAAAGCAGGCACCAGCCGAAAGTGGCTTATCGAGGTCGAAAATGGGAAACCTCGTGCCGAAATTGGCCTTATTCTGAGGACGTTGAAAGCTCTAAGGATCGAGCTTACGGCGAAGCCGCCGCAAAATGTCTCCGGACGAACGCTGCGTAAACGCGGCGTGAAGCCAATCGATATCGACTCCGTCATCAATTTCCTCAAAAGCACGCATGAACGACCACCGCCTCGTAATCGCCAACGCCAAGAAATGCGGGCCGTTGCATTATCGTAATGCCCGCCTCTCTTTTGTTTACCAAGATTCATGGAGAGACCAGAATTCCTATCCGCTCTCCCGTTCCATGCCGCTCGCGTCGGCCGAGCACGGCCATCCGTGGGTCCACGCTTTCCTGTGGAACCTCTTTGCCTGACAACGAAAAGACTCTTGAAAGCTGGGCTAGAAGATTTTCACTTTTCCTCACGCGACCGTTTCGCCTAATCGAAAATGTTGGCGAGGACTGTCCAGGCGCGAATCAGTTTGTCACTCCCGAGCGGCTTAATGACATGCGCGACGAATCGAGCCACTGCGAGATCGAATGGCTTAACGAAAACGACATTGCCGGCGGCTGGCGGCCTTGCGCGCGGAGCACTCCGCATGGCGCGCAGCATCGGACACAGGCCAATTCAGCCTTGCGGGCGCGGAGCCTAAGACAGCTTTCATCTTTGAGAACGGCAAATGGGGAGTTCCTTCGGGCCAATCGCCAACCAGGCACACGTTAAAGCCGCCGACGGCGAGTGGGACGGTCATGCTGAGAACCAGCACTTCTGTCTGCTTCTCGCAAGAAAACTGGGCCTTGTTGTTCCATACTCAAATGTCCGGCGCTTCGGAAGGAAACAGCAATCGTCATCGAACGATACGACCGTATCCGAAGCGCCAACGAATGGCTCCGCGTACACCAGGATGAAATGTGTCAGGGGCCCGGAACCGCTCCCACGCGCAAGTAGGAAAATCAGGGTGGTCCCGGAATCGTCCAAATTGTGGCCTGCTCAGAGAGAACTCCAGCAATTCGCAGCAAGATGGCGATCATTTTTAGATGCGATTGCCTTCAATTGGCTGATCGCGGGAACTGACGCCCACGCAAAAAAGTTACGCACTCCTTCTCGCCGCGCAAGGTGCAGTGCGACTCGCTCCGCTTTACGACCTAGCAAGCGTTCTGCCAAACCGCGCAATCGACGCGAATAAGGCCAAAATCGCCATGAAGCTCGGCGGCGAATACAGACTTCGGACTTCGGAACATTTCTAAGCGAACTCAGCTTAAACTGGCAGCTGATCTACGGATACCCGATGACGCCCTTATAGAGCGCGTTCGATCGATCGCCGCAGAAGTTCCTCAACAGACGGCGGCAATCGAGAGAGAACTTGCAGACGAGGGGCGGTCACATTCGCTGATAGCGATTTTGGCTCGCAAGCTGCGCTAGCGAGCCAAGCATTGCGGGGCGGTCTTCGAGTAGCGTTGCCGAATCCAGCTTGGCCCTTCCCGTCAACAATAAATCTTGTCAAAAGGATCGACATAGCTGGCGCACCGCACCACAGACAATTCCATGCAATGACGGTAGCCTTCACGCCGCACGGCAGACTATTACCTGACATCGCGTTTTTGAAAATGTCTCGGTTTGTGGAGAGATTATGGAAAAGGCAGTCCTCCGCGTTTTTGCATTCGCCGCTGAACCTATATCCTCTTTACGGCGGTTTCGGATGGACGAAGTAAGTAGACTCGTCAAAAAGGGAGCGTATTGCGCTCTTTATCAGTCATGCCAATCGCGAAGACAACCCATTCGCAATCAGGCTTGGCGCAAAACTGTCGGCACTAGGGTACGAAGTTTGGGCTGATGTGCTTCAGGTGTATGATGGAGACGATTGGCAGCGCAAGCTTGAACATGCTAATGCCGGGTACGCCGCTTAGTCCTTTACGCCAAACGCTAATGTCATCGTCCACCGCCTGATAGTCGCGCGCGCCGTGAAGGATCAGGATCGGCCTTCCGAGCTTCTGCGCGTATGCGATCTCATTACGCGAAGCGAGATCGTAGAAATATACGGTGGGAACACCCATCCCCACAACTGTCTGTTGAGGTGGCAACGCTTTCGCTCTCAGCAGCCGCGCGTTCTCTTCAGACTGCGCAATCATCTGAGGATGTGCTCCCAGATAGCGATACTGCCTTATCCATCGTATCAGGCAGCGGGAGCTCGGGTGGTGCGAGCATGACTACACGCCTTTAGCCTTTGCTCGCGTGGCTAGCTCCGGAGCGAGCATCGCACCGAGGCTATGACTGATCACGAATACCCGAGGCGGATCGACTTCCGTTTGATGTCTGATTAGATCCACCGCTGCGACCGCGTCGTCGATCACTTCGCCGTCTGACCTAATGTCCTTGGGCGCGACTCAATACCCGGGAGTCCGCTTCTCGTAGCGTAGAACCGCGATTCCTTCTGAACTCAGGCCCTCGGCGATGTCTTGATTCGCCTTTTCCTACCCTCTGCTCCTCGTCGTGCGGTATACGGGCGCGCGACCAGAGGAGAGCCATCTTTGTCACAGATTACTCTAGATGACTCTGACTAGATCTGAAGACGGTGTGTGATGTGTAGGGACGGCGTTGCGGCAGGACAGGGAAGCGGCAACGAATTGGTTTGAGGCTCCATTCGACGCCGCTGTTTGGCGATGGAGCTCGATGGCTCGCCCTACCGTTTGCCATAACTCGGAAAGCTCTTACAGATATTAGATGAGGCCCTCTGCCGGGCTTCGCTCTTCCGTAGCGCTGGAGTCTGCGAGTTCCGACAGAGAGCCGCGCTCGGTTCGAGCAATGCTTGATTCTCGCGTATTCGTCTTCGGACAGTACCGGATTGATCCCATCAATCAGGAGCTGTGGCGAGGTGCCGAAAAGGTTGAAGTCCGGAGGAAAACCTTCGAGGTTCTCCTGTACCTGGTGCGCAATCCGCGGCGCCTCATTCCTCGGCGGGAACTTCTGGACAACGTCTGGCCGGGGACCAAGGTCTCGAACAGTCTGCTACGCGGCTATATCTGGGAACTCCGCCGCGTTCTCGGCGATACCGCGACGGCCTCGCACTATCTGGAAACCTTCAATCGACGCGGTTACCGCTTCATGCCGCAGGTGTGGATCGAGTCGCGACTCGTTGACGGCTTTGAGGGCGACGTCGCTCGAGCGGTAACCGACTTGGGTGAGAATGCTTTCGCACCCGAGCAGCCTCAGCCCGCGCCATTGAGGCACCTTCCAGTCAACTACCGGGCATTGCCGTTGCGGGTGGGCGTTCTTCATTCGCTCAGCGGCACGATGGCCTACAGCGAGAGCCCGGTGGTCGACGCGACTTTACTCGCACTCGACGAAATCAACCATCGCGGAGGGCTCCTCGGCCGTCGTGTAGAGGCGATAGTGGCCGATGGCAGGTCGAACGGCACCGCATTCGCGCGTGAAGCTGAGCGCCTCCTAGTCGAGCATAAGGTGAGTACTTTGTTCGGCTGCTGGATGTCGGCGCATCGCAAGCAGCTACTGCCGGTTGTGGAAAAGTACGACAATCTACTGATTTATCCGGTGCAATACGAAGGCCTCGAAACTTCGCCGAATTTATTTTATACGGGCGCGGCACCAAATCAGCAGATAATCCCCGCAATGCGCTGGGCGTTCGGATTCCTTAACCGTCGGCGTTGGTTTCTGGTCGGCTCGGATTACATCTTTCCACGCGTTGCTAATCAGATCGTGCGGGATCAAGCCGCGCGATTGCAGGCAGAAATCGTCGCCGAACTGTACATTCCGTCGGGAAGTCTCGAAGTCAAAGACCTCGTAACTGCCGTCGCTTCGAGCAGGGCCGACTTGATCGTGAACACGATCAACGGCGATAGCAACATCGCATTTTTTCGGTCTCTTCGCACAATCGGCGCGACGTCCACGCAAATTCCCACGCTCTCATTCAGTATCGGAGAGAACGAGCTCCGCAATCTCGACATCAGCGGTGATTACGCGGCCTGGAATTATTTCCAAAGTATCGATCGACCTGAGAACCGCGTATTTGTCGGCGCGTTTCACTCGCGTTATGGTCCGCAGCGGGTCACCTCCGATCCGATGGAAGCCTCCTACCTGGGAGTCAATCTCTGGGCTCAGGCGGTCGCCGAGGCTGGCTCCAGCAAGCCCGCCGATATTCGGTCGGCCTTGCGCCATCAGAGTTTCAACGCACCCGAGGGCCCGGTGCATATAGATTCCGAAAATCAGCACACCTGGAAGACGATCCGCATTGGCCAGATCAAAGATGATGGTCAGTTTGAAATCGTCTATAGCTCCGAGAAGCCGATCCGACCAGAACCATTCCCGGATACTCGCTCGAAACAAGATTGGCAACGCTTCGTTGACCGACTGATGTCAGCGCAACCTAAGCCCTCTTGCTGAGTTGAAACACTCAGCTACCGATCACGGCAGTGGTTGGTGCATGACATGGTTTGTTCGATGCTTAATAGATTCATTCCTGCTGTGCATAGCGCTTTGGCAAACGATAGTCCGCAGAGGGTCAAGCGTTTAAGAGGTCGTCAAATTGCCGTCAAATTTTAGCCGAACCCTTCAACTCCTTTACTTCGATCCTCAGAATTCGAGTCAGTTTGGTTGCTCAACAATTAATCTCGGCGTGCTTGATTTGTGCGCAGCTTCACCGCGCCACGTTGCCGAGTGAACTACACTCTCAAACCTCTCGATTTTGCTTTCCGGCGGCATTTGGCACCTGAGGCCCGAGCTTCAGTGACTCTCCAGTTAGCTACCAGCTCCTAGTTCGAATTTTCGGTTCTCATCTCTTAGGCACACCTAGAACGGTTGTAGTCCTGATCGCGAAGCTTCAAGCGCATCGCAGTGCCTTCATGGCATCTGGGTTGCTGTTGGGCGATTTGTTGAAACGCGCATCTGCTTTAGAAGGCGCTTCATAAGCGTTGGTTCTCTAACGACTTTGCTTTAACGGTGGGAGGATCCGTGAAACCGCAAGTTAAGCCAAATACGTGGTATCGAGCTGCTGGTGTGATCGGCGTCACGTTCGCGATCGTTATGAGTCCAGTTAGAGCCAAAGGCGCCGAACTGTCCGCATCTTCGACGCCAACGGTACTCGCCGAGGAATCAACCAGTTCTTCCTCGGCCGCAACCATCGCTGAACTCAGGCAAGAAATAGACTCCGAGCGCAAGCGTACCGCCGAACTCGAGAAGCGTCTCGACCAGATTCAGGAACAGCAGGAGAGTCAGGCCAAGACCATCAAGCAATTGCCCAAGCTTAATGTTGGCCGCGCAGCGGAGGTCACGCCCGGAATCACCACCGGTCTCGCCCCGGCCGATATCTACAACCGGGGTTTCTTTCTTCAATCCAACCAGAAAAGATTTTCTCTGTTTATCAACGGTCTTTTCCAGATCCGGTACACGCTATTCGCTCCCAACTCTGTGATCCACTATGGAGCGCTCGAGAACACGCAAAACACCTTCGACGTGTTCTTGGGCCGGCTGGCCTTCTCAGGTTCGGTCTTCGCTCCTGATTTAAAGTACTTCGCGCAAATTCAGGCCAGCACCGCCGGGAATAGCAATACAATTTCCATGCTCGACTGGTTTGTCTCCAAGACTTTCTCACAATACCTGACAGTGCAGGCGGGGCGATCGTGGATTCCATACACGTACGAATACTACGACAATCCAGGAAACTATCTGTTCGCTGACCTGTCGACCGCGGAGTATGCATTCCTGCTGCAGCGCGCGATTGGTGTTCAAGCCTCCGGTCAGGTGGGCAATCTGAGCTATGCGGGCGAGGTGATGAATAGCGTTCCAGCCCTCGACGCCGCAGGTCAGGAGAACTTGGGAAGCAAAATGGCCTATCTTGGTCACCTCCACTACGACCTGCTGCAGCCATATGGTTATGTGGAGTCCGATCCAAATCCGGACGGGACTTGGAAGCCGGAGCTGACGCTGTGGCTGTCGGGAATGTACAATCCGGTCGATTACTCATCCGGATTTCAGAACGCTCGAGCCGGCGATCGCACTTACGGAGCAACTCCCTCAATCCTTTTCCGCTATGGCTTCCTGAGCTTTCAGGGCACTGGCTACTACCGCCGCACGCTGCAAGCCGCCGGAGGCGGCCCGAGCTATGATTCTTGGGGCTATGGAGAGCAGGCCGGCTACTACCTAGTTCCGGCTACATGGGAACTGGCAGAGCGAGTTTCGGGCGTATGGTGGGGGCAACCTGAGATAGCTTCTACCGGCGGGAATCAGACCAACTGGTTCAGCGGGCCAACAAATTTCCCATACCATCGCATCACTGAATATTCCGTCGGGCTTAACTACTACCTATTCGGACATAACGCGAAGGTTCAGGGTGATTATTCGTATCTGGCGGGTAGCGGTTTCGATAATCATTCCTTTGGTGCGAACCGCGTTGAACTCCAAACTCAAGTGATGTTCTAGATGCCACAACCTAAAGTCCGGTCAGAACAGGAGAGAATTGGCGAAATGACAAGCTACCATCGAAAAAGCCGCACAAGTGTCGGTTCGAGACGCGAATATCTCAAAGCAGTTGGGATCACGCTGGCTCTGGTCGTGGTTTTAGGCGCAATCAATTCACGGGCGGAAGCCGACGATTCAACTGTCAAGGTTGGAGTGCTCCACTCGCTGACCGGCACGATGGCAATCAGTGAGGTTACTGTTGAGAATGCGACGATGCTGGCTATTGATCAGATCAATGCTGCCGGCGGAGTAAACGGCAAACAGATTGTACCGATCGTCGAAGACGGTGCCTCGGAACCGGCGACATTCGCGCAGAAAGCACAGAAGTTGATACAGGAGGACAAGGTCGTTACGGTGTTCGGTGGTTGGACGTCAGCCAGCCGCAAGGCCATGCTGCCGGTGTTCGAACGGTTTCATGGACTGCTTTGGTATCCCGTGCAGTTCGAAGGCAATGAGTGTTCGGCAGACATAATGTATTCAGGCGCTCAACCCAATCAGCAGATTCTCCCTGCGCTTGAATGGGCGGAACAGAAGGGCTACAAGAGCTATTTTCTCTTGGGTTCCGACTACGTATTCCCTCGTACCGCTAACCTTATATTGAAGAAGCACATTGTTCACGACGGCCTCAAAGTGGTTGACGAAGAGTACGTGCCACTCGGCGGCACGGACTTCAGCGCGATAGTCAACAAAATCCAGGCCGCGAAACCTGACGTCGTTTTCAACACGCTGAATGGCGACAGCAACGTGTCATTTTTCAAGCAAATGTCGGCTGCGGGACTTCCTTCGTCCAAGCTACCGGTAATGTCATTTAGCATCGCCGAACCGGAAGCCAAAGCGATGGGACCCTCGCTTGTTCAGGGCAGCTACGCGGCATGGAACTACTTTCAAAGCCTCGATGATCCAGCCAGCAAAAAGTTCGTTGCAGACTACAAGGCCAAGTACGGTTCTGATTCCGTGGTCGACGATCCGATGGCGCACGGATACCTGGACGTTTATGTTTGGGCTGCTGCTGCTGAGAGGGCCAAGAGCTTTGATGTGGACAAAGTACGGCGCGCAGCAGTGAAGCTCGAATGGAAAGATATCGTCATGGGCAAGACAAAATTTGCCGTTAATCAGAGTCTCTATCAGACGGCCTACGTGGGCCAGCTCGACGCGAGCGGACAATTTGACATCCTTTGGCATTCGCAGAAGCCCATTTTTCCTGAACCTTATGATCCACTCGCGTTTCCGGGCAAAAAGTGCGTCATCCCCTAAATTTGTGGAATTGATACGACTCGTGACCGAGTGTTTATGCGGCGTCTGGATATGGCGCGCAGATGACTGAATTCGCACTTCTAATAGGACAGGGATTCAACGCCGTAAGTGTCGCGTCGATTCTGTTGCTGGCAGCGTTGGGGCTTGCCTTGAGCTTTGGCTTGATGGGTGTGATCAACATGGCCCATGGCGAGCTGCTCATGATGGGGGGATATCTTACCTATCTCACCCTTCAGTATCTTCCGCACGGTATCGGCTATCCGATTGGCATGCTCGTGGCCTTCGCAGGTACCGCGATCTTCGGCGCCATCCTTGAGGTTACATTGATTCGGCGACTTTACGGGCGTCCGTTGGATACGTTGCTGGCGACATGGGGAGTTAGCCTTATTCTGCAGCAGGCGGCACGGAGCATTTTCGGCCCTATAGGTAACGAGGTGACCGCCCCCGCCTGGCTTGCCGGATCGATAAGAATCTCGGGCGGGCTTTTGCGAGGGCTAGATCTGCCTGTGTCGCGCCTCTTCATAATTATGCTTTCGGCGGCCGTTCTGGGTTTGGTCGCATTACTGACCACACGCGCGAGGATGGGGATGCTAGTGCAGGCGGTCCATCAGGATCGTTCGATGGCTGAAGCGCTGGGAATCAACACGCGGATCGTGGATCTGCTGGTGTTCGCGATAGGCAGTGGAGTCGCGGGTTTGGCCGGTTCAGCGCTGGCATTGATAGCGCCCGTTACGCCTACAGTCGGACAAAGCTATATCGTATACGCCTTTTTGGTGGTAATCGTCGGCGGTCTGGGCAGCCTGCTAGGAACCGCAATGGCGGCGTTGATGGTAGGATTGTTCTCAGCCGGCTGGCAAATCTTCACGAGTGTGAGCACGTCCGATGTGCTGTTGCTCGTATTTGTGATCGCTTTCATTCAGTTCCGGCCTCGCGGCATGGTAAGCATCCGTTCGCGTTCCCTCGAGGAGACCTGAAGTGCGCCGGATCGCGGTCGTTGCGAGCAGCGTTGGGATGCTCCTATTACTGTTCGCCCCCTTTTGCATCGGTGCCTACAACCTGTCTTTGCTCGGACGCTTTCTTGCGATGGCGATTCTGGCGCTAGGGATTTCGCTGGTATGGGGCAGTGCGGGGATTCTTCCGCTTGGGCAGGGGTTGTTCTTCGGCTTGGGTGCCTACGCTGTGGCGATGCATCTCAAGCTCGAAGCCCTAGGCCCTGGCGAAATACCTGATTTCATGCAATGGAACGGGCTTAATTCCTTACCCTGGCTATGGGTTCCCTTCAAAAGCGGGGTTTTTGCGATCGCCGCATCCGTAATAGTCCCAGTGTTATTCGCGGCGGCGCTTGCGTGGTTGTTGTTTCATCGGAGGGTCGGCGGAGTATATTTCGCGATTATCACGCAAGCGCTCGCTCTCGCGGCGACGACCTTCATCATCAGCCAGCAACCTTACACGGGTGGCTTCAATGGCCTGACAGATTTCGCTAATGCCTTCGGCTTTGCTCTTTCCGATCAGCGGACGCAGACTGACCTCTATTATCTGACCCTGTTGATACTCGCCTTGTCCTTCCTCGGGAGTTGGTGGCTGCTTGAGACTCAATTCGGAAAACTGTTGCGTGCCATCCGTGACGGCGAAAACCGCGTTCGCTTTTTCGGTTATGACCCCGCGCCCTATAAGGTGGCCGTTTTTGCAATTGGCGCTATGCTCGCAGGCGTGGCGGGAGTTCTGTTCACGCTGAACATAGGCGTGATTTCGCCCGCCATGATTGGTGTCGTTCCCTCGATCGAAATGGTGATTTGGGTCGCCGTAGGAGGACGCGAATCTCTCATCGGCGCGATTCTCGGCACGCTTTTGGTAAACTTCGCCAAAGACAAGATTAGCAGCGCCTTTCCAGAATTATGGCTGTATATGATGGGCGGGCTTTTTGTCCTGGTAGTGACGGTTTTGCCCGAGGGTCTCGGCGGTCTGCTGCGATTATTAGGTCCCGAGCCTGAGGAATCGAGAAAGACTCTTGCCATTGCACCGGTGGTTAAGGCGAGCGAGGAGGTACCGCGCTTCGAACGCCAAGAGACCCCCGATCAGCTGAAAAAGAGAATGAACGGTGGAGCAGTGCAATGACCGAACCATTACTCCGAGTCGAACATCTTACTGTCTCATTCGAAGGCTTTAAGGCGCTCGACGATGTGAGTATTTCGCTCATGCCAAAAAGTGTCGAAGTCATCATCGGGCCGAATGGAGCCGGCAAGTCAACTTTGATGGACGCCATCATCGGGCGCGTTCATCCCGTGTCGGGACGCGTGATCCTCAAGGAAGCGGAGGTAACAAGGCTTCCCGAATACTTGATCGTGCGGCGCGGCATTTGTCGCAAGTTTCAAACCCCCGGAATACTGCCCAGCCTGACAGTCGAGGAAAATATTCTGGTGGCAGCGACACGCGAGCGCGGATGGCTCAGTACTATGCGCCGTTCGATCAGCTCCGCTGTGAAAGCTCGGATCGACGAAATTCTGGAGCTTGTCGCGTTACGCGAGAAGCGTCGCATGCTGTCGGCTCATCTTTCTCATGGTGCAAAACAATGGCTTGAAATCGGCATGGTAGTCGCCTCCGATAGCGATCTTTTGCTGCTCGACGAACCTGCGGCCGGAATGACCCATCAAGAGCGGTCAAAGACGGCGGAACTGATAAAAGGGCTCGCTCGACGTCATGCAATCGTCGTCATCGACCACGACATGGACTTTGTCGAGCAACTCACGGCACCTATTACCGTCCTTCACATGGGACGGATATTGTGCCAAGGAAACATCGAGACCGTTCGTAATGATCCTCAGGTTCGCGCGGTCTACCTAGGCCGCGCCGCCCAGGAAGCCGCCGATGCTCAAGCTTGAGGAGGTAGGGGCCGCATACGGAATCAGCCCGGTGCTGACTGCCATACGGCTCGAAATTGCAGAAGGCGAAGCCGTAGCTCTGCTCGGGCGCAACGGAGTGGGCAAGACGACCTTGTTACGTACTATTGCGGGACTGCACCCGATGACAGCCGGCCGGCTGACTTTCGAAGATCGCGATATTACCATGATGCCCGCTTACAAGCGTGCTCGACATGGAATCGCGCTGGTACCACAGGGCCGCGGTATATTTCCCCATCTGACGGTCGAGCAGAATCTGCTCCTGGGATTTTCGGCTGTCAGCGAGAGCATCTCCGGAGCCAAGAACGAAATTCCGGCCTATGTTTTCGAGATGTTTCCGGCCTTGACGCGTTTACGCGCGCGCAAAGGTGGGGTGCTTAGCGGCGGCGAACAACAGCAACTTGCAATAGGCCGTGCACTTGTCGCGCAGCCGCGGCTAATGTTGCTTGACGAACCCACCGAAGGTATTCAGCCGTCAATCGTGAAAGAAATTGGCGAGGCCCTCAACCGAATAAGAAGGGACATGAAAATCGCGATCTTGCTGGTAGAACAATACCTGCAGTTTGCCTGGACGATCTCCGACCGCTACTACGTCATGCAGCGCGGTAGAATCGTGAAGAGTGGCGACACGCGCGTTCAATCGCCCGACGCGATCGCGCATCTAATGAGTGTCTAAGCTAACGTTGTATCCTGATGCGGCTCACTCCCAGGGAAATTGATAAGCTGCTCATATTCACCGCGGGAGAGCTGGCACGTCGCCGAAGGGCTCGCGGTCTGAAGCTTAACTATCCGGAAGCAAATGCACTTATCACGGCCGAAATTTTGGAAGGTATTCGAGACGGTCGTTCCGTTTCGGAGCTGATGGAATTTGGCGCCACAGTTTTAACCCGCGAAGACGTAATGGAGGGTGTACCTGAGATGCTTGACCAGATCCAGGTTGAGGGAACTTTTCCTGATGGCACAAAACTGGTGACTGTCCACCAGCCGATTAGGTGAAAATTTTGAGGACCGCTCAGCAGAATTAAAATGATCCCAGGCGAATACCTCCTTGCTGACGGCGAAATTGTAGCCAATGCCAATCGCCATACCGAACACCTCCGCGTTGTCAACACGGGTGACCGTCCAATCCAGGTCGGATCACACTTTCACTTCTTCGAAGTCAATCGAGCGCTGGCCTTCAACCGCTCCAAGGCATTCGGCATGCGACTAAACATTCCCTCGGGCACGGCGATGCGATTCGAACCGGGCGACGACCGGGAAGTTGGCTTGGTACGTCTCGGCGGCGCAGGGGTGGTATACGGACTAAACAATCTAACCAACGGCCCTACCACGGCAGCACGAAAAGGCGGCGCGCTGCGCCGCGCGCACCAGCAGGGTTTCGATCACGACGCGTCATGACTCTAAGAATCCCGCGCTCACAGTATGCCGAACTTTACGGACCAACGACGGGCGATCGAATCCGTTTGGCCGACACGGAATTGATTGTTGAAATTGAACGCGACCTGACTGTGCCTGGTGACGAGGCAAAGTTCGGCGGCGGCAAAGCGCTGCGCGATGGAATGGGACAGTCTTCGACAGTGAGCTCTGAAGCCGGCGCGCTCGACCTCGTGATAACCAATGCTGTGATCCTTGATCACTGGGGCATCGTGAAGGCCGACATAGGAATTCGCGGTGGGCGCATCGTCGCGATTGGCAAAGCCGGCAACCCGGACGTCATGGAGGGGGTCAGCCCTGGTATGGTCGTCGGCGCCGGCACAGAGGCGATCTCCGCCGAAGGACAGATTGTGACCGCGGGCGCGATCGATGCCCACGTTCACTTTATATGTCCACAGCTTGTCGCCGAAGCTATATCCTCTGGAGTTACGACGCTATTTGGTGGAGGCACGGGACCAACTACCGGAACCAAAGCTACCACTTGTACTCCGGGCCCGTGGAATATCCAGCGAATGTTACAAGCCGCGGAGGGCCTTCCCGTCAACTTGGGCTTTCTGGGTAAGGGCAATTCCTCAACACCCATCCCGTTGCGCGAACAGCTCATGGCCGGTGCAATAGGTCTCAAACTGCATGAAGATTGGGGCACCACGCCGGCTGCCATCGATTGCGCGCTCACGGTGGCCGACGAATATGACGTTCAAGTCGCTATACATACCGATACGCTGAACGAAAGCGGTTTTGTGCAGGACTCGATAGCTGCCTTCAAAGGCCGCACGATTCATACCTATCACACTGAAGGCGCGGGCGGCGGTCATGCTCCGGATATCATAAAGGTGTGTGGCGAGCCTAACTGCCTACCCTCGTCCACCAATCCAACGATGCCATTCACCGTGAACACTCTCGATGAACATCTCGACATGTTGATGGTTTGCCATCATCTCGATCCTAAAGTGCCGGAAGATGTAGCTTTCGCCGAGTCCCGCATCCGCGCCGAGACTATCGCTGCCGAAGACATTCTCCATGATCTGGGTGCGATCAGCATGATGTCCTCGGACGCTCAGGCGATGGGCCGGGTCGGCGAGGTGGTGATCCGAACGTGGCAAACCGCTGACAAGATGAAGCGTCAACGCGGTTCACTCGAGGGCGACCCCGATCGCAATGACAACTTTAGGGCTCGCCGTTATGTTGCAAAATACTCAATCAATCCGGCGATTGCGCATGGCGTATCGCACGAAATCGGCTCGGTTGCCGTTGGTCGTCTGGCGGACCTTGTGATTTGGAAGCCGGCATTCTTCGGCGTCAAACCTGAGCTAGTTCTCAAAGGCGGTATGATCGCGTGGGCAGCGATGGGTGATCCTAATGCTTCGATTCCCACTCCCGAGCCTGTGATCTACCGGCCGATGTTCGGCGCCTATGGCCGGGTATCGGCCGAGTGTTCAGTGACCTTCGTTTCGCGCGCCGCCGAGGATGCAAGGGTCGGCGCTCGCCTCGGACTTGTGCGTAAGACAGTAGCCGTGAGCAGCTGCCGTGGGCTTTCGAAGCGCGACATGGTCAATAACGACCTGTTACCTCGTATCGAAGTCGATCCGGACACTTACGAGGTGCGCGCCGACGGCAGACTCATAACCTGCGAGCCTGCGGCGATTCTGCCTATGGCGCAGCGGTATTTCTTATTTTGATGACGATTTTCATAGAGCATCTTCCGGTGGTGTTGGGAGTCGAAGAACTATCGCGCCTTGAGTGCGATACCATTGTGATGACCTCGGAGGAGCGACGGTGGTGTCGGCGGCGCGCCTCCACGACTCAAGGACGAGAGATAGTGCTTGCGCTGCCGACAGGTACGATACTCGAACCGGGGTCGGTAATTGCAATTCAAAAGAATTGGTATCTTAGAGTCGAGGCGGCGCCTGAAAATGTGCTTGCGGTTAGACCGTGCAGTCGAGAACAAGCAATAACGATTGCCTTTGAGATTGGCAATCACCACTTTCCTTTGGCTCTCGATGGGGAGGAGCTTCTTGTTCCCGACGATATCGCGATGGAACAGTTACTCAATCGCCTCGCGGCTCGATGGGAGCGTCGCCGTACGGTCTTTGTACCGCTTGCACGTGGCCATTCTCATGACTAGCGACGCGCTGTTAGCGCTTTTGCAGTTTTCTGACGGCCTTTTTCCAGCGGGAACCTACGCGCATTCTTGCGGTCTTGAGACTTTTGTGCAGGAAGCAATCGTCAGCGATGCAGACGGCGTCGAACAGTTCTTGCGCGCTTATCTCCAGGGCGCGGTAGCTAGGACAGACGCGTCCGCGGTGATACTAGCAATGCGCGCGGTGGCTTCGGATGACTTATCGACGTGTCAGAAACTCGACGCAATTCTTGAAGCCATGAAGCCTGTAACCGAGCTGCGAGCTGCTAGCCGCCAGCTCGGCCGCCAGACGTTGAGAATCGTGGCTGCGCTGGAGGCAGGTCCGCTGATTCGCGAGTTTCTGGATCTTACGGAAGCCGATGTCACGCCTTGCCATCATGCAGTGGCTTTCGGAATGGCCGGAGCTGCGTTCGACTGGCCCCTGGTGAATGCGGCGGCGTCCTTTCTCTATACCACGGCCGCCGGATTGACCGGTTCTGCTCTGCGCCTGCTGCCATTGGGTCAGACTCGGGCGCAGATTATCCTTCGAAACGTGGCGCCGCTTATAAGTTCGCTCGCAGACATCGCGACAAAAGTCGGTATTGATGACCTCTCTAGCTTTGCTCCCGCGATCGAAATAGCTGCTATGAAACACGAGCGGCTGGAGGCGCGCTTATTCAGATCATGATGCCTAAACCTCTCAAGATTGGAATCGGCGGACCCGTGGGTTCGGGGAAGACCGCGTTGGTAGAAACTCTGTGCCGACGTATGAACGGACCACTGCAACTCGCTGTCGTAACCAACGACATCTACACGCGCGAGGATGCTGAGTTTTTGACGCGGCGGCAGGTCTTGTCGGCCGAAAGGATTCTCGGCGTAGAGACCGGAGGTTGCCCACATACTGCCATTCGTGAGGATGCTTCGGTCAATATTGAAGCAGTACGCCAGCTAGTCACACGTTTTCCCGACCTTGACCTCGTTATTATCGAAAGTGGCGGTGATAATCTGGCAGCGACATTCAGTCCGGAACTGGTTGATGCCACGATCTACGTGATCGACGTGGCCGAAGGCGATAAAATTCCGCGCAAAGGCGGCCCGGGAATAATTCGTTCAGGACTGCTCGTCATCAACAAGATCGATCTCGCTCCATACGTGGGGGCTGATCTGGGAGTCATGGAGCGAGATGCACGTAGAGCGCGAGGAGAACGCCCGTTTGTATTTACCAATCTCCGAGACGGTACCGGCGCCGATCAGATCGTCGCCTGGATCCGACGAGAATTGCTTTTCGCCGCGTGATCGCGTTGGGCGCGATGGATTCCTTCACTTGACCTTCGCTAGGCGTCGCTCAAGCACCATCTTGCAGAATTGCCGTTTTAGGCATCCGCTTCAGGCGCTCGCGCCAGTGCGTGCGGAAGATGGTTCGCTTTATGTGATGATGCTTAACACAAGCGGCGGATTGGTTGGCGGCGATCGGCTTCTCACAGAAGTAGAGCTGGGGCCGAAGGCGGAAGCCCTTCTCATTACAGCCTCGGCGGCGAAGGCCTATCGTACCAACGGCACCCCGTCCATTCAGGATACAGTGGTGCGGATGAAACAAGGGGCGACCCTGGAGTATCTGCCGGATCACTTGATTCCGCATCCTGATTCGATCATCCATCAGTCACTCAAGGTCGAGATGGAGCCTGGCTGCCGCGCCATGATCTACGATGCCATCGCAGCTGGCCGGATCGCGCGTGGCGAGCGGTGGAATTTTAAAGAGCTGAAGATGGAGACCAGCATTTCGCTGGAGAGCCGACCGGCTTACATAAGTCGTTCGCTGATCACTCCGGACAGCGAACCCCTGCATCGAATCGGATGGATGCAGAGTTACAGCTATCTCGCGACGATCGTCATCGTAGGCCCGGCCGAGAGCGACTGGACGGCACTGTCTTCCGAATTGAACCGCGTTTTGGAGAAATGCTTAGGGATATCAGGTGGAGTTAGTTGCATCAGTCACGGCACTGTGGTGCGCTTCATGGCCTCCAGCGCTGTCGCATTGAGTTCGGCAAAACGTAACGTTTGGAATATCGGGCGACGATTCCTGCTAGGCCTCGACGCCTTCGAGTTGCGCAAATACTAGGCGGCGGTGCCACGGCGCATCGGTAGAGAACGTCGGTCCAGCGGCATTAAGTTCGGCCAATACGTGGTTTAAACGGTCTTATAGACTTCACAGAGATTCAAAGTCGAGTTTGTGGGTCGATCGCGGGTCGAGCAAGAAGTTGTTTAAAGCAATTCGTTCTGTCAGATGCTCGCCGCTGAGCTGCGATTCATCTCGGCAAATCCGATCGAGCTAGTTCACTCTCACATCGCCCGCCGTCCTGAACCGCTGACGAATCGAAACAGCGAAGTATCTCAGCCGCTCTCGGATATCACTCAGAAACTGCTTGCCAAGAATCCCGAGGATCGATATCAAACAGCGCCACGCATCGTGGCCGATCTCGAGAGCTGTCTCGCTGCAGTAGCGTGCTGCCCCTTGTCATTGGCCTTCCAACCACGCTGGCGACAATCGTTAGTCACGGTTGGCGTTGTTGCTGGTCACGTCTCTTCATCTCGGCGCGCCCTCGACAGATCGCCATTCGTCGTGCATCCGCTTTTGACTCAACCCTCTGGCTGGTAATCCTCAGAAATTTATCCACAGCGAGTGGGCCAGGACCAGTCATAACAAGCGCCGCGAGACAGACGAGGTACAGAAGATCACACTCATATCCCGGAGGACCGAACTGAGCGCCCGCGGGGGTCACGCCAATCAATTTGATAGAGCTGAACCCGTAAGGCAGGTGCACTGTAAACACTGCAACCAAGAGAACAACGGCCATCGGCACCGCAACGACCGGCACGAGAACACCTAAGATCAGGGCGAAACCTCCCCCGATTTCCGTAAATATCGTTAGCCAACCCATCAGATGAGGCGCGGGGACGCCCATCGCGTGCAGAATTGTTGCGAATGCTTCAGGTCCCTTGGATAGTTTGGCGAAACCATGTTCCATGAAGCCAAATCCAACGATCAGCCGCAGCGGCAATGGAGCCCATCGCGCGTACCGATATTGAGCAAAAAGATCGATGAGGAACATCAGACAGAATTCCTTTGTTTCTGTTTCGCCGGTGACAATGCATGGTCACCGGGCGCAGCCGTTTTCAATTTTGGAGTGATCGTACGGCAGCTCGTCGTGACGTGCCGTTGGAGTATCGATACTCGAACGCTTGGCACACCTGGCTCAAACAGCATCGCGCGCGGCCAGGTAGTTTCACTGATGTACTGTGGCGTGCTGCGCACCAACTTGGATATCACGCAAACGGCGTTGAAGTGCTGAGCCTGGTCCCAGTACAGGTGTTCGTGCGCCAACTTGTTGCCCGCGAACTTAACCACCGCGACAAAAGCGATTTCGACGCGCTTTCCCGTGGGCGGGATGCCTGGCAGCAGCCAATCCATTGAGATGGTGTGGGTGAATCGTGCCACCACTTCATCCACCAGGCTGTCCCGGCCGATAGTCCGCGAGACCGAGAGAATTTCCATATCCGGCGGAATCTGCGACAAGAAATGTTTCGAATAGAACTCGTACACCTCGCGCCTGCCATTTCCCCCGATCAATACTGAGAGTTGCTTGACGAGCGGGTTCTCAACCATAGTTCCGATGGTTTCATCTGCCGCGTGCGCACCGAATTTTGTACGTACGTGTTCGTCCCAAAGATCACTGAGTTTCTGTTGTTCGGCGCCTAATGCTTCGTGTTGCGACATGAGCTGATACTGCTAACGTATGTCCAGAGTCCGCTACGAAAACTTCGAACGGACCGGGTCGGCTGGCTAATGCGTCTATGTGAGTGAGTTCGAGATGAAGGTGGGATTAGTTACATTTCAGTCGCAGCAATAAACAGCCATACGAGGAAAGGTCGTCGAGATGCGTCACACGCGAAATTTCAGCACTGATTATCATTTCGCGCGGTGCCTGCAGATCGGATTATTAAATCGTACCTGGCGGCCTAAGGGTGTTCCTTGGGCTCAGGGTTGGAGACCAAAATCGTTTAATTTTGCGGCGCCATCATAATCTCGAATACGCTGCACTTACCATCGAAGGAGGCGAGGTCCGAGTTGCGCTCCTATTAACGCGCAGAGTGCGATTGCTGCACCATAGCACACGGCGATAAAGGGGATTGCATCGGTTGTGCAGGCAAAGGCGTAAGCGGCAGCGCCTAGTCCACCGGCTGCGACTCCTGCGATCGCGCCGCTAAGACTGGGTCGTGTCGGTGCGCCCTGACGAAGAGCCCCGATCAGTGCTGCGAACGGGATTACGGAAAAAAAGATGATGCACAGCAGGCACCGTGCGGGTGAAGCGGGAGTTGCACCACGGAGCATACCGCTCCAAATGGGCAGCGGAACGAACAGAAGCATCGCAAGAGCTGCAGCGAGGACTGCAAGGAATGGCAGGAAAATTGTTTCCGTGGGCGTCGCTTTCTCCAAACCTGGCCGCATTGATTTGAGCAAAAGAGGGGAGGCTGTCCCAATCACGCTGAGCGCGAAGAGCAATTTAAGCGCGGTCCATACGAGATGAGCGCTTGAATCAAGATCCGGTCGAGGCCCTACTGTCGCCAACATCAAACTAAGCGCAGTCGCGCTACCCATGAGTATCGCCAGCAGCAACGTCTTTCCGAACCGGACGCGTCCGACGGGCTCCAGGTTCGAGCTGAGCAGGTCGATGAGCCGATCGGTATTCACGCGCCTTTCTCCTTGCGGATCCGCGCCGCCAAGGATTTCATGCCCCGATGCACGGCGACCTTTACCGCGGACTCGGACATTCCAGTGCGGCGGGCGGCCTCACTTACACTCAACCCCTCAAGCTTTACATACTGAATCGCGTCTCTGGTTTTGGTCGAAATCTCCGCCAAAAGTCGTTGCAGATCGATGCCGCTGTCGATCGCCGTCATATCGCTGTCTGACGTCAATTCATGAGCGTTCTCGAGCGGAAGATTCTTGAATGACGACTTGGTTCGGCGAAGGTAATCCAGAAATTTGTAGCGCGCAATTGCGTAGATCCAGGGCGTGAACGGTTGTGTGGGATCGTAAGTATGCCGATGAGTATGGATGGCAATGAGGGCTTCCTGGAGGAGGTCCTCCGCTTCCGTCGGACCGTGTCCGATCTGCGCAAAGCGGTGCCTGTAGTAGGCGCGCAAGTGAGAGGTCAATCGCTCCAAAAGCTGGTGGTAAGCCGATCCCTCGCCGTGGAGACCGGCTATCATGAGAGCCCGAAGCTCGCGCTCGTGAAAATGAGCGGGTTCGTCCATTTCTAAGTAGCAGGCGCTCCGCAGCACTACTCCATAGTGCAAGCCGTCTGGCGGCATTCAGGGGTGATAATTTGTTAGATGCGGCAAATTCCAGATCGTTTCGAAAATGGCAAGTCAACAAAATCGAATAGACTTTTGCCGGATCAGTGTCGTCGCTATCAGGCAGCATGCGCCGACCCCACGATTTCACCGAGATTCCTATTGCCCAATTCGTTGCGATTCCAGGTCAAAGCAAGGTGACCTTTCTTCGATCGAACGGCAAGCGTCTCGCATCGCCTGCATTTCTTTCACGCTCGCACCGATCCTTCCAATCTCGCTACTTTCTTCTATCAGCGTCCAGAACCAGGATCCTTCACTCATCCATATCGCAAAATCAACGCCGAGATAGGTCTTACGAATGCACAAGACAGTGCTCATCAATCATTCTGGCGGTTTCACGCGAACAATAGACCACAGCCATCACCCGTTAGTTCGAAGGCGCTCGAAAGTTGGTTACATCCAATGATATCGACGGGTAACTTCTTCGAAGTCGTTCGAACCTGGCAGATGAGGGTATTTGTTTGGCGCCAATAACTAATCGGCCAACAAATGCGCGTGATCGCTTGACAGATTGGTCTGACCATTATAAAGTCTTACCATAGATTGGGAATGGCAAGGAGAACGAGATTGAGCTCCAAACCTACGCCCTGTTACTTAATTGGGTTGCTCCGGGTTAGGAACTTCGAGGAGTACATTCAACGCTACGGGATGCCGGCGATGGCGCACCTTCAAGCCGCAGGCGCGGAAGTCTTGGTGGCCGCGCCGCAGGCAGAACCGCTGGAAGGCGAATGGAATTGTAACTGGACGGTAGTGATCAAGTTTCCCAGCAAGGCGGCAGCGACCGCATTCTATAATGCCCCCGGATACAAGCCGCTCCGAGAACTCAGGATCAACGAACTCACCGATGGCGGTTCGCTCGTACTGGTGCAAGGCTTCGACCCATCGGCGCCGAGATAAGCGAAAACTTTTTGATTACTCGTCTGCAAATTGACTTCCAGGTCAGGCGCGTAAGTTGAGCAGGGTCGAGGCGAGGAATGAGCGGACCCTCAATTAACAGTTTTGGCCCGGTTAGAGGCACGCGGCTGTTCGAAGAGATCTGCGACCAGATCCGAGGAAAGCTCTCGCTCGGAAAAATCGGACCCGGGGACAAGCTGCCACCAGAACGAGATCTGGCCGAGCAGTTCGGGGTGAGCCGTGCCGCGGTCCGTGAGGCACTTCGAACACTCGAGGTTTCGGGACTCATTGAGTTGCGCATGGGACCGAAAGGCGGCGCTTTCATATTGGAGGAAGGAGCGCCACTCACGCAGTCCTTTGAGAGTATGCTCGACCTTGGTCGCATCCCACTGGGCGATCTCACCGAAGCGCGCGTTTTGATAACTCAGCTCGTCGTTCGGCTCGCCTGTGAGCGCGGCACGGAAGATGACTTCGCCGCGATCGAGAAACACATCGATCAGATGGAACAAGCGATTGCACGCGGCGAAGGCTCCGAGAACCTCAATGTCATCACCGATTTCTACGATTTATTGGCCGCGGCTACAGGAAACCGGATGCTGCGGTTTCTCACCCACGGAATCGCGCAAGTCCTATCTAATCTCATCAGGCGCAACCATCCGGGGCCAATCGACGATCTGGTAGAACGTCGCCGCGAGATACTCGCGAAATTGCGGGTTCGCGATACGGACGGGGCCGAAAGACTCTTGACGAATCATCTGATGGAAGTTCACGCGAAGTTGAAGGAAGTAGATCCGGCATTTGGCGCCGGAGCGCGAGTACTTCGGCGGCAACTGGTCGTCGTACAGCACCGCCCGCATCCTGAGTCCAACGACAAGAGCATGCGCGCCCGGCTCGTTCGAAGACGCAGATGAAATCAATGTGAACGCCTAGGTCGCGATTGCGTCTCAACTCATGCAACGAGCAGTATTTTGCCCGCGCCCCTCTTCTCCACCGTGATATTCCCCTGCGCGAAGTCTCTAAGTGGCAGCTCCTGCGAAATCGGAACCTGCAACTTTTCCCTTCTTACTGCTTCCGCGTCCGCGAACTGAACCAGTGTCTTAGGGTCTTGCTTCGCGACGAAATGCACCGGACGGATGAACGCGACCTCGCCTATCAGGAACGCCAATCACATAGGCGCATATGGCGCCGTCTTTGATCTTGTCCAACAACAATTCGGCTTTTGTGCTGCGGACGGTATTGGCGACAACATCGACGGGTGACAGAGAACTGATTGCAGCGTCGTCATCAAGTGCGACGATTTGGTCCGCACCCAGGCCTTTTGCTTCGGCGAGTTGAGTCTTTCGAACTCCTGCGATCACTCGCGCTCCCGAGTGTTTCGCCGTACACACGGCTGCCCGGCCGCCACTACCTACGGCATCGGAAACGACGACTGTCTGACCCGACTGAAGCTTGCCCGCGACTGTGATCAACTGGCTTCCCGTGAGCGTGGCCAGCGGGCTGACGGCTCGGGCGTGCTGCGGCTTTCGGCTCAGCCGGCCAAGCAGATCGTGGGGCGTCTTCGACGGCTCATGTTTACGTGAGCGAACTTCCAGCGATTCGTCGGATTCCGGTGCGGGAACGTGAGCAGCCCACCAGAGCGGGCGCAAGGCCAGACTAATCGTTGATCGAAAGATAAGGTTGCAACGTCAGCGTCTCCCGGTCGTTTCTGTATGACAAACCTTCCTGATCTCCTTCTCTCGTTCGTGACTATCGGAAGAGGACTGACCACAAGTTCTTCCAACCGGGTAACTCGTGCCACGCATGCGCCGCGACCTGCTGAATACCATTTATTCAATACTCCTATAGTGGGTAGTCGCGGATATGGTTGAATACTAACCGGATACTGCCTGAGCCGCAGTGATCGAAGGGCCTGGCATCGTTTCGTCGCCATGGCACACCATTCAGTAACACGCCGCAATATTCTATTGGGGCACAAATTCGAATGCAGCGGAAATTGAGGTCTACTTATAAAAGTCCGACGCGATGAGTTTTTGTCAATTCAATTGATGACTTAGCCGGAGCTCTTGCTAGTTGCACGCGGAACCCTCGCTGCCGAAAATGCGGGCCACCGCGTTGATCGCACCAGTTCTCGCCCCTTTGCACGCGATCGATGCGGCGGGGAGATAAAAAGAAGCTCCGATACTTTGGAGGAGGAAGGGGCCCAGTGGCCCCAGCGGCCTTCAAAACCTAAGCGTCTGGTTACGACCGATCATGCCAGATCATCTCGCGTCGGAAATGTGTGTAGTTGTCGCCGTGACGTTAGCTCACATAACGCCGTCGACGCGGAGCGTGGGCACTTGGTGAGCATGCCGAGCACGACGAATCAACTTATCCTTCTAATTCGGTTCGCGAATGCGGAAGACTCAGTTACAAAGCGATTACTAAAATGATAAAGACCACAGATGGCACTTTCCTTCTTACGAGTTCGTCGTTGGGCGGCTCACATGGGCGCTATCGCCTCTCCATTCGGCAAGTAACGATCGCGGGCCTCGGACCGAGATGTTAGGCGAGAAGCGTAACGACTGATTATGAGCCAGGCGCAAGCCCGGCAACCGCGCGGTGAACTCCTCGAGCACAAGGCGTGCTTCAAGACGCGCAAGCGGTGCACCAAGGCAGAAGTGAGCGCCGTGTCCGAACGAAATATGCTCGCGAGCATTCGAACGCCGCACATCGAATCGCTCCGGATCAGCAAACACCGCTGGATCACGATTGGCCGAACCAAGCAGGAGAAGCAAGTCAGCATCGGCGGGCACCGGCACTCCGCCAATCTCGACTTCTCGCGTCGTCTTGCGCCGCCACGTGATGATCGAGGAATCCATCCGCAATACTTCCTCGATTGCGTTCGGAATGAGCGACGGATCGAGACACAGACTCTCCCATTGCGGGCGATCGCTAAGCAGGCGAAAAAATGCATTGCCGAGGAGATTTGTCGTCGTTTCGTGGCCGGCAATCAGCAGGGTAAAGATGATCGCGGTCACCTCTGAACGAGTAAGCGCCGGCAAGTCGCCATCGCGCGCCGTGACCAGATCACTGGTAAAGTCCTCGCGCGGTTCCTGAGCACGACTCGCGACTAATTCCTCGGCGTAGTGCCAGAATACGCCCATACCGCGCGCCAGTGCGCACTGCTCGCTCTCGCTCGGGTTACCGAACATGAACAGGATGCGGCTTTGCGCTCCTGCCTTGACCCGCGGGACGTCCTCATCAGGAACGCCGAGAATCTTGAAGATAACCAATGCGGGCAGTTCCCACGCGAGATCATGAATCAGATCCGCCTTGCCGCGTGCAACCAGCTGGTCGATGAACCTGACTGCCAAACCGCGGATGAACGGTTCCATCGCCGCTAGTCGGCGCGGCTTGAACGCAATATTAGCCAGCCGCCGCACGCGCGTGTGGGCCGGCGGATCGATGTTGACCAGCGTCGGCCGGGGGCGAAAATTGTAGCTTGTGAGAATCTGTTCCGCCGCCACGCAAGGTTGCTTCAACAGCGAAAGCGTATTGCTGGCGGAAAATACCATCGGGTTTTCTAAGATTTGCCGGATGTCACGGTAGCGCGTCACCACCCAGTAGTTCAGCTTCGTGCTGTAGAATACAGGCGTAACCTCACGCGCCTCCTTGAAGAACTCATATGGGTTCGCCAGGTATGACTCGGCGAATGGATCGAAACTTTCCTCAAACCCGCTGGGCTCAGCGGTTATCAAATCTAGTTGCTCTGACATTTTCATTTCTCTTGGTTTCCAGAATTGCTACCAAAATGTGAGCGGCAGGCAGCTTTCACCTCAAAAGCTCCAGGGGGCGAAACTCCCAGCAGTGACCGTTGCCTGATTTCGTAGTTGCGGATCGAGACTAATGTGTGCTGGTTTATCGTACGGATATCGCGGAGAGCGCGGTCCAGGTATCCATTGGCATAAACCGACGGACCGCCACCCGGTTTGTACGGGGGATCAACCGCCTCCATGGATCCCTTGAAAGCGCTTAAGATAGCCAGCCAATAGTGTCCAATTTGATCGGCGCTTAGCCGTTGCCTGCTCTTGAGTGTGGACCACACCTCACCCATTACGTCGTACACATAGCTTCGTACGGTTCCCGCTGCCGCTTGAGCGTGGTCGAAGGCGTTTTGAATGTGCGGCTGCTCGCACATCTTGAGCGCCGGCGTCAGTCGACCCTCGTCGACAAGCTGTCGACCGGTTGTCCTGCGCGTCATCTTCGCAAATGCGTGCAGCGCGCCGCGAGCGATTCCCAACGGCGCGGCGGCTGCCTTCGCTGTAAAAGGGAACGGAAATGCATAGAGCGGTCCTCGGCGTAACACCTTGGCCTCCTGCCAACTCAGAGTCTGATTCGGCGGGACGAATAGGTCATTAACGGCGACGTCAATGCTGCCGCTGCCGCGTAGTCCCGTGGTGTACCAGGTATCGGTGACTTCACATTGGTCCGCCGGTATGAAGCAGCATCGCTCTGGCAAACCCCAGATCTTAGACTTGCTCGATCGGCGTCATAAGCTAGACAACCGCCAACAATCCATTCGCTATGCTGGCAGCCGCTGCTAAAGTGCCAGCCCATTGTCTTTGACTCGGGGCGGGACCTTTCGGATCTCCGCGCGGGTATGTGGATCGAGCTTTTCGAGCTCGATTTCAAAATGTCTAAAGAGCCTTGCGAGTTGGCGGACGACCGACTACTCGAAACCCATTCTGTTTGTTCGGCTGGCTGACGTGGGCCCTTTGCTGCAGATCTACTTTTAGTTGTGCAAACTCGGCGATCGCCTCGAAAAGCGGTGATGGATTTATCGCGCCAAACACCGTTTTCCAGATGGTTATTTTCATCTCCTTGTGCTCCTACGCAAATCAACGGCATCAACCACTCTGAAATTCGGATGGGACCGACGGAAAGTGCGTCCCATGTAAGTGAGTTCGTGGTTTAAGCGAGAGCAGTTACATTTCCGAAGTGAGTGCGATCTCGCGCACGTGATTACCATCGGATGAAGCGGGATCCGAAGCTGTGCTCTGATGAGCGCGCAAAGTGCGATCGCCGTTCCATACCAGAAAGCCATCAACGGAATAGTGTGGCTCTTGCAGCCAAAAGCGTAGGCAAAGGCGCCTAGACCACCGGTCACCTATCCCGCCATCGCACTAGTAAGAGTCAATCGAGTTGCTGAACCCTGAGGGAGTGTCCATCTCAGCGCCGCCATTGGAACTACGGCCAAAGACAAAATGCACAGAGGACAGTATCCCGGTGCAATTGGCGACGCCCTACGAAGCATCTCGCTCCACCTCTGGGCGCCAACAAAAGGCAGGATCGCGAGAGCTACCGCGATCGCCGCGAAAAAGGGCAGAAAGACCATCCCTGCCTATGCTTTTTCTCCAGACCCGGCCGCATCGATCTGAGCAAAGGAAGAGCTGCCGCGCAATTACACTGAGAATGAAACACCGTTTAATTGCGAGATGGCTGTTGAATCGAGATCGGCACAAGCCCCGACTGTCGTCAGCATCAAGCCAAACGCGACGGAGCGGCTGACGAGCATGGCAAGCAGCAGTCTCTTTCCAAACTGACGTGACCTACTGGCTCAAGGTCCGCACTAGCACGTCAATCAGCCGATCAGTAATCACGTGTCTCTTTCCTATCGTACTCTTAACGCCGGCGTTTCTTGAGCCACGATGTACTGCAACCTTTATTGCGGATTCGGACATTCCGCTGCGGGCGGCCGCTTCGCTTACACTCAGCCTGTCCAGTTTTACATCCTGAATCGCTTCTCGAGCTTCTTTTGTGATTTCCGATAAGAGGCGTTGGAGATCCGGGCTGCTCTCCACCCCTGTCATATCGGTAAGTGAGGTGGGTTCCTGAGTGTCCTCCAGGGATAGGTTTTTGAATGACAATTTGATCCGACGAAAGTAATCGAGAAATTTGTAGCGTGCGATTGCATAAATCAAGGGCGTAAACGGTTCCGATCGATCGTGCGTGTGCGGATGGCTACGCATCGCGATCAACGATTCCTGCCGGAGGTCTTCCACCTCTGTTAAACCCTGCCCGATTCGTGCGAAACGATGCGTGTAGTAGGCGCGCAGATGAGCGGTCAACCCTTCTAAAAGCTCGTCATAGGCTGCACCGTCGCCATCGAGGCTGGCTATCATCAGAGCCCGAAGCTTGCGGATATGCAGCTGTCATCAACCGAAAGCAGAGCTTCAGGGCTGAGACATCATCACTCATATCGAAACTGAATAGAACAGAGTCAGAAACTGGCTACTACTCGCCCTCGCCGAATGGATTACGTTCGAAGCAAGGAGCTTTGCGACAGGAATCAGCGAGCGAAACACGTGTCATTTCACATCAGACTCGATCTGAATCCAGAGAATCGACGAAGGAAGCCGCAGCTTCGCGATCGGCATGAAGTGTTGAAAGCTGATAGCCGCCTACCAAGCCAAGGATACGAACGCAGACCTCTTGGCGACCTTCGCTATTCAAATATCAATTCCCTAACGACGAGCGCCTCAGTAGGACGGAGCGGGGGGCGTTTTCCTCATTCTTAGATAGAGGAAGGAGAAGGCGCGGCCAAGGCGTAGGGCCCAAGACCGCGAGCGGCCCAAGAAATAGCGGCATATTTACAAATCCATTTACATCTGCGCCTAATTCGGCTCACCAGCGCCGAAAAACCCAGTAGAATAAAGGCCTGGAGGAGGAAAGGGCCCGGTGGCCCTACCGGTCTTCAAAACCGGCTTGGCGGCTATTGCAGTCGCCGGAGAGTTCGACTCTCTCCCCCCTCCGCCATCCGGCGCGGATTGCGGGTGCAGTCGATTGAAGGCGTAGAATCGTCCGCGCTGCGAGCTTAAAATCAGCGGCTCCAAAACATCGACGATCCATTTTATCGGCGCGGCACGGAGTCCGGCGTGATCCCGATTCGTTACAACTTGCGCAGTTTGATGGTGCGCCGCGCGACCA
>JASHPB010000293.1 GCA_030038355.1 Candidatus Binataceae bacterium
TCAAGCCAGGCGATTTCATCACGCCTGAGAATGCTGCCAGGGTTCAGGACCTCGTAGGACCGGGAGTGTACTACAAGGTTCAGCACGGTATGACCATGAAGATCGCGCCGACCGAGCGCGTCGATTGGCCACCGCCTTACAAGGACGCGACCGAAAAATACTCGTCGCAGGTCCGTCTCTCGCAGAATCACAAGAGCGTCGTGGGTTACGTTGCCGGCCAGCCCTTCCCGCTGATCGACGCCAACGATCCCGACGTTGCGACCAAGATCATCTGGAACAACGTGTTCCGCCCGATCACCACCGACGATTACGATCTGCGCTTCTACGACTGCGACTCGTCCTACGAGAAGCAGGGCCCGCAGACGATGCAGATCGAGTACTTCCAGATCGGTCACTACGCCGGCTACGACCTCGTCGGCCGCACGGAAGTCGAGCCGATTCCGACCGATCCCGACTTCAAGACCACGGGCCGTTACTGGCTGTTCGGTCTCTATCCGCTGCTCGCGCCGCAGGAAATCCGCGGCACGGGATTCATCCGCTGGCGCTATGCCGATCCCCAGCGTGGTGACGATACCTGGTCGCTCGGTGCGGGTGCCCGCCGCGTGCGCCGCGTCGACGAGTCGATTCTGAGCTCCTCGACCACGGCCGGTGGAACTTCCGCTCACGCATGGGATCCCGATCACTATTCGGGCTTCAATCCCAAGACCGAGCAGTACAACTACAAGTTCCTCGGCGAGAAGAACATGCTGGCGACGATCCACGCGATCCATTCGCCCGAAGCACGCTGCCCCACTGACGGTGGCACCAGCGCCTGCCCCGAGGCCTGGGAGATGCGCCACATGTATATCGTGCAGGCGCTGCCCGATCGCACTCGCGTGAACGCGCTCGACTCCAAGACCATCATCTACATGGATTCGGAGATGTGGTTCGAGCCGTATATCGACACCTACGATCGCAGTGGCCGGCTCTTCCGCAGCCACATCTACTGGCTGGCGACACGCGATCGTCCGGTGCCCGATGCCAAGGTCGCGATCTATCCGTTCAAGCGTTCGTTCGTGGTCGGCGCCGTTTCGACTGACGTGCAGTCGGGCCTCGCCACGATGTGCTACCTGCCGGGTATCGAGACGCCTGAGAAGGAGTGCTGGTACATCAACATGGGCGCGGTGGACAAGCAGTTCTTCACCACCGACGCGATGGTGCGCGCGGCGAGCTTCTAAGCGCCTCGCGTATCTGTATTCGTAAACGAACCGGCGCGGGCTTTATCGGCCCGCGCCGATTTTCTTTTGTTATCGACGGCAGTCATGCTCCCACCGCGATTGGTTAACTACCAGATATCGAGTCCTCAGAAGAGGCGCAGCAAGCGTGTTAATAAAACTGAGCGCGCCGGGGGCAGTCAGCGCGACCCCACGTCGGTTGCGAAGTGGACAAAATGCATAGCGGCAGGTTCCGCCGCCCCACATATAGAGCCGCGTAGCTACCCCTATCGCCACAACTACGCCAACCGGGCCCAATCGATAGCCCGCAGCGTGGCCGATTCCGAACAGAACGCTCGACAAAATGGCCGCAATCCAAGCGTGAGGAGTTTCATTCAGCAACTGACTTACAGTCGTATATCGTAAACAATCTGCTTATAAGATCACGATTTCCATCGCCCGAGGCACTCTTGACGGGCTCTTTTTTGAGGCACCGCGGCGCGCGATAATCATGCGATCGCCATGAAGTACGACGTTATCGTGGTCGGCGCCGGACATGGGGGTATCGAGGCTGCCCTCGCCTCCGCGCGGATGGGTGCGCGGACGCTCATGCTCACGCTCAACCTCGACCATATCGGCCAGATGTCCTGTAACCCCGCAATCGGCGGAATCGGCAAGGGCCACCTGGTGCGCGAAATTGATGCGCTCGGCGGCGAGATGGGCGTCGCGATCGACGAGACCGGAATCCAGTTCCGCTTCCTCAACACCCGTAAGGGCCCCGCCGTCCGCGCCCGACGTGCGCAGGCCGACAAGGCCGCATACCGCGCGCGCCAGAAGCGCGTGCTCGAGTCGGCGCCGAACCTCGCCGTGCGCCAGGCGAGCGTCGAGCGGTTAATCGTCGAGGACGGCGCGCTCAAGGGCGTCGAATCCCAGGTCGGTGAAGTATTCGAGGCGCCCAGCATCGTGCTCACGACCGGGACGTTCCTGAAGGGCCTCGTGCATATCGGCGACCGCAACTACTCCGCTGGACGCGCCGGTGATTTCGCCGCGATGGGCCTCAGCGACGATCTCGCGCGCCACGGATTTCGTATCGGCCGGCTCAAGACCGGGACCTGTCCGCGCCTCGACGCGCGCACGATAGATTTCGCCGCGCTCGAAATTCAACCGGGCGACCTGCCACCGCCGGCCTTCTCGTTCCGAACTGAGCGCATCGAGCAGGCGCAGATTCCATGTCATCTGACCTGGACCAACGCCCGCACCCACGAAATCATCCGCGGCTCGATTGAGCGCTCGCCAATGTATAGCGGAACCATACAAAGCCGCGGCCCGCGCTACTGCCCGTCGGTCGAGGACAAGGTGATGCGCTTCGCGTCCAAGCAGCGCCACCAGATTTTCCTCGAGCCCGAGGGCCGCGACACGGTCGAGGTCTATCCCAATGGCCTCTCGACCAGCCTGCCGCTCGACGTCCAGATCGCGATGGTGCGCTCGATTCGCGGCCTCGAGCAGGCCGAAATCATGCGTCCCGGCTATGCAATCGAATACGACTTCTCCGATCCGACGCAGCTCGAGGCGTCGCTCGAGACGAGTCTCATCGACGGGCTTTTCTTTGCCGGGCAAATCAACGGCACGACCGGATATGAAGAAGCCGGCGCGCAGGGACTCATTGCGGGAATCAACGCTGCCCTGAAGGTGCGGGGCGACGAGCCGCTTATACTCGGCCGCGACCAGGCCTACATCGGCGTGATGATCGACGACTTGGTGACGCGCGGAATCGGCGGCGAGCCGTACCGGATGTTTACGTCGCGCGCCGAATACCGCCTGCTGCTCCGCGAGGATAACGCCGACCGCCGGCTCTCGCCGATTGGCGAGCGTCTGGGACTGCTCGACCATTGCGCCGCTGCGCGCGTGTCGGCGAAGGAGGCGGCCGTGCGCGACGAGCTAATGCGGCTCGCCGCGCTCGTCATCCAGCCGTCCGACGGGGTCAACGAGCGTATGGCGAGCGTCAGTTCGGCGCCGCTCACGCAGGCGGTGCGAGCGCTCGAACTGCTCCGCCGCCCGGAGATCTCCTACGCCGATATCGTCGCGATGCTCGAGAGCCACAGGCCTCTTGGTGCCGACGAGGCCGCTGAGCTCGAGACCGAGGTCAAGTACGCGGGCTATGTCCGCCGCCAAGCCGACGCGATCGAGCGGTTCAAGCGCCTTGAGGATACGCTTATCCCCGATTGGCTCGATTTCGCTGGTGTCCGCGGCCTTTCGACCGAGGTTCGCGAGCGCCTGACTCGCATCCGCCCGCGCTCACTCGGCCAGGCGGCGCGGATGCCTGGAATCACGCCCGCCGCGATTTCGATCCTCGCGATTCATATCAAAGGCGGCTATCGCCGCTCCGCCGAGGCCGTTTGAGCCCCGCTTCGTCAGCAATGTTTCACGTGAAACATTGGTCGAAAAGCGCAGCAAATCCCGATAAAATTGGGCGTCAGGTGCGTCTTGAGATCGCGCCCTTTATCGCCGAAATCGGGCTCGGCGATGCCGTCCTCGGTCGCCTTGAGCGCTTTGCTGCGACCCTCGAGCTATGGGGTGAGAAGACCAACCTGACGGCGCATCCCGATGATCCCGCCGAGATCGCATTTCATATCCGCGAGAGCCTGATGCCGCTGGCTGTCGCTCCCGCCGGCGGAATGCAGGATATCTTCGTTGAGGGGCAGCGCGTCATTGATATCGGCAGTGGTGCGGGGTTCCCCGGCCTCGTGCTCGCGGCAGCCACGCGCGCCGAATTCACCCTGGTCGAGCCGCGCCGCAAGCGCGCTGGATTCCTCGACGCCGCCGCGCTCGCCATGCACCTCGCTAACGCTCACATCCTCAACGGCCGCGCCTTGGAGGTTGATGCGGACGGCTTCGACGTAGCGACGGCGCGCGCCGTGAAACTCGACAACGAGCTAATCGAAGCCGCCGCGCACGCTCTCAGAGCAGGCGGGCGGTTGATCATCTACGCGAGCGAGGAGCGGGACTTTCCGCCTGCCGCCCGATTCGAACCTCCGCGATACAGCGCATACACGCT
Source organism: Candidatus Binataceae bacterium (assembly GCA_030038355.1). Classification (GTDB taxonomy): domain Bacteria; phylum Desulfobacterota; class Binatia; order Binatales; family Binataceae; genus JASHPB01. Next base: position 4,249 of record JASHPB010000293.1, read on the forward strand.
CGCACACGGCGGCCGTGAGGTTTCCCGCGCGCTCATCGTCGCCGCGCGCCGCTGACGCGCGCGAAAAAATCCCTCGCCGAATCAACGGTTTGCGTAATTCTGATACCGCGGGTTGCTTTTCCGCGACCTTGCCGATTTAATCGAAATCGAAGCAATGTTTCACGTGAAACATTGCGTCATCTTGTGATGACCGCGAGTCCTTCGCGGATGGAGTGGGGTTGTTGTGGCGCGGGTTATCGCAATCGCGAACCAGAAAGGCGGCGTTGGCAAAACTACCACGGCAATAAATCTTGCCGTGGCTCTTGCCCAGACCGGACGGCGCGTCCTGCTCGTCGACCTCGATCCGCAAGGCAACGCGACCTCGGGCGTCACGCAACCCGATACCACCGCCGCCCTTGCCGACGCTGGAACGATCTACGACGCGCTGATGGGCGCGGCTCCGATCGCCGAAATAGTCCGCCAGGTGCGCCCCTCGCTCTTCCTTGCGCCTGCGAGCGATGACCTCGTCGGCGCGGAGGTCGAGCTGGTGGCGATGGAAGGGCGTGAGCGCCGCCTGTATGCCTTGGTGAGGGATGTCCTATCGGAATACAACTATGTTCTAATAGACACGCCACCCTCCCTTGGTATACTCACCCTCAATGCTCTCGTCGCCGCGCAGGCGGTACTGGTTCCGATGCAATGCGAATACTACGCGCTCGAGGGCCTGCGCTCTCTGCTCGCCACAATCGGCAAGGTGCGCGCCGCGCTTCGGCCCGAGCTCGAAATCGAGGGGCTGGTGCTCACGATGTTCGATTCGCGAAATCGCCTGAGCCACGAGATCGCCGCCGACGTGCGAAAGCATTTCCCAGCGAAGATCTTCCAGAGCGTTATCCCGCGGAACGTTCGCCTCTCGGAGAGCCCGAGCCACGGCCTAAGCGCGCTCGAGTACGAATCGCGCTCAGCAGGCGCCGAGGGTTACCGCGCGCTCGCGGCCGAGCTTATCGCGCGCGAGCGGAAGACCGGGATGCTGACGGCGCCGCCACAATGAACTGGAAGACAATCACTGCTGACAATCAGTCAATGAACGAGGGCGAATCGGAGGTGATCAGATGATTCGGAAACCCTTGGGCCGCGGCCTCGACGCCCTGATCGGCGCCGGCGACAGCCTTATCGCGCACCCTGGCGCGGCGCCCGACTCCCAGCTCGTGACCCTCTCGATCGACAGTATCCTGCCGTGCCCGTTCCAGCCGCGCACGCATTTCGATCCCGCGCGGCTCCTGGAGCTGACGCGCGCGATCCAGAGCCAGGGCATCATCGAACCGCTGATCGTCCGCCGCACCAAGAGCGACGACTTTGCCGCAGGCGTCCGCTACCAACTGATCGCGGGCGAGCGACGGCTTCGCGCGGCGCGCGACGCGGGGCTCAAGGACGTGCCGGTGGTGGTGCGCGAGGTTGACGATCGCGGCGCACTCGAGATGTCGCTGGTCGAGAACCTGGTGCGCGAGGAGCTGAATCCGGTCGAGGAAGGGCGGGCGCTAAGACGCCTCAACCACGAATTCGGCCTGACCCAGGAGCAGATCGCAAATCGCGTCGGCAAGAGCCGCGCGTTCGTCACCAATGCGATCCGCCTGGTCGATCTGCCTGGCGCGGTGCTCGATCTGATCGAGCGCGGCTCGCTAAGCGCCGGGCAAGCGCGGCCTCTCCTCGCGCTGCCCTCGGCCGAGGCGCAGGTGACGGCGGCGCGGAAGATCGTCGAGGGCGGCATCTCGGCCCGCGGCGCCGAGACGATCGCGAGCAAGTCGCGGGCGAAGATGCGCCCGGCGGCGGAGCCGCGCCGCGCCGATCCGAACATGGAAGCGCTCGCCGAGACGCTGCAGCGCGCGCTGAAGCGCAAGGTGCGAATCACGCGGCGGCGCGGCCGCGCGCCAGGCCGAATCGAAATTGACTACTACGATAGCAACGATCTGAACGCCCTCGCGTCGGCCCTGACAACCAGCGCACACGCCGCGGCGGCGCACGCGTAGTTGCAAGCCGAGCTTCAGCCATCAGAAATTGAATTGCGGTCGCGCTTTCGACCAGTACTTTGGCAGCATTCTTTCCGAGGAACTTTTCCTCGCCATTCGAAACTATCCGATATCATTCGCTATTGCTTTGCGCTTTAAGGAGTTCAGCGCAGGAAGCAAAGGGATTGACGGACGATGAATCGGGAAATCCAAGTTACTAGATTGCGCAGCAGGGCTTCAGAATCCTACCACATGGGATTGAACCCGTGAGCGGCTTGCCCTACTGGACGTTTCGCCGCGACCCCGAAGGTGCATTGATGAGAGTTTCATTCTTAGTCTGCGCCGCCTGCGTCGGCCTGCTCCTCGTGGGCCGCGCGCAGTATGCTGCGGCGGGTCAAAACGACGATCGGTCTCGATTCATCGAAAGGGTCCAGGCCTGTTGTGATTGCCCTCCGACAGCATCCGACCAGCAGTGCTTCATCCAATGCAATGCGATGCTGCCGCGGTGCCGTCCGCCCGCGCCGCGCGCGCCCCTACAACATTTCAGCGGACCACTGGAGAACACTTGCTGCTACTACAACAGGAGAGCCGCGATGAATAGGCCGGCTCCGCATGGGAGCCCGTGCCGAATGACTTACTTCGACCACATCAATCGCAATACCTACTGGGTCACTGGCAAGGTTTGCCCAGCGATCTATTAGTTAGTTGCGATCTGGACTTCCTGCTTCCAGGCATCCCTTGGCGTTGATTCCTCGTCGCCCCGGCGTAGCTTCGACTCGCTCGGGATGACTCAGGCTGAGAGCGCGAGCTTTCAGGCAGGCGGGCGCATCCGGGACAACAGTTCCTTTATCTTGCCTCGAAGATCGGCGGCAATACCCATATCAGAGACTTTAAGCCGCCGGCTCATGATCGCTGTCATCGGCGCGAGCTGACCGTGGCTCATGGCCTTGAGGTCATCGATGGTGAGTGTAAGCGTCAAATCGGCGGGTTTGTCTTCGTTGGTCACCAAATCGCCATCGATGTAGATGAAGCCCTCACCCTTAAGATCGAACTTCAGCGTTTTACTTAGAGCTGAATTGGCGCTCACGGCGGCTCGCATCGAGTCAGTCAGCTGATGGAGGCGCGACGCCGCCTTTGCTTCTTTCGCCGATGTCTCCGCAGGCTGCTGATTGGCGATCGGCGCCACCTTCAGGTTCTGCACAGGATGACTTTCAGCCGCGTTACTTGAACCATCAGGCCGCCGACGGCGCGAGGCTTCCGACTTATGCAGAAAGGTGGTGAAGCCATCGCCTGGCGGTGTGATCGAATTCTCCATCATCATCAAACTGATTTGGCCGCGATGGTATTCGCCATGAACGGTCACGTGCGTCAGCATTTCTTCGCGTGACATGCGACCGGGCAAGCCATCGGTAAAGGTGAAGTCGATGCGCTCGGCCAGCTGCGTATCATCCAGAAGCGATATATAGTTGACGTACCACTGATCGCTGGTCTTGATCGCCGCGGCTAATTCAGCGAGCGACGGCGTCTGGATTGGGTTGGGCGAAGTGTAGCCGTGTTCAGCTCCGGTCATGTTCGCGGCGAAAATCCGGTCGACAGCATAAGTGTGGCTAAGGACTCTTAGCGCGATCTCCTTAGCTGGAGAGGCATTGTCGAATTGCTGCATTGCCGCCAAAATCTCGGCATTGGCCTTTGCCTTGTAGCTGAAGATCCGTTCAAGCGTGCTGTCCATCTTCTTTCTCCTAACTGCAGATAATAGCGAACTCGCCCACCTGGGAGCGTAGTCTCGGTCAGACTGGTTGCGATGGCTTTCGTGCGGTTACGGTGCGGGCCGGAGGAAAGGTCCAAAAACTGAGTTCTGAGATTTCCACATCCGTCATTTCTGACTTTCGTAACTCGTCGGCGTAGAGCTTGAGGCCGAATATGTCGGAAATCGCCACCTGGCCGCCCGGACTCAGGGTGCGCACGATTTCACGGATGGCTTCGCGGCGTCCTTCGCGGCTCGGAACATTGTGAATCGCGAAGTGAGCGACGGCGGCGTCGAAACTGCGGTCGGCGAAAGGCATTTTGCGCATGTCTCCGTCATGAACTTTGACTCGCTGCTCGACTCCTTCCAGCGCAGCATTGCTTAGCGTTGCTTCACGCGAATTGTCGTATTGAGCCTGGGTCCACAGATCGATACCTACCGCTTGACCTCGCGGCAGCAGTTTGGCGGCGGCAATGAGCAGGAGTCCGTGACCGCAACCGACATCGAGCAGCGCTTCGTCGCCGTGAAGCTTCAGGCGCGCCAGCAGTCGGTCGCGTGCGCGGAGTTTACCGAAGCGGCTGCTGGCGTACATGAGAGCCGCGAGGATCAAGCAGCAGAAGCCAAAAATCTGAACCGCATAAGCCAGACTGACGTGCCGGCTTGAAGTCAATACGAGACTGAAACCGATGATCGCGGCGGCAAGGCCAACGATGAACATCGCGTAAACCAGCAGTCCGGCATCGAGACCATAGTCGGGCGTTTGTCTCTGCATGTGTGTGTTATCTGCCTGTGTTGACATCGTTGCTATCTGCGTTTTCACTATGGACAAAATACAAGTGATCGCTCATAATTGTAAACTCGCATTTCAGGCGAATTTGCATGGCGCGTAAAGTTGAAACAACCCCGAGAAAATCTGCCTCGCAGGAGCGATCGCGGGCGACTGTTGACGCGCTTCTCGAAGCAACTGCTCGCGTTTTGATCAACGACGGCTATGATCAGGCGAGCACCAACAGGATTGCCGAGGTGGCCGGCGTCAGTATCGGTTCGCTGTATCAGTACTTCCCAAACAAGGAGTCCCTGGTCGCGGCCGTGATTGATCGCCACACGCAAGAAATTTCAGAGGTGACGCGCAAGGCGCTGGTCAAGATGGCGGCGAGCCCGATCGAGACCGCGGCGCGCGCATTCGTTTCGGTCGCAATCGACGGCCACCGCGTAAATCCCAAGCTGCATGGCGTGCTTGCCGAACAGATTCCGCGAGTTGGGCGGCTGGAAAATATCGAGGCTAATATACAACAGGGATATGCGTTTGTACGGGGCTATCTCGAGGCGCATCGAGATGAAATCGACGTCGCCGATCTCGATCTCGCAGCCTTCATATTAGTGACTGTGGTGGAGGCGCTGACCCATGCTGCAGTTCTGCGCCGCCCGGATATTCTGAGCGGAGAGAAGGCGGAACAGTTTGTGGACGACGTGGCGCGCATGGTGGTCAGCTATCTGCGCGCGTGATCTAGCGATTCGGGGGACCAAGCGCGCTATCGATCTGACGCGTAGTACTGTTCTGCAGAAACTCATTGTTTATCAGGCGGTCCAGGGGTAGAGGAGCACAGCTTTGCGCCTTATCGTGCGAGTGATTTGGGGAAGAAATCGCCGTGCCCAAGTCGAAGGGAGCAATTGTGAAGTCAATCAGGGCGATGAGTCTGATGTTCTCGCTTGGGCTGGCAGCTCAAAG
>JASHPB010000294.1 GCA_030038355.1 Candidatus Binataceae bacterium
CCATACGGTGCGTCGAAGGCCGGCGTTATCAACCTGACCACCTCGCATGCCGGCGAGTTCGGCGAGCACGGCATCCGCGTCAACTGTATCGCGCCGGGGCCGATCGATACCGAAGGCGCCGCACCGCGTGTATGGCCAAATCCGACAGTGAAGGCGATGGTCGCGAGGTCGCGGGCACTGAAGCGTTTCGGCCGCGTGGAGGAGATTGCGTACCCCTGCATCTTCCTCGCGTCCGACGCAGCGAGCTATGTGACCGGCGCGCTTCTTATCGTCGACGGCGGCGCGGCGGCAACCAACGTCGAGTAATTGTTGGATAGTTTCCGAAGGATACATTGTCCTTGTCCGATGCTCCCGCTCGTGTTACGGATCTATTTAAGCGGTTCGCATAAGCGTGATATAGCGACCGTTAACGGCTTATACATCAACGACAGTCGAAGGATCGCGTCCGAGGAGATTCCCCATGCCCGATAAGAGTGTCGTCGGTAAGACCGGTAAACCGTTCAAGATGCAGGTGGATTGGAGCAAGGTCCGCGAGTTCGCCCGCGCCATCAAAGACCCCAATCCCATCTACTTCGATCCCGAAGCTGCCAAGAAGGAAACCGGCGGTATCCCCGTCCCCGTCACTTTCCTCCAGACCAGTGCCTTCTGGACTGATGAAACCTCGAGTCCGGGTTTCGGCGGCTTCGATATGCGCCGCATCCTCCATGGCGAGCAGGAATTCGAGTTCTTCAAGCCGATTTTCGTCGGCGATACCCTTACCGGCATCACCAAGGTCGCCGATTTCTACGAAAAGGAAGGCGGTCGCGGCGGCAAGATGACCTTCCTCGTCACCGAAACCGAGTACACCAACCAGAAGAACGAGAAAGTCGCCGTTTCGCGCTCGACACTCATCGAAACCGGCCAGGCGGTCAAGGCCTGACGCACGCGGAGAACTATCATGGCAGCAAAGCTGAAATACGATTCGGTCAAAGTTGGCGACGAGGTTCCCAAAATCGTTATCGAGGGTGTCACGCGCCCCGATTTCGTCCGCTACGCCGGCGCGTCGGGCGACTTCGTTCCGCTGCATTACGATCAGACCTTCGTCGAGGCGGCGGGAATCCCGACCGTGTTCGCGCAGGGCATGTTCACCGCGGGGCTGCTCTCCAGGGCGGTCACTGATTACGTCGGGATCGGCAATGTGCGTCAGTACAAGGTACGCTTCGCGACGCGCGTATGGCCGGGCGACGTCGTCACCTGCACAGGCAAGGTGACCAACAAGCTCGAGCGCGATGGCGAGAAGCAGATCGAGGGCGACCTGACTGTTTTGAATCAGAAGGGCGAACCTGCGATTCGCGGTTCGTTCCGAGCCGCCTGCGCCTGATCGGGCGCCGTCAGCAACGTCTGTTGAATAACCCGCGCGGGCAGCCTCGGCTGTTCGTCCGCCAGCGCTATTAAGGTCCGATGGCAGAACCTCGATATGTCATAATTCACGGCCATTTTTACCAGCCGCCCCGCGAGAGTCCGTGGACCGGAATTATCGCGCCCGAGAATGGCGCCGCGCCTTTTCAGAACTGGAACGAGCGCATCCTGAGCGAATGTTACACCGCCAATGCCCACGCGCACACGATGGAAGGCTCGGTGGTCCACGTCCGCAACAACTACGAGGCGCTCAACTTCGACTTCGGGCCAACGCTCGCCGGATGGCTCAAGACTCACGGCAAGGCAGCTTACCGCGCGCTGCTCCGCGGTGATCAGCTCTCGGCCGAGGCGCGCGGCGGTCACGGCAACGCGATCGCGCAGACCTACAGCCATTCGCTGATTCCGCTGCTGCCGGAACGCGATCGGGAGTTGCAGATCGCGTGGGGAATGGCCGACTTCAAGTATCGATTCAATCGGCTGCCCGAAGGCTTCTGGTTGCCCGAATGCGCAGCCGACGATGACACCCTCGCCTCAGTCGCCGCCGCCGGAATCAAGTTCGTGATCCTTTCCGCCGCGCAAGGCCGCTACAGCGGACCGGGCGCGGACTCGCGCGGCGCGGGACCATTTCGATGGAACAACGGCGAGCACGGTCTCGACGTGTTCCGCTTCGACACCGATCTCTCCGCACACATTTCGTTCGGCGACGGCCTCACCGATGGCGCCAAGCTGGCGGATCAATTTGCCGAAAGCGCGCTCAGCCTCGCGCCCGGCGAAGCGATCATGCTTGCCACCGACGGCGAGACTTTCGGGCATCACAAGAAGCAGGGCGCGGCCGAGCTGGCGCGCGCGCTGATCATGCTCGAGCGCCGCAATGATGTCGTCATCACCAACTGCTCCGACTATCTCGCGTCGCATCCGGCGCGCGGCGTCTACACAATGCCGGCGCCGAGCTCCTGGAGCTGTCCGCACGGAATCGAGCGCTGGCGCTCGAACTGCGGATGCCGCATCGATCCGAATCTGAGCCAGGAGTGGCGCGCGCCGTTTCGCGCCGCGATGGACTTCGTGAAGAATCACGCCGACGCGACCTACGATCGGTTTGCGGCGGCGATGATTAAAGAGCGGCATCGCGAAGCATTGAACGACGCCATTCCGCTCCTTGTTGACGACAACGCCGCCCTGCGCGAGGAATTCTTCGCGCGCTACAAGGTTGCCGACGAGAACAGCCGCGACGCTCTCCTTCGGATGTTCGAGATGATGCACGCGGCGCACGCCTCGCTCACGAGCTGTGCCTGGTTCTTCGACGACTTCGGCGGGCTCGAAGGCCGTATTGCCCTCAGGTGGGCGGGACGCGCAATCGAGCTTGCGGCCGAACTCACGCCGAACATCGAGAGCGAAGTGCTGGCGCGGCTCCGCGAAATCCGTTCGAATCGGCGCGAAATTGGCGACGCCGCTACGTTATACTTGAGCCTCAAGACGCGCGAAGCGCGTGGGAGGATCTGAACCACGATGGCCTCCGAGGATTCCACTCATTTCGACGTCACGCTGAGCGAGACGCGCAAGTTCGTGCCCTCCTCAGATTTTTCAGCGCGGGCCGCCGTCAAGAGCGAACAGGAATATGAGGCGCTCTATCAGCGCGCCGACAAGGATCCCGAGGGCTTCTGGAGCGAGTGCGCCAAGAACCTCGACTGGTTCAAGCCGTTCGACAAGGTGCTCGAATGGAAGTTCCCATTCGCGAAATGGTTCCTCGGCGGCGAGATCAACGCCGCCTATAACTGCATCGATCGACACCTCAAGGGCCCGCGCCGGAACAAGGCCGCGCTCATCTGGGAGGGTGAGCCGGGCGATTCGCGCGTCCTCACCTACCAGATGCTGGCCGAAGAAGTCGGTCGCGCGGCCAACGCGCTCAAGTCGCTCGGCGTCAAGGAGGGCGACCGCGTCGCTATCTACATGCCGCTCGTGCCGGAGGCGGCAATCGCGATGCTCGCGTGCGCACGAATCGGCGCAGTCCATTCTGTGGTGTTCGGCGGTTTCTCATCAGAGGCGCTCGCCGATCGAATCAACGACGCGGAAGCCAAGGTATGCATCACCGCCGACGGCGGATGGCGCCGCGGGCAGGTCGTCGATCTCAAGCACAACGTCGATGAGGCGTTGAAGCGCTCGCCATCGATTCAGAAAGTTATCGTGCTGAAGCGCGTCGGCAATCACGTCGACATGCGCCGGGGCCGCGACATCTGGTGGGACGAACTCGTTCCGCAGCAAAGCCCGATGTGCGAGGCTGCCGAGCTCGACAGCGAGCATCCGCTGTATACGCTCTACACCTCGGGCACGACGGGCAAGCCCAAGGGTGTCGTGCACACGACGGGCGGATACCTGACCCATACGTTCATGACGATGCGCTGGGTGTTCGACTTGAAGGACGACGATATCTACTGGTGCACGGCGGATATCGGCTGGGTCACCGGCCATAGCTACACCGTTTATGGTCCGCTCGCGGCGGGCGCTACGGTTGTGATGTACGAAGGGGCACCGAACTTCCCCGAGAACGACCGCTTCTGGCGCATCATCGAGAAGTATCGCGTCAGCATCTTCTATACTGCGCCGACCGCGATTCGCACCTTCATCAAGTGGGGCGATTCGTGGGTAAAGAAGCACGACCTCTCGAGCCTTCGCCTGCTCGGCTCGGTCGGCGAACCGATCAATCCCGAAGCGTGGATCTGGTACCGCACCGCGATCGGCGGCGATCGCTGCCCGATCGTCGATACGTGGTGGCAGACCGAGACTGGCGGCATCATGATCTCGCCGATGCCCGGTGCGATTGCGACCAAACCCGGCTCCGCGACACGGCCGCTCCCTGGAATCGCGGCTGACATCGTCACTCGTGACGGCAAGAGCGTCGGCGCCAAGCAGGGCGGCTTGCTGATTGTGCGCAAGCCGTGGCCCGGGATGCTGCGGACGATCTTCCGCGATCCCGAGCGCTACAAGAGCCAGTATTTCAGTCAGATCGACGGTGTCTATTTCACGGGCGACGGCGCGCGCCGCGACGAGGACGGCTACTTCTGGATCATGGGCCGCGTTGACGACGTCATCAACGTGTCGGGGCATCGTCTTGGCACGATGGAAATCGAAAGTGCGCTGGTGTCGCATCCCGCGGTCGCTGAATCGGCGTGCGTCGGCCGTCCCGACGAGATGAAGGGCCAGGCCGTGGTCGCGTTCGTCACGCTCGAAGGCGGTCGCAAGGGCGACGACAAGCTTCGCGAAGAGCTGCGCGCGCACGTGGTGAAGGAGATCGGCGCGCTCGCACGTCCCGACGATATCCGCTTCACCGATGCGCTGCCCAAGACGCGTAGCGGCAAGATCATGCGGCGGCTGCTGCGTCAAATCGCGGCAGGCGACGAGAAGCTCGGCGATACGACTACACTCGAAGATCTGTCAGTGCTGGCGAAGCTCCAAAGCGACGAAGAGTAGCTTCGCTTCGTCTTCCTCCAAATCCCCGGCCCGTTCTTTATGGAGGGGAGGGTGAGCTGCGCTTGAGCAAAGCGAAGCAGCGTTGAGACCGGTGAGGGTTCTGGATTGTTGAGAACCCGCAACTGCGCATGAGTGATTGTCATCAGCACCCTCACTTCTCTCGCCCGCGGCTGACGCCTTAGGCGGAAGCCGCACATCGCAGTCATCCACGGCGCGATTCGCGATCCGGATGGCGCGACCGGGTCATACGATTTTCGAAATCGGCGAGCCGCCTAGGGCGGCGCCCACGTGCTCGCCTTATTGCTGCGCAGATACTGATCCTGGCCGGAGAGCGTCCTCAGACACTCGTTTGAGCCGCAGACGAACGAAAAGGTCGCGCGGCACTTCGCTTCGAAGCATGCACCCCAACCGCGTCTCCCTATCCGCAGCGGACTCCGAACCACCGTCAGCCAAGGACGAGGCTGCCCAAAAGAGTCCGCCTCGCTCTCAACTGGCAGAGCGTCATGCCGAGCGTTGCGCGAGGAATCCAAGGCAGTCTTTTGGCCGCCACCGCGATAGTGGATGGCCACCTCAGCCCGCCGTGCCACAGTCAACTAGCTATCGTTGGCCTTCGGCCCGGGAACCGTGAGCACGTCGCCGGTCATCCTGATACGAACCTTGCCCGTTTTCGGGAAGTAACAAACTTCGTGCTCTTTGTGTTCGCCAATCGTGAGGAAGGTGCAGACGGTGTCGGTGTGATTGTAAAGATGATGTCCCGCTCGTTGCCCCGCGGGAAAACAACAGTAGTCGCCCTCTTTGAGGACGTAGCTGTGATTGCCGAGAAGAAGAGTTGCCGATCCATTGAGAATCAAGATGTGCTCCTCTTCGGCCAGGTGATAGTGGAATCGATTTGAGTATTGGCCGGGGCCGAGTTCATCGAGACCGGTGCCCACGTGCGTGCCGCCGGCGTACCTTCCCAGACGCTTGAATTTGTCGCTACCGGGAACCTGCTCCCACGGAAGGTCGTTGACGTTGAAGGGTTCGAAGCTGCCTTCGCTATTCCGGCTGGTTGTCCCGTTAGCCACGATTCGCACCGCCTTAGTCGAGTGATTTTCTCTCTGGCGGCCGTGTGCACGCGCCGCACCCCGAATTCTAGGCGCTCCGGACTTCAATTACACTGGAGATGGGGATTAGGAATTCAACGCGTGCTGCGCTATCGCGCCGAACCGTGCCGAATCGACCAGCAGCAGCACTAGCGCGCCAACTACGAACATCACGACGAAACCCGCCACCAGCCGCCAGTAGAATGGCGGCGCGTGACTCGATTGTGCCACCGCCGACTTGAAGATCGCGTTGACGCCGGCGGCCAGCGTCATTCCGATCAGCGCCGTGTTGAGCGCGGTACTTCCAGCCTGCACCGACCCGGCCAGCGTCAGCGAGATCGCGTCCACGTCGACCAATCCGCTGATTGCCGCCACCATCATCTGTCCGCTCTCCCCCAGGTAATGCCTTCCCGCTCGCGCAAACAGCGTCACCACCGTCACGATCACTCCGAACCGAAGGGCGGGACCGAGCGTGAACGGGTTCCTGAAGGTGGACGCTGAAACTCGCGTCCCTTCGGATGCCGGCATCCGCGCGACGAGCAGCGCGGCGATAAAGCCCATTATCGTCATCGCACCGAACGCCGGAATCCCGGCAAGTGCGAGAATTGGCGCGATCGGCGCGACGATCAGCAGCATCCGCGGGAACATGATCGAGTTCGAAATCAACGCGTAGCGCGAGGCCGGCACTGCGGACTCAGGCGCTTCGGCGACCGTGCGCGAGAGCGCGCTGGTGTACGCCGTCGTCGATGCCAACGCACCTACCACGGCGGTGACCAGCGCGGCGCGCGCCGCGGTCGTGTACTTGGTCAGGAAATACCCGACGTAGGACACCCCCGAGACCAGGATCACGAAGATCCAAATCTGGCGGGGATTGAAAAACTGGAACGGGCCGTAGCCGCCCTCGGGCAACAGCGGATAGATGATGAAGATGAGGCCGAGAAAGCTCAGCGTGTCGATATATTCTTGGTCAGAGATTTCCTCGCGTACGAAGCGGCGAATCTCGTCGCGTTGCGCCAGCACCATCGCGAGCACGATCGCAAGCCCGACTCCGTACTGCCGCTTGTCGGTCAGGCAGAGCGCCGCCAGGACAAAGGTCGCGATCGCGGCCAGCTCGGTCGTGATCCCGCTACGCTCGGGATGATGGGCGCGCATCAGCGCGATCGTGCCAACCACCGCGGCGAACAGGGCAAACGCGACGACAACATTCGCCAGATGCCCCGCGATCGCGCCGAGTATCGCGATGATGAGGAAATCGCGGATGCCGGGCCGCGGCGGCCTGCCGGGCGCAGGCTCGCGCGTGCGGCCGATCAGGAATCCGATTGCGAGGGCAAAGACGAAGCCGAAGACTGGCGAAGAGAGTTGCACTTCGAGCTAGGAGCGGCCGCCGAGATGTTGCGCGAGCAACGCGACGCATCGCCGCCACGAATCGAGGTCGGCGACATGATTGTTTTCCGGCGCCCCGCCGAGCGCCATCGCCATCTTCAGCTGCGGATGGAACATCGCCGTGACGGCCGGCGAGTACGGATAGCGGATGAAGTGCCCCGCGCCGGCGTAGCTCACGTGCTCGTGCTGATACGGGAAGTCGCGCTCGATCAAACGCTGCATCGCCAGATCGGCGAGGTTGAGCGACGGCCACATCTGATCGTCGGTGCCCGAAAACATCAGGACCGGCCCGTTGATTCTTTCGACCGGAATTGCAGCGCGATCGATGTCGTTACGATCGGTGAGCGCGCGCATGAATGACGGCGTCAGCGCGACCGGGGTGCGATGCCATTCCTCGTCGCTGACTTGCGCGCCCATAAACGCGAGCGGCATGCCGTGATGCGTCCACGAAGTGCTCACCGGTCCCGGCCAAGTGCGGATTCCGGCCCACACGACGCCGCTCGGCACGTACGCGACTACAGCGCTGACTTCGGGGAAGGTCGCGCCCAGCAGCAGTGCGAGCTCGCCGCCGCGCGACTGCCCGATAACAGCGAGTTTACCGGGGATCACCGCGCGACGACGCTTGAGCCACGCGATGGCCCGCTCGAAATACTCGAGTGGAATTTCGACCAGCTCGCGCGGCAACCCGGGCATGGCAAAGTACGCCAGCGAGAGCACCGCGAAGCCGCGGCTCGCGAGCAGCGCGGGATGCGCTAGCGACATCCCGCCGCCCGACCCGCCGACCATCAGCACGGCAGGACTCCGCTCCTCGCGATGATGAAAGAACACTCCAACGAGGCCTGCCTCGTTGAGGTCCTCGCGCACGATTCCGTCGCCGAGGTAATGGCGCGTGAGTTCCGCCGTGGTTACGACCTGGCCATCAACTTGGGCGGACAGGGTGACACGATCGGCCTGGACACCGGTCTTGATAAACGCGCCACGCGCCTCGACCGCCGGATCGAGCTGCATCGACCAGAAAAGTCCCATCCTGTCGGCGGCTTGATAGCTGCCCACCTTGGGAACGGCGCGAGAGAGATCGACCTGGCCGCGATCGTCGGTGACGAAAGTTGCCGACGACTCCCATCGATTACCGGCGTCGTCGCGCGATGAGGCGCGAATTGTCACCTCGCGGCGGGGCGGAAGGTCGACGAGCCGGAGCGTCCTCAGCGCCTCGTCGTAGATCGCATCGGCCGGTGCCGCCTCGATTCGCATCCCCCGCGCTTAGCAGCATCGGCGCGACGGGTCAAAGAGGAGCTCCGCACGCGGGCAGGATCTTAACCACCAAGATCAGCAAGAACAGACTGAATAGAATTGCTCTGGTCCTTTGTGATCTTATGCTTGAGTCCGCCGCGCGTGAAACACGAATGCTGAGAGCGACATCTGACTGACTGAAAAACTGGAGGACACCATGAAAACGCTCGATCTGCTCGTTCGGGAGCTGGCCGACCGGGAAGCCATTCGCGACCTTCAAGTCCAATACTGCGATCGCCTATCGAGGAAAGAACTCGAAGGTCTGCTCAGTCTTTTTGCCGACGATGCTGTTTTTGTCATGAAAGGTATCGAGGTTAATGCCGTCTTCCGCGGTCTCCCGGCGATCAGGAAGATGCATGAAAAAGCCTTTGCTGAAACGACGCCGCGGCACTTCCTTCACAATCAAATCGTCAATCTGCTCGGATCAGACCGCGCGAACGGTCGCTGCTGTGTCGAGGTGCGCAATCTGCGGGTTACGCTGGAGTGGCTTGGGATCGGCTACTTCGAAGACGAATACCTAAAGCAAGGCGATCAATGGAAGTTCGCGGCGCGTCAGCATACTTTCGACGGCCTGGACAGCAAAGTATATTTGAGGACTTTCATCGCTTGAATCTCAGCGCGCGCGGCAGCTTGACCATCAACAACACCGATCTGGCCAAGAAGATCCTCTCGAACGCTCTTCTTGGTGTTTCTGGTGATCAGTTCAAAAGCGCCAAACCACGAAATCAGCCGATTTTTGGCGGCTTCGACCACCACCTTGATGCGCAGCCAGCCGCGGTGATATCCTTAGCGCGTTGAGTGGGCACGTGCCCACTTTTTTGTTGGTGTCGCTCTTCGAGAACGCTTGGCGCGAACGGCTACCGGCAGAGCAGGTGGACCGATGAGGGTGTTGGCGCTCCATCCGGTGGCAGAGAAG
>JASHPB010000295.1 GCA_030038355.1 Candidatus Binataceae bacterium
TCAACGAGCAAAATCGTGCGTGCCGCGTTAGGTGTCTTGTGCCGCTTCGAGGCAGCGATACGTCGGTGTTTTCGCGCGGTTGAGGTTGGAGAACGACGTTTCGGACCGTCTGGAAATCCCGCTCGACGGGCGTTCTCTAGAGAAATTGAAAAAATGGTTACCAAGCTGACCCTTCCGATTACGGGTGCGATTCGACGTACATTACCGGATTATCGGCGTAGAACGGTCTGTAGCATATCGAGCCATTTACGTAGCACGTAGTGCTATTCATCATTGTGGAAAACGCCCCTGGCAGCAGCGAGTAGGTGGTAGCATCCGGCTGGGGCGCATATCGGTCGACGACGGGGCCAACTTATACTATAGGAAGGCAGGTTCTGTTCGACCGCGGTCGTCGTCCAAGCTCGGTTGGCAGCGCCCATTGCAGAACCTAGAGCCATCGCTCCTATTGCACCCAGCGCCGCCGCACCCGCCTCGCTTCCGCTCCTCGATCCGCCGCCCGAGCAGCAAGCGGAGCTAGGACTTTTTCCCGTGCCCGAGCGGTTGTTAAGTGTCAACATCGCCTGCTGCTGCATATCCTTCTCGGTCTGTTTTTGGTGCTCCTGGAGCGTATTCATTTCACCGTACTGACAACTGAGCGCTCTCTTCTCCACTTTTACCGGTGATGATGCAATCCAGCTTAACCGCTGCCAGTAATCAATGCTAATAGTATGTTGACGGTGGCGTATACGACCTCGGAGGTGCGTATGTCACCTGACTGCCGTTGTAGTATGGTTGATAACCGGCCGGCGGAGGCGGCGGTGGATACCATCCGTACGGATTGTTCTCGATAACAGTCGTTTGGGGTTGCTTTGATTGCGAATTGGCGTTCATCATCGAACCAACTGCCATGCCGCCAACGGCACCAAGAGCCGCCGCGCCCAGAGCCTCACCTGTGCTGGAGCCTCCATTGTTGTTTCCGTCACCACCACCATTCCAATTTGAGTTGCCCACGTTGTTGTTGATGGTACTCATAGTGGAGTTGTGCATTTCCTTCTCAGTCTGCTCGTTATTCTCCTGCAGAGTATTCATCTCGTTGTACTGGGCCTGTTGCTGTTCCTCTTTATTCGTGTTGTACTCGTTATAATCACTCTGCTTGTTCGACGAACTCGAGGTACCTGAGGAGTTTCCGTAGCTTCCATAGCTACTGCCAGACTCTGAGGTCGGCTTGTATTGGTTATTTTGCGAAGACGACCTGTTGTAATTGGAGGTATTGCTATCGCCTGATGACTTGTACTGATCCGAAGAGGAACTTCTGTAACCACCGGATGATGAGTGGTATGAATCGCCACTGGACGAGCCATAGTGATCGAAACTGCCGCTATCGAAGCCATCAGAACCGCCATGATAGCCTCCGCCACCTCCACGCCAACCACCTCCACCTCCAAAGCGACCACCGCCACCGCCAAATCCTCCGCCACCCCCTCCACCCCACCTCGCAAGCGCACCAGGTGTACCGATGAGCGTGAAAATCGCAGCCAGGGCGACTACACGCAAAGACGAGTTGCGGGCTATTCGTCGAGTGCTAGCGTTGTTCATGGCTGTGGCTCCCTGACCTTGAGAAAATCGATACGTTGAGCATTTTTTGGAAGGTTGGCACTAAAATAGCCTTCCGGAAACTGCTTCGGAAATTTCCAATTTGACAGCACTGCGATGTACTCGGGCGAGCCGGGTATCGTGCGATAGGTGATCACTATTTTGCGTGGTACGGGCTTTCCAGAACGATCGAGCCAAAGCTGCAGATCGACTTTGCTGGACGAAAAGGCGATGTGGTCGCATGCCACGCCGTTGACATCATTTACCCCGATATACCCGCCATAAATGATTTGTTTGTACACTCTTTGACAGGGGTCGTTGTAAGCCAAATCCGAGAGCGGAAACGTAAGATGTTCAGAGCGTGATACCTCATCAAGCATCGCGTCGATCGACGATGGCACTTTAAGGGTTGCATACATTTGGTGTTGATTGTCGAAAATTGTCAAACCATCGTTCTGATACCAGAGTCGCTTGCCTCCGAGGTCGCTGTTGTACTCGACCATGAGTTCGTCTGGTCTTTGAAGAGCAAAGTTCATTTCACCGGCAAACTGAACTTTAACGCCGTTTTGCAGCACCTTCTCGAAAAGTACTTCGCCGTGAAAGCTGAACGCATCAGCTGATCCAAGGGCTGCGCAGGCTTTGCTCAAAAGTCCCTCGGCCTGCGGGTCGATCTTTGTACCAGCAGAGGCCCCGGCGGACGGAATGGCCTGAGGGTCCGCTGCTTCCGGCTCTGCGGCGAACGCGGAGTTGAAAACTATCGCGACTGCTGCAGCCGAAAGTATTGCTTTCAGTACTTTATAGTTCATTTGGACTTTCTCCGATCCAACATCTATCGCTCAGCGCAACACGACCTCAGGCCGTCAAGAAATCATTCCGCACTCAAACAGCTTGTTTGCTACAGGCGCGGCCACTCGATCGATGAACATCTGGGGCATCTGCGGATGGCTCCGCAAGAAGTCTACGACTTGTTGCTCCCTTTGGCTCCTCAGCTGTTCCCGTTCCTGCCAAAGCTGCTCACAGGACGAGTTCCGATACTTCTGGATAACCTTGTTGAATGCCGCGTCCAAAAGCGGGTACTGGCCGCACTGGGCGACTGTTACGCCCGCCAGGAACGGCACATACAACATCGCAGCAAATAACAAGGAGAGGCTGCCTTTCCGTATATTTCCTCGATCTGAGATCGCAGGTTTCCGTCCAGGGCCGGTCGATTTGATATTTGTCATGATCATGTTGCACTTAGTCTGACCTGCGCCCATCGCACATACCAATTCTCTGAATTCACTAGGCCAATATTCCAGCAATTGGTTAGAAATAAAGCTTAGGATTGTAGTAACACATTCTGCGTACTCGACAGCAACTGCTGATAGGTGGTTGAGAGTCCACACTGGAACTGTCGCAAACGTCTCAAAAATCTACGGCTCAGGATATTGGACCTTGGTCCCATAGCAACGATCGCGATTGTCTTGACTCGGCAAAACAGAAAGGGTGCGGTCGACCAGAGGCCAATTTGGTTGCTGTCGACGGTCGCGCTATTGGACCAAGGTCCAACTTACCCATGCCTCCCAAACTGGTATTCAGATTTGTCCATTATCTGCACGATGCGCGGACTGGATCAAACCAACCGCGCTCTGCGGCGGAAGGAGAGTTATGTTTTTATCGAAAAAATTCGCTCGATCACGATTAGACAGCTGCATGAGTCGTGCGATCTACGTGCTCGCAGCCGTGGCCCTCGCCGGATGTGCCGGAGCATCTGTCGCACCGGAGTCGACTGCTGCACCGATCACGAACACCCGGCCAGACATGGTCTACGTCTATGATTTTGCGGTCAATTCCCAAGAGGTCACTCTCAATCAGGGTTTCTTCCAGAAGGCCTACGAGAACGTGACTGACAAAACTGTCGGACCCGACGAGTCGCAGTTGGCCTCCAACACCAGTCAGTCGCTCGCACTGCAGATCGTACAGCAAATGCAAAGCCTCGGTTTCAACGCACTTGCTATACCCCGAGGCACTCCAGCGACCGGGAATAATTTGTTGGTCATCGACGGCGAATTTCAGGACATCAGTGAAGGAAACCGCCTTCGTCGAACGGTGATAGGCCTCGGCATGGGAGCGTCGACCATGGATGTCAAAGTCCAGGTCTTTCAAGTGGTCAACGGCCAAGGTCAACAGATAATGGACTTCACAACGCACGCCGACAGCGGCAAGATGCCGGGAGTCGCATTCACGGCGCCCGCCGGAGCCGCGGTGGGCGGAGCCGCCGCGGCCGCCTCCCTGGGGGCAAACTTGGCAATGAACGGAGGGAAGGCTTACACCTCCTCGATGGATTACCTGACCAAAGATACTTCGAAGCAGATCGGCGACTACATGTCACAGTATTTCGGATCGCAAGACTGGATCTCTCAATCGATTGTATCAAACGCGAAGATCAAGACAGCACCATCGAGCTCAACGCCTCAGGCTGACTTTTAACATTTTCTGCCGATCTGACGAGATTGAACTACGAAAGGCGTCTGTTTAATGAACCGGAACTCGCTATTTTTGCTCCTCACTTCACTCCTGCTGGCCGGATGTGTACCGCAATCGCAATACAACCAGGAAGCCCAACAGGTTCAGCAGCTCGACTATATGAACGGCACCTACAAGCAATTGGATCAAAGCCTGCAGACCGAGGTTAACTCGGACCAAGTAGAAATCAAGCAACTTCAAAACAAGCTCCAGGTTACGATGGTCAATGCCATTCTATTCCCGGAAGGCGGATGGGAGCTTCACGATCAAGGCAGGTCTGAGCTCAACAAGCTCATTCCTGCCCTGCAAGGAGTCGCCGGCAAGCAAATTGTAGTGGCGGGTTATACCGATTCCCTGCCGATTGAACGACCCTTGTCGGAACGCTTTCCGAGCAACTGGAATCTGTCAGCGGCGCGGGCGATCTCGGTGGTTCGTTATCTCGAGACCGAAGGGATCGACCCGAATTCGATGGCGGCCGTCGCGTTCGGCCCGTACCGCCCGATCGCATCCAACGACACGCCGGAAGGCCGCGCCAAGAATCGACGAATCACTATAGACATCCAGGACGAAGTCCCATAGACGCGATCATTCTGAAAGTACAATGGTTCGGCAATGAACTCACGTGAGTAGCCATGAAGAACGACTTAAACCTTGAGGCAGTTTTCAATGCGTAAGATCGTAATGCTGTTGGCGGCGCTCGTGATGTGCACGCTGAGTGCATGTTCGCAGACTGTTCAAAGTAATCCTGCGGCCGCGCAGGAAATGCAGAGCGGGAACGTCCCACCTTCGGTAAGCCAATTTTTCGGTAGCAATGCGTCTCTGCTTCGGCCCGGCAAGGAAGGCCAGGCCGCCATGGTGTACATCAATCCAAACGTGCAGTGGAGCAGGTACAACAAGGTTCTTCTTCAGCCCGTTCAGTATTGGGATACTGCCGACTCCAAGATCCCGACTCACGATGAACAGGTCTTGATCACTTACTTCTACAATCAGTTGAAGGACAACCTTCAGAAAAACTTTACGATGGTCGATCAACCAGGGCCTGACGTTATCGTGCTCTACGTCGCGATCATGAACTACACAACGGCGACACCGGTGTTGAGATCGATTTCGGTCGTGGTTCCGCAGGCTCGAATCCTGAACAGTCTGCAGTCGCTGGCTACCGGCAGTTACGCGTTCGCCGGCTCGGCAGAGGCGGAGATGAAGGCGCTAGACGGATCCACCGGAGAATTTCTTGCCGGGGCGATCGACCGACGGTCCGGTGGAATTGCGATGAGTGCCGCCGCGCAGTGGCAGCTGGGGGACGCGGAGAACGCGATGAACTACTGGACCAAGAGAATCAACACCCGTTTGCTCGAGCTTCAAGGCCGGGCGCCCGCAGGGCAGCAATCGACGCGTCGCGTGGACGAAGCGGGACTGCGGTTAGCCATCAACTGAAAACACCAGACTGCAAAACAGAAGCTCTCTGAAGTCCGGTATCGAAGCTAGATTGGAGCCGGGAAAAGATTACACCACGAAATTTCACACTGATTGGATGCCGAGTGCTCTTTGCAGTCGCCCTTATCTTGTTTCTCGGCGTTGCTTCTACATCGGCGCAGCAGGTGACCGGTGAACTCGGTTCACCGAATGCAACCATTTCGATTGAAGGCAAGCAGCTGCCACCGCCGCCGATGAAATTCGGCGGTAAGATCGAACACAATGTTGCGCAGTCCAGGCCTTGGTGGCCGCCGCGCGTCGTACGACTCAAGGGCGCTCCCAACATCATGCTGATCATGACCGACGACACCGGCTTTGGCGTTTCCGGCACCTTTGGCGGCGTCATACCGTCACCTACCCTCGATCGAATTGCCGCAAACGGCCTGGCTACACGAACTTCAACTCGACCGCTTTATGCTCGCCTACAAGAGCGGCGATCATTACCGGCCGCAATCATCACTCAATGGGCCTCGGCGTGGATTCTGAGCAGTCTACCGGTCATCCGGGCTACAACAGCATCATGACCCGAGACAAGGCCACCATTGGCCGCATCCTCAAGGATCATGGGTACTGGACCTCCTGGTTCGGCAAGGACCACAACACTCCCGAATTCGAGGCCAGCCAGGCAGGGCCCTTCGATCAATGGCCAACAGGCATGGGCTTCGATTATTTCTATGGCTTCGTCGGCGGCGACGCGAATCAGTGGCAGCCCAACCTGTTTCGTAAACACAACAGCGATTTATCCCCCTCCTAGAACAATTCCGGCTGGAACCTGATCCCGCCCAAGCCGACGACGCAATCGAGTACCTGAGACGTATAACCGTGATCGACCCCGACCAACCGTTCTTCGTCTACTACGTGCCGGGTGCAATGCACGCGCCGCATCATCCAACGCCAGAGTGGATCAAGAAAATCAGCGCCATGCATCTGTTCGATGGTGGCTGGAACAAGCTGCGCGAAACCATCTTCCTATCAAAAGCGTCTCGGTGTGATCCCGCAGGACGCAAAGCTGACGCCGTGGCCTGACAATCTGCTCAAGAACTGGGACCAACTGACGCCTGACGAAAAGAAGCTGTTCATCCGCCAGGCGGATGTATTCGCGGCTTACTGGGCTTATTCAGATCACGAAATCGGCCGCGTAGTCGACGAAATTCAAAAGATGGGCAAGCTCGACAACACGCTGATCATTTATCTTGCCGGTGATAACGGCAACAGCGCCGAAGGTTCGCTGGTCGCTACGCCGAATGAAGTTGCTTCGCTCCAAGGTGTCGATGGTCCGCTCGCCGATCAGCTGAAGTTCTACGATGTCTGGGGCTCAGATCTCACCTATCCGCACACGGCGGTCGGATGGACATGAAAATTCGATACCCCCTTTTCGTGGACCAAGCAAATCGCATCACACTTTGGCGGCGTGCGTCAGGGCATGGCGATTTCATTGCCTAAGGTCATCAAGGACAAGGGCGGAATCCGCAATCAATTCTCCCATGTAATCGACATCGTGCCGACCATTCTCGAGGCGACCGGCATACCTGCACCTGCAGTGGTCGATGGTATCCCACAGAAGCCGATCGAAGGTACCAGCTTTGCCTATACTTTCGACGTCAAAAACGCCAACGCACCGTCGCGGCATCACACGCAGTACTTCGAAATGATGGGTGATCACGCCCTATACCACGAGGGATGGATCGCGAGCACCAAAGTAATGCGGCCACCATGGATCACCGCAGGCGCCGTAAGCCAGGACCCCGCCAGTTTCCCGTGGGAACTTTACGATCTCTCCAAGGATTGGACGCAGTGCGACAATGTCGCCAAAAGCTATCCCGACAAACTAAAA
>JASHPB010000296.1 GCA_030038355.1 Candidatus Binataceae bacterium
TGGCGGAGGACAAAATCTAAGATGAGCAGCACGGCAGCGGTTGCGGTACACGGCGCGCACGCCGAGCATCATGAGCTCGGCTTTTTCCGCACATATATATTCTCGACCGACCACAAGATGATCGGCCGCCAGTTCCTGTTCCTCGCGCTCTTCATGATGTCGATCGGCGGCCTGATGGCGATGCTGATGCGCTGGGAGCTGGCCTTCCCCGAGACGGCCGTCCCCGGCTTCGGCTGGGTACCCGAGCCCTACATGTACGAAGGCGCGATCCCGCCCAACACCTACAACTCGATGTTCACGATGCACGCGACGATCATGATCTTTTTCGTGATCATGCCGATCCTCGTGGGATGCTTCGGCAACTTCCTCATCCCGCTGATGATCGGAGCGCGCGACATGGCGTTCCCGAAGTTGAACATGCTCTCGTTCTGGGTCGGCGCCGTCGCGGGCTCAATCATGCTGTCGTCGTTCTTCGTCCCGGGCGGTCCCGCGGCGGCTGGATGGACATCATATGCGCCGCTCTCCGCTGTGCCGGTTTATACCGGCGTCGATTGGGGGCAGAACCTCTGGTGCATAAGCCTGATTGTGCTCGGCATATCGTCGCTGATGGGCTCGATTAACTACATTACGACGATCGTCAACATGCGTACGAAAGGCATGTATTTCTTCCGCATGCCGCTGGTCATCTGGTCGCTGTTCATTACGGCGATCCTGCTGCTGCTCGCGCTGCCGGTTCTCACCACCGCGCTCGCGCTGCTGCTCTTCGATCGTCTCGGCGGCACGCACTTCTTCCTGCCGGACGGCGGGGGCGAGCCGCTGCTCTGGCAGCATCTGTTCTGGTTCTTCGGCCACCCCGAAGTTTACATCATGATTCTGCCTGCGATGGGAATAACGTCGGACGTGATTGCGACCTTCTCGCGCAAGCCGATTTTTGGCTATCGTGCGATGGCGTACGCGATGATCGGCATCGCCTTCCTGTCGTGGATCGTTTGGGGCCATCATATGTTCCAGTCGGGGATGGACCCGGCACTCGGCACCAGCTTCATGCTGACGACGATGGTGATCGGGGTGCCGTCAGCGATCAAAACCTTCAACTGGCTGGGCACGCTGTACAAGGGCAACATCCACTACACCGCGCCGATGCTCAACGCGTTGTCGTTCGTCGCGATGTTCGTGATCGGCGGCCTCTCCGGCATCTGGATGGCGTGCACGCCCGTGGACATGTACATCCACGATACCTACTTCATCGTCGCCCATATCCATTATGTGTTGTTCGGCGGCAGCCTGTTCGCGATTTTCGCCGCGATCGAATACTGGTTCCCCAAGATGTTCGGGCGTATGATGAACGAAACGCTCGGCAAGATTCACTTCTCGATTACGTTCGTTGCCTTCAACTGTACTTTCTTCCCGATGCATATCCTTGGCATGGGCGGGCACATGCGCCGCATCTACAACCCGCTGCAGTACGATTTCCTGAAGCCCTTGCAGCCGATCCAAATATTCATCTCGATCAGCGCGTTCGTGCTCGGCGCCGCGCAGTTCATCTTCCTCGCCAACATCATCTGGAGCCTGGCGCGCGGCAAGAAGGCGAGCGAGAATCCGTGGAATGCGAACACGCTCGAATGGACGGCGCCCTCGCCTCCGGGACATGGCAACTGGGTAGGCGCGGTGCCGGTAGTGTATCGCGGCCCCTACGAGTACAGCTCGCCGGAAGTGGCGGAGGACTATTTGCCGCAGTCGCGCGAATTACCGGAGGTTTCGGCGGCGGCCGATTAGGCCTGCATCGCTAACGACCCGAAGAATGGATCGTTTTCAAGCGGATGACTCCGGTGCACGTGCGCTCCATCGCTTTGCGGTGCTGAGCGCCTGCGTCACCTTCTGCCTGGTCTTCGTCGGGGGGCTCGTTACTTCGACCGGCTCGGCGCTCGCGGTTCCTGATTGGCCGCTCGCGTTCGGCAAACTGATTCCCGCGTGGAAAGGCGGCATCCGCTTCGAGTTCGGACATCGCGTGGTCGCAGGCACGGTGGTCATCCTGACGCTCATCCTGGTGGCATGGGCATGGCGCGCGGAGCGCCGCGGGTGGGTGCGGCGTCTCGCCTACATCGCGTTCGGGCTGGTCGTCTTCCAGGCCATCCTCGGCGGTATCACGGTGCTGTTCGAATTGCCGCTCGCGATCGCGGTCGCGCACGCCGCTACGGCGCAGGCTTTCTTTTGCATCATGGTGACGATCGCGATGCTAACGAATCCCGCCTGGGAAGGCGCTGAGCTGCGTGAGGAAGAGCCCGCGCGGCCCTCGCTCGCGATGCTCGCCGGAATCACCACCGCCATCATCTACATCCAGATTCTCATCGGCGCGCTGATGCGTCATCTCGGCGCGGGACTGGTGATACCCGACTTTCCGCTATCGTTCGGACACCTCGTACCGCCATACTTCAACGAGTACATCGCGGTTAACTTCGCGCATCGATGCGGTGCGCTGGTCGTGACCGCGATGATCATCTGGACTGCCGCTCGAGTCTTCAACGCGCATCGCGACGAGCGTCCACTGGTACGCACGGCATCGCTGCTGCTCGTTCTGCTTGCCTGTCAGCTCACACTCGGCGCGCTCACGATTTGGACTGGCCGCGCCGTGATTCCCACGACCGCGCACGTCGCGCTCGGCGCGGGCGTGCTTGCGACTGCGCTCGCGCTGACGCTGCGCGCAAGCCATCTGCTGACTCCAGCCCTGAATCGCGCCACGCCGCGTGCGATGGAAGCTGAACACGTTGCGGGCCATGGAGTGACCGCATGAGCGGCGGCACGATCGAAGCGCAGGTTACGAGCATCGCGCGTGGCGGCATTGCGGAATTCTATGAACTCACCAAGCCGCGCATCGTGTTGATGGTGCTGGTGACGACGCTCGCCGGCTTTTACCTCGGCACGCGCGTTAGCTTCGACCTGGCGCTCGCGTTCAACCTGATGATCGGTACCGCGCTCGCCGCCGGCGGCACGCTCGCGCTCAACCAGTACGTCGAGCGCGACACCGACGCGATGATGCAGCGGACGCGCCATCGTCCCTTGCCATCCGGCAGGATGCGGCCGCCCGAGGCTCTGGCGTTCGGCGTGACTGCGACTGCGGCCGGCATCATCTACCTGGCCACAACCGCCAACCTCGTCTGCGCCGCAGTTACCGCGTCTGTGACCATCGTTTACCTGCTCGCCTACACGCCGATGAAGCGCGTCAGCTGGATGTGCAACATCGTCGGCGCCATCCCCGGCGCGCTGCCTCCAGTTGCCGGATGGGCGGCGGCGCGCGGCAGCCTCACGCTCGAGCCATCTTTCCTGTTCGGCCTGATGTTCCTCTGGCAGTTGCCGCACACCTTCGCGGTCGGGCGGCTTTATCGAGCGGACTACAAACGCGCAGGCATTCATTTACTGCCCGACAATACCGCGCGGGGCTTTAATCCTTCAGATCCGGTGGTGATTGCGGCGGCGCTTGGGCTCGTCGCGCTGGGCGTGATTCCTACGATGGTGGGCCTTACGGGGCTGGTCTATGCGGCAATTGCGGTGGTGTTGGGAGCTGCGATGCTGCTGCTCGCGGTTTTGATGATGCGGCGTTCGGGCGGTCTCGCGGCCGCACGGCGCGTGCTGCTCTTTTCGTTGATTTATCTGCCGGTCGTATTGCTGGCAATGGTGCTGGATAGGGCCTGAGAAACGACGATGGCAACGCTCGTATCGCGCGAAGAGGTTCGCGAGGAAAACCGGAGGATGGCGATCTTCCTCGTCCTCGTGATGGCCGCGCTGGCCGCGGTCGCCGTCGTCACGATTCTCTTGACGCATTGATCGATGGCTAACGAAGGAACATCGGCCAAGGTTCGTCGGATCACGTCGGCGCC
>JASHPB010000297.1 GCA_030038355.1 Candidatus Binataceae bacterium
CCCTGAGGGCGACCTTCGCGAAAATGCGACACCGATGTCATCCTGAGCTTCGGTGAAGAGATTGGTTTTGAGATAGCAGTAGTGGAGCTCGGGAGCGCAGCCGAACGGGGCAATTTTGTTGGAAGCCGATAGCGGTTTCCGACCCGCAAAGGCGCCCCTTCAGCAAAGGTGGTGAGGCCAAATCCGCGCTGGAAATGCGCGGCTGTTGTGCTAGTTAAGGAGTTCGCCCTGCGCGCGAACTTCGTCTCGTCGCGCCCGGCCCACATTACCGCTACCAAGGAGCATGCGAATGAAAGCCGCCGTTTTTCGTGGCCCCGGCCAGCCGCTCACGATCGAGGAGGTTGAGATCGACCATCCTCTCGATCACGAGGTCCGCATCAAGACCGTCGCGAGCGGTGTCTGCCATAGCGACCTGCACTTCGTCGATGGCCTCTATCCGTACCCCGCACCCGCGGTGCTCGGGCACGAGGCTGCCGGTATCGTCGAGGAAGTCGGCAAGCAGGTCACTTACGTCAAGCCCGGCGACCACGTGATCTCGTGCCTCTCCGTTTTCTGCGGCTTCTGCGACCAGTGCATGTCGGGCCATCCGAACCGCTGCTCCAACAAGCAAGCGACACAGCGCCAGCCCAACGAGAAGCCGCGCATCTCGCAGAAGGGCAATCCCGTTTTCCAGTTCCTCGACGTGTCTTCCTACTGCGAGCGGATGCTGCTGCATGAGAACGCCGTCGTGAAGATTCGCGAGGATATCCCGCTCGATCGTGCCGCGCTGATCGGATGCGGCGTCACGACCGGAGTCGGTGCGGTGCTGAACACGGCGAAGATCGAGCCAGGTTCGACGGTCGCGGTCTTCGGCTGCGGCGGCGTCGGAATTGCGGCGATCCAGGGGGCGCGAATCGCCGGCGCGCGCAAGATCATCGCGGTCGATATGTTCGAGAACAAGCTCGCGATGGCGAAGCGCTTTGGCGCGACCGACACCGTAGATGCGTCCAGCACCGATCCGGTCGAGGGCATCAAGGCGCTCACCGGCGCGGGCGTCGATTACGCCTTCGAGGCGATCGGCCTCAAGAAGGCGGCGGAGCAGGCCTTCAACGCGGTGAAGCCCGGGGGCACGGCGACCGTCATCGGCATGATCCCGGTTGGGCAGAAGGTCGAGCTTGACGGCTTCATGTTTCTCAGCGAGCGCAAGCTGCAAGGCAGCAACATGGGGTCGAACCGCTTCCGCATCGACATGCCGCGCTACATCGATTTCTACCTGCAGGGCCGCCTCAAGCTCGACGAGATGATCAGCAAGCGCGGCAAGCTCGAGGACGTCAACGAAGCGTTCCGCGCGATGAAGGCTGGCGAAGTCGCGCGCACCGTTCTCACCTTCGACAACTAGCGGCCAAGGCCAAGGAGCATTCAGATGAAAGCAGCAATTTTCAAAGGTCCCAATCAGCCGCTCAGCATCGAGCAGGTCGATATCGACGATCCGAAAGAACGCGAGGTGCTGGTGCGCACGGTCGCGAGCGGCGTCTGCCATAGCGATCTGCACTTCGTCGATGGCCTCTACATGTGGCCGACGCCGGCGATTCTCGGTCACGAAGCCGCTGGTGTTGTCGAGAAGGTCGGCGCGCAGGTGTCGTATCTCAAGCCGGGCGACCACGTGATCGCGTGCCTCTCGGTCTTCTGCGGCTACTGCGAGGAGTGCATGTCGGGGCACCCTAACCTCTGCTCGAATCGCGCCGCCACGCAGCGCACGGCGAGCGAGAAGCCGCGCCTCGCGCAGAAGGGAACGATGGTCAACCAGTTCGCCGATCTCTCCGGCTACGCCGAGAAGATGCTGGTGCATGAAAACGCTCTCGTGAAGATCGATGACAACGTTCCACTGGATCGCGCCGCGCTAATCGGATGTGGCGTGATGACTGGCGTCGGCGCATCGCTCAACACGGCGAAGGTCGCGCCAGGTTCCACGGTTGCGGTCTTCGGCGCAGGCGGTGTCGGTCTCGCGGTGATCCAGGGCGCGCGAGTTGCGGGCGCGCGCATGATAATCGCGGTCGACAAGTTTCCGAGCAAGCTCGAGCTCGCGAAGAAGCTCGGCGCGACGCACGCGGTCAACGCGTCGGATAAAAATCCGGTCGACGAAATCCGCAAGCTGACGGGCGGCGGCGCCGATTACTCGTTCGAGGCGATCGGCCTCAAGGTCGCCGCCGAGCAGGCCTACGAGTGCATCGCGCCCGGCGGCGTCGCCACGATCGTCGGGATGGTGCCGCTCGGGCAGAAGGTGGAAGTGGACGGCTTCTCACTGCTGTTCGAAAAGCGCATCCAGGGATGCTTCATGGGCTCGAACCGCTTCCGCATCGATATGCCTCGCATTATCGACTTGTATCGCCAGGGGCGCATCAACCTCGATGACATGGTGAGCCGGCGCGGCAAACTCGAGGACGTGAACGAAGCATTCCGCGCGATGAAGGCTGGTGAAGTCGCGCGCACGGTGTTGATGTTCGAATAATGACGCTGAATCATTAACCAAGCGGCCGGCGTCGCCGGCCGCTTTTTTTCGCGCCGCCCGCTGCAGGTGCGGCCGACCGGCCAGCGAGCGCTCGACCAGATCTCGCAGAATTCCGATGACACGTTCCGTCGACAGTCCGCGCGCGGCCGCTTCGCCTTCGGCAATCGCGTCGCAGGTGCGAGCCAAGGTGAAGAGTTGCACGGTGTCGCGCTCGACCTGGTCCGGCGCGCCGCGTTGAGCGCGAAGGCGCGCGCCATCCCGGGTGCTCGCCCCCGACTGGCCCGGTCACGGTCAGTCGGAGCGCGACCATGAGCCCGCCAGCGCGCCGCGTTACGCAGCGGTGTTTGCGGGCTTCATGGAGGCGCTCAAGCTTGAACGCGCGGTGGTGATCGGCAATTCGATGGGCGGCGGCGCTGCTGCCATCGCCGACGCTCACGGACATCGCGAGCGCGTCGGAGGTCTTGTGTTGGGAAAATCCAGGCGGACTGATTTCCAACCGCGAATTCGCGACGAGGCTCGCGCGCCGCATGACAATTTCCTTCTTCAGCATGGGAGCGCGCGGTGCCTGGTGGTTTCCGGCCATGTATCGCGCCTACTACGAGCGCGTACTGAGCGATCCGCGAGC
>JASHPB010000298.1 GCA_030038355.1 Candidatus Binataceae bacterium
CACTGCAGGCGGACCTCGACAGCGCTCAAGCTCGCCTGAAGGCGCTGCAGGCGCAAATGATCGGTGCGCGCGGCGCGGCGCGCACGGCACTTTCATCGCAGATCGCCGTGGTCAACGGCGAGATTGATCTCACACGGGCGCGAATCGGCGCGATCGACGCCATAATCCAGTTCCAGACCGGCAACTCCACATCTGATGAGTCAGGGGGGGTGCGCGCACAGATCGACGAGCTGGAGAAATCGATTCCGCTCGCGTCTGCCGCGCCCGGCGCGCCTGCGAGCGCCGCTGCACCCGCGGTGGCTGCGCCGCAAGCGGAGCCATCAGGGATGACCGGCGCACTCTACGACTTGCTCGCGGCGCAGCGCAAGTCGGATCAGCTCGCACAGACCATAGTTCTCACCAACAACCTGGCGAACCGGATCAAGCAGGCGCGCGCCCCGTTGATCGAGCAGATCGGCGCAATCGACGCGCGCGCCGACTCGTTTTCCAAAGGCATGGCGACCGCTGACGTCGCGACGCTGCGCACGCGCGAGGCGATGTTCCGTGACCTCATCTCACAGCATAAAGATCTGGCCGCGCTCACGCTGCCGCTCACCAAGCAGGTGGTGTTGCTCGAGAGTTACGTGAAAAACCTCCAGCGCTGGCAGGGCGCGGTGAATGATCGAGCGCGGACGGATCTGAGGCGCTTGATCATCCGCGCCTCGATCGTGGCGGTCGCGCTCGCGCTGATTTTTGTCGGCGCCGCGGTATGGCGTCAGCTCACCTTCCGCTACGTGCAGGATATACGGCGGCGCAGCCAGGTCCTGGCTGCGCGGCGCCTGGTGGTCGGAATCCTGGTCGTGATCATGCTGCTGGTCAATTTCTCCGACCAACTCGGATCCTTCGCGACCATTCTCGGCTTTGCGGCGGCAGGCGTCGCGGTCGCCTTGCAGAACGTGATCCTCTCGATCGCGGGCTACTTTTTCCTCATCGGCCGTTTCGGAATCCGCGTTGGCGATCGTGTCCAGATCGGCGGCGTGATCGGCGACGTGGTCGAGATCGGCCTCGTCAAGCTCAGCCTGATGGAGCTCGGCGGCGACGGCAATCATCGCTTGCCGACCGGTCGCGTGGTGGTGTTCTCGAACGCGATCGTGTTCCAGCCGAGCGGCAACTTCTTCAAGCAGGCGCCCGGCACCAGCTTCGTGTGGAACGAGATTCGCCTGAAGCTCGCGGCCGATTGCGACTATCGACTGGCGGAAAAGCGGCTCACCGACGCAGTCGAGCAAGTGTACGGGCGCTACCGTGAAGCAATCCAGCGCGATTATCGCCACCTCGAGCGCGAGCTGAACATTCTGCTCGAATCGCCCAAGCCGCAGAGCCGCTTGAGCCTCAGCTCCGACGGGCTCGAGGTGACGATTCGTTATCCGGCGGAGACGCGAAACGCCGCACAGATCGCCGACGAGGTTGCGCGTCGCGTGCTCGACGCAATCGCGCGCGAGCCGACTCTCCGCCTCGTGACCGGCTCCGCCAATATCGAATCGGTGACTGTCCCGGCCGAGGAGGCCGAGGCCGAGAAAAAGTCGGCGTGAGTTCAGATTAAACGGTCGTTCCCGCGACGCCGTCGATCACATCGGACAGTTCGGGAATGCGGTAGCGCTCTCCGGTGTAAGCTTTGTACATCAGGAACAACCAGAAACATGCGAGCGCGATATTGATCAGCGTTTCCAGGAAACCCAGGATCGCGCCAAGCGCGTGCGGCAACACCGCGATAAACACGCCAAAGATGATATCGATCGCGAACCACGCGATCGAAAATCCGATCGACTGGCGCGCATGAAAGCGCACGAATTCGTCCTGGTTGTAGGGTTCGAGGTAGAGAAAAACGATGCCGGTGACAAAGCCGAGCAGGTACGAGAGCGCGGCGATCACGTAATTTTGCGGCCGGGCCGTCCCACCGTTCATTCCTGTTCCTCCTTGCGGCGCGAGCCGAAACCCGAGCTGTAACGTTCTCGGCCCATTATCTGTAGTAGAAGGCTAGCGCAGCGCGCAACGGCATAGCACGCAGTCACCTAGCTGCATCGCAACGAGGTATGCGCAGCTCGACTCAGCTCGGCGGCGGCGCGTCGACCCGCACCAGCATCACCTTGTTGCGGTAGTTCTCGTCGTCCTCCCATGGAAATGAGGCCTCCGCGAACATCACTTGAGTTGGAACGCTGAGCGTCGGCAGGTCGCGGCGGCGCACGATAAACCATCGGACATTCTTGTTCGCGATCGCGCTCTCGAGGTCCGCCTTGCGCTCAAACTCGGGCAGCGGATGCGGAGGGTTCAAATAGAAGAGCGGTCCGAGCGTACGATAGAGCGCGAGATGCGACGTATCGCCGTTGAGTACCTGCATCACCTGGAGGCCGAACGGCTTCTCGCCGCGATACGCCTCCGCAGCCGGCATCGCGAAGATGAATATGTAGGTCATCGCCAGGTATGCGATCGCGCACATCGATAGTGCGATTCGCGCGCCCGTCAGCTTGCGGATCGCGTAGATGACCGAGGCGAGCGAAATGATCCAGAAGATCACGATGGCAGCGGGCGCAGGCGCTCCCGGGAAGAACGCCAGCTTGCCGGGCAAAATCGCGTGGGGCGGAATGAGCATCGCGATCGCCGCCGCGATCGCCGCTGCGATCACGCCATAGCCGAGCTTGATAAGGAACTTCGCTGCGCGTGACGCGATCTCACGCCGGTAGATCAGCACGCGCGCGACGATCAGCGCCGCCGCGGGCAGAATCGGCAGGATGTAATAGCTGCGGCGCGAGCCGGAGAGCGTGTAGAAGATGAAGGTCGCCCAGAAGTAGACAAGGGCGAATCGATCGCTAAGCGCGGGCTCGACGGCAACGCTCGTTTGATGATGAATCTCGACCAGCGCGCCCGGCAGCAGCGCAGACCACGGCGCCATCAGCGCGAAGACGACATAGATGTAAAGGTAAATCGCACCGCGATGGTCGAACGGATGGAAGAAGCGCACCACGTTCTCGCGGAACACCATCTCGAGGCCCTTCTCAGACCCCATCATGTGGCTCGAGACCTGGAAGGGCAGGTAGTAGATGACGCCGCCAATCGCGATCGCGACGATCGATTTCCAGTTGAACAGCCAGCGGTTGCGCTCGACGATCCAACGCACTCGGGCCGCGAGCGATCCGGTGAGCAGTCCCGCACCGAGCCCAGCCCATCCGTCGCTCAAGGTGCAGAAGGTGCCGATGACGAGGATCGGCAGCACAAAACCCAGGAGGCCCTTGGTCAATGACGTCACCGCCATGATGATCCAGAGCCACACGACCCACCATCCGTTCTGCCGCTCCTTGTGATGATCGAAGAGGAGCAGCGCCGCTAGTTCGCCAGTCAGGGTTTCTACGTCGGCCGAGGCGTGGCGCGAAAAAAAGACGAAACTGAAACTGGTCGCGAGAATGAACCCCGCGAGTGCGCCCGTTTTCAGATCGTAGAGCCGCCGCGCCATCAGAATCAGCAGCCCGATCGCGAGCAGCCCCGCGATCGCACAGGGCAAGCGCGATGCGATTTCATTGACGCTTGTCGTGAGCGGAGTCGCGAGCAGTACCAGCCAATACGAGCCGAGCGGCTTGTCGTAATAGACGCGCCCGTTGATCGT
>JASHPB010000299.1 GCA_030038355.1 Candidatus Binataceae bacterium
CGCTCCAGCGCCTCGAAACGCGCGACGAATTTGTCCGCCGCGCGGCGGAGAGTTTCCTCGGCGTTGTGCCCGAGGAATCGCGGTGCGTTGGCCATCGCCAGCATCAAGTCGCCGAGCTCGTCCGCCGCCGCGTCGAGATCGTTGCGGACGAGCGCTTGCTCGACCTCGTCCAGCTCCTCGCGCACCTTGGCGAGCACATCGGCGATGTCGCGCCAGTCCATCCCGCGCCGCCGCGCCTTCTCTCCGAGCTTTTCCGCGCGCATCAGCGAGGGTAGGGCTCGTCCGGTGGACTCGAGGCGCTTCGATTTGCCCTTCGTCTGAGCTTCGTCCTGCTTGATGCGATCCCAGTTCTCAATAATAGTGTCGATGCTCGAAGCTTCGACATCGGCGTAGACGTGCGGATGCCGCCGAATCAGCTTCGTCGCGGCATCCTCGAGAATCGACTGAATGCTGTGATCGCTCTGCTCGCCTAGGATCACGGCGACCAACAGGCTCTGGGTGATGAGATCGCCGAGTTCCTCCGCGATCTCGTCAGTTTCGCCCGCGCCGATCGCGTCGATGGTTTCGTAGGCTTCCTCGAGCAGATGGCGTGTCGTATCCGCGAGCCTTTGCGCGCGATCCCACGGGCACTTGATGCGAAGCTCGCGCACGACCGCGAGCAGTCGATCGAACTGCTCTCCAGTACTCACAAGGAGATTATAGACGACAGCACCTTCTCGGTCAGGAACTGCGACAAATCCTGCAGCGCGTCGGCGGTGATTTCGTGGCCGCAGTCGTACTCGCGGAACGTAACCGGCACACGCAGGGAGCGGAGCGTCTCGATCGAGGCGCGGGCGCGCGTGATTTCGATCATGTCGTCGCCGCGGCCGTGCTGGACCATCGTGGGCAGCGCCTCGAGCGCTGGGGCGTCAGTGACCTCATCCTTGAGTTCCGGTGGAAACCAGGTCGAGAGTGCTACCAGCGCGGCCAGGCGCGAGGGGTTACGCATAGCCGCGCGATACGCCATCATCCCGCCCTGGCTGAATCCCAGCAGCACGAGCTTTCGTTTGTCTATCGGGAAACGGTCGAGTGCTTGCTCGATGAACTCCTCGACCGCAGCGCCCGCCTCATCGATAGCGTCGCGGTCGGGCGTCGAGCCCATCCGGATTGGAAACCACGCAAAGCCCTGCGTCGGCCCGATTGGAACTTCGAGCGGTGCCTGCGGGCAGACGACCATGAAGCGGCCTTCGGCGAGATACGGAGCAAGCCCCAGCAGATCGAGCGCGTTGGCGCCGAATCCGTGCATGGCGATGATCGTTGGGTGCG
This sequence comes from Candidatus Binataceae bacterium, assembly GCA_030038355.1. Taxonomy (GTDB): domain Bacteria; phylum Desulfobacterota; class Binatia; order Binatales; family Binataceae; genus JASHPB01. The sequence continues at coordinate 1,306 of JASHPB010000299.1, forward strand.
GGCCGCTGCCGGCAGGCTCATAGAGCGTGTGAATCAGACGCATGCGATAGAGGCCTCCGTCGGTCTCCGGATGCGGGCATCATAGGCTCTACTGGCGAGTGGTGAAAAGCGCGCGGGCTGTTCATAGCCGGTGTCGGAATCGCTATCTTAGCGGCGCGCGCAATGTGCGGACTGGGGAATAGGATTCCGAGTTGAACTTCCTGACAGAGAGGGGGCGCGGGCCAGGCCGCTTGAGGATGTGGCTTGCTGCCGCCTGCGGCGCGATTGCGATTGCGGCTGCGCCGATACCCGCCGCGCCGACCGGCAATCTGACCGGCCTCGTCGCCGGCGTCATCCTGTTCGCGGTCGTGTGCTACGCATTTGTCGAGCTGACTCTACCGCTATGGCGCGATGCTGAGTTCCGCACTGCAGTCGCCCTGCTGGTTCTGATCGGGCTCGTTAAGCTTGCACTCCTGCCTCTTCTGCCGGGCTTCGGTATCGATGTCGGCACGTACGAGGCATGGGCGCTGCAGATTGCCGATCACGGCCCCGCACAAACCTACCAGGCCGGTTTCTTTCTCGATTATCCACCCGGCTACCTCTATGCGCTCTGGGTCGTCGGACTTATTGCCCGCGCCTTGAATTTCGGTGGCGAGTACCTGCGCGTAATCGTTGAGAGTCCGCCGCTGCTGGCGGACTTCGCCCTCGCCCTCGTGATGTATGTGTTGGTGCGGCGCGGCGAGAATGCCCGCGCCGCGATGGCCGCGCTGTTGATGATCGCGCTCAACCCCGCGCTGCTCTACGACACGATCGTGTGGGGGCAGAGCGACTCGGTGCTCACGCTCACCACGATGCTCACACTGATCGCCATACTCGCGCGGCAGTTCGAGATCGGGTGGGCGCTGGCGGCAATTTCGCTGCTGGTAAAGCCGCAGGGTGTGATGATTCTGCCGCTGCTCGCGCTCTGGACGATGCTCGAGACCGGCTTCGCAACGTGGGTCTCGTCCGCGGCAGCATTCGTCGGGGCGTTTTTCATCGGCATGGGTCCATTTCAGATCGGGCATCGGTGGAACTGGATAATCGATCTCTATGTTTCGACCGGCGCCTACTATCACGAAACCTCGGTTAACGCGTTCAACTTGATGTCGTTGATTGGCGGACTGCGTAACTCGGATCTCCAACCGCTCGGGCCGATTAGCTACTTCTCGCTCGGACTCAGCATGCTCCTTCCGCTCTACGCATACGTGGGCTGGATAGTTTGGCGTGGACGGAGCGCGCGGCGCCTTATGTTCGCTGCGTTCTTCGCGATCTTTGGATTTTTCATGGTCGCCCCGCGCATGCACGAGCGGTACATCTACCCAGCCGTGGCGCTGGCAGTGCCGCTCGCGCTCGAAGCGCCGGAAATGATGTTGGTCTTCGGCATCCTGACGGTCACTGCCTGTTTCAATCTCGCCTACGTCCTTCACACACTGCGAACGGTAGTATTCCTGGAGGGCCGCGATCCGCTGGCGATGCTGGCGTCGGCGCTGAATGTGGTTGCTCTCGCGGTCGCCGCTTACTACGGCGCCGCGCTGCTCGATCATCCTGCCGAGCGCGACGGGATACTGATGAAGGCGCTCAACCGATTCGGCCAAGCGTCGGCCTCGGGGAAGCGAGCGCAGGATGCTGGACCCGTCCCTGAAGAGCCTGAGCCGCCGCCCCTCAAATGGATTCAGCTTGACACTGTGGCTCTGGTAGCGCTCGTCGCAGCGGCGGCCTTTACTCGTTTCTGGCATCTTGCTCGTCCGCCCGAGATCGTTTTCGATGAGGTCCATTTTGTTGCGCAGGCGCGCCATTACCTGCGCGGCGAACCATTTCTCGATCCGCATCCTCCGCTCGCGAAGCTCGTGATCGCGGCTGGAATCTACCTGTTTGGCGACCATCCCTGGAGCTGGCGCGTAGGCAACGCGGCGATCGGCACTACTCTGGTCGGGATAACCTATCTGCTTGGCCGCGAGCTGACGCGCTCGCGCCTCGCCGCGACATTGGCGGCAGTCTTCGTGATGTGCGACGGGATGTTCCTGGTCGATTCACGCGTTGGCGTAATCGATATCGTTTATCTGACCTGCGCCGCGGCCGCCTACTGGCTGTTTTTCCTTTACGCGCGAACGATCGAGGTGCGGCGAAAACGATTGCTGCTCATCACGCTTGGCGTCGCGCTCGGGCTTTGCCTCGGCGCGAAGTTATATGTACCGGCGGTTACCTTTCTGCTTGTCACTGGCTTCATCGTATATACCGTCATGCGCGATTACCCGGCGCCGCCGCGCGAGAGTGCATCCCAAATGGCGACGCGCAAGAATCTCAGGTTCAATCGCGTGATCGGCGCGCTCGCAATCGTGGGCGGCGTCGCGGCGATTTTCTACATCGGCTGCTTCCTGCCGCATTACTCACTTGGATGGTGGCGGGGTATCGAGGATCTGTTCAAGTATTACAACGAGGTTCGATGGTACGAGAACAGCGTTGCGTCCGCGACGCATCCTTACGCATCGCCATGGTGGAGTTGGCCGCTGATGCTGCGGCCGATTGCCTACTGGCAGAACTTCCCGCAGACCGGCTTGGTGGCGACGATTTGGGGCGGCGGCAATCCCCTTCTTTGGTGGGGGGCACTAACGGCGATCACCATCATGCTGGTGCGCGCGGTCGAAGCACCCACGATGTCCAAGTGGTTCATAGTCATAGGCTACGTAGCTTACCTCGCGATCTGGACTCCGATCGGCCGCACCCTCTTCCTTTACCACTACATGCCCGCCGTCTACATGGGATACCTGGCGCTTGCGATCGTGCTCGCCGGATGCTGGCAGGGTCGTAGCGAGCCGTGGGAACATGCGGCGCTACTGCTAACGATCGCGCCGGCGCTCATGCTGGGACTCGGATTCGCCATCGGCACATTCGCCGTAATCGCGGTTGCTATTGGCTATATCTACACTCTCGTCGAGACTGACTATGCGGGAAAGTACGTTTGCGGACTCTTTGTTGCCGGCGCGTTGATACTGTTTGTGTACTACTATCCGATCTGGACGGCGATGAAGATCGAACGTTCTGGCTATTACGCCCGGATGTGGCTGTCGGGCACCGGGCTTCGAAACTGGATATAGCAACTGGCCATGCGTCCGCGCCTCGTCGTTATCGTCCTGCTTTCGTTGATTGTATCGATGCCGCTGCTGACGCTGGCCGATCCGTCTTCATCATCGACGCCACGCAATCTGCTCGTCAACGGGGACTTCGCCAAAGGCTCCGTCGATCAACCTGATGAATGGCGGACCGAGGCCTGGATCAACAGTCCCGACGCCTTTCAGCATCATTGGATTCAGCGCCCGGGCGAACCCAACGCGCTTGAAGTCGAAAATCTGAAGGCGAACGACGCCAGGTGGGAGCAGCCGTTGTCACTGGAGGAGGGCTTCTATCACGCCAGCGTCGAGATCCGCACCGAGAACGTCGGCGCCCCGAATGACGGTGCAACGATTTCGATCATGACCGACGGCATGATGTCGCCGGACGTGAAGGGAACTTCCCGCTGGCGGCGCGTCGGATTCTACTTTCACGTCGGCCGGCATGGGGCCGATGTCGATGTCGCGCTCCGAGTCGGCGGCTACGGGAGCCTTAATTCCGGCCGCGCGTTTTTCCGCGCTGCGCGACTCGAAAAGATTGCGGCGCTCCCGAAAGACGCGAGCCCGATGTTCGACTGGGACGCGATCCAGAAAGCGGAGATTCCTGCTCCGATTGGAAGACGCTGGACGATGCCGATCGTCTTCGTGCTGCTGATCGCAACGGTGATCTTCGGATGGTGGATGTATGGCAGCGAGCCGCCGCCAGTGCCGGCAACCGAGGCTCACGCGCCGCGTCCCGCCGGAAAGCGCCGCTCGAAATGATCGCGCCCGACCAGCGCCGACGCCGCCTCGAGAGCGCCGTCTTCCTGCTACCGTTCATATCGTACGCCTATTTCTACCAGGGCTCGGATCAAAGCGTTGCCGACCGCTTCGATTTGATCCGCGCGATGCTGGAAAAGCACGCGCTCTGGATCGACGGGTTCTGCGGCTACAATACCGCCGACATAATCAGTCTCGGCAGTCATTACTACTCGGTGAAGGCGCCCGGAGGATCGTTCACCGCATTGATTCCGTGGGCGCTAATCTCCAACGCGCTGCTGCCGATGCTGTGGCGGAGTGAGGCTGCCTACTGGGCATTCACTACCTATTTGACGACGCTCTTCACGGTAGGATTGCTGACCGCGGCCGCCTGCGTCGTGATGTACAGATTCGGCGTTTATCTCGGCGCGTCAGAAGGACGCAGCGCCGGAGTGGCTATTCTACTTGGAATCGCGACCATCGCGTTTCCGTACGCGACTGAGTTAACCGGCGAACCCATCGCAGGCGCCTGCGCGTTCATCTCCTTTTACCTGGTTGCCACCACAGCCACCGAATCGCCGTGGTGGCGCTCATTCGTCGCCGGATTTTTGGCGGGATGGGCAGTACTAAATGACTATCCGGCGTTACTCATTGCGGCCGCGATAGGAATCTACGCAATTTACCGGCTGCCGCGGTTTGGTGAACTCGCGTTGTATTCTGCGGGCGCAGCGATCACAGCGATTATCCTGTTCGGGTACAACTGGGGTGCGTTCGGTCATCCGCTATTCTTCAGCTACGAAGCGTACAAGATGGTCGGCAATAATCAGTTTCCTGAGCAGGCGGTTGGTTTCGTCGGACTGACATATCCGAGACTGGATATCTTGTGGAACATACTGATTGATCCGCAGCGCGGACTCTTTTTCTGCAATCCAATGTTGCTGCTCGCGATTCCAGGCGTCGCCTGGTTTGCACGGCTTCGACCCTGGCGCAAAGAACTTGTCGTCACGGCGATCGTGGTGGTTGGGATGATCCTGTTCAACGCGTCCTACGGCGAGTCGATAGTGTCGTGGGGCGGCGGCACCGCAACCGGACCACGGCAGATCGTAGCGATCGTACCGTTTATCGTGTTGCCGATTCTCTTTCTGCCGGCCGCCTGCGATGCGCTGATCGGCGGACTAGGGGCATTATCGGTGTGGCTTATGCTGATGGCGACGGCAACGAATCCGCACTTCCCTTACGAGTACGACAATCCGCTTCGTGATTTCGCGGCGCAGCTCTACCTGCGCGGCGATTTCGCAATGAATCGCGACAGCTTCTATGGCGGTCCGCTCATCACGCGTGATTCGATCGCATTCAATCTCGGCAAGCTGCTTCGACTTCCCGGATGGCTTCAGCTCTGGCCATTAGGAGGCGTCTGGTTGCTGGGCGCAATGGAACTGATCGAAGTGCTCGAACCCTGGCCTAAGCTGGGGACTCGGCGGCTTGCGACGGCGGCGATCGGAATTGGCATTGTAGCCATCTTCCTCCCGTCGATCACGGGAATCGTAAGACGGCCGGTCATGCTTGCGGGCAAAAGGGGTCTGCTCGGCCGCTACTATTTCGATGACCAGCCGGGGGAGAGTCCGCCGCAATTTGAGCGCGTCGATCGCCAGATCGATTTCGACGATATCGCATCGATGGGCGCCGTGCCCTTTCCGTCGGTAGCGGTTTGGAGCGGAGAGCTGTTGGTGCCGAGGACCGGTATCTACGACTTTCAGATCGAGGTTGATGACGCCGGATGGCTCAAGATCGACGGGCACAGCGTGATTCCCGATCCTGGCGATAGAAACGTGCCTCACGCAGAGGGGCAGATGTACCTGACCGAAGGGCGGCACAATATCGAGGTGGGCGAGCGCAACCTTGCAGGAGGCTCTTACATTCATCTCTTTTGGCAGTTGCCGGGCGAATCCAGTCGTTCGATAATCTCGGCGGATGCGCTCGCGCCGGAGGCCCTGCAGGACGTGCGATGAACGATCATGTTCACCTCCATGCTGCTCTTCTTCTCAACCTGGTGATGACGTCGCAACGGGCGAACGTGCGCCTGCCACGGACCTTCCGTTCACCGTCACGATTAAGACGCCTACCGAGAGACGGGGTGGGCAGCGCGGCTCGCCAATCTGCGGCTGTGGGTCACCTCATCAGTCGTGCTCTGCCTCGCGGTCTACGGTCCATTCCTGGTCGCATACCTGCCGCCTCACCTGAGTATCCTGCCGCTAAAGTATCCTTGAATACCGATGTTCAGTTGATCTTCGGCATCGGCGGCAATGGCGGCAGCAGCGTCGGGCCACCCGGCTCCGAACCCGGGCCCTCCGGCGGTTGCTCCGGAGGCGGTGGCGCGGATTTCCTGATGGTCGCCCCCGGTTCGCCTTCGGCTTCGGCGCGAGGATGCGCGGGCGCCGATTTGTAGTACTCCGGCCGATGCGTCACTCTCGCCTCGGCGATGATTTCGCTCAGAATTCGCGACTCATCAGTGCCGCGCGAGATGCAATCAACGTCGGTGGCAGTATGAAATGGCACCTTCACTGGGCTGTTGTACGAGACCTCAACCTGCACCATCGTGCTTTCGGGCCCGTGCGGTTTGACCAGGAAGTTATAAACCGACGTTGAATTTGATTCGGGCAAGGCGGCGTACGTGCCGCCTATGCTCTTGACCATTCCACAATCGGCCTCCTGTAGTGAGAATCGCGGACCTGAGGCCTCGATGATGCCGCGCTGGCTCGGTTCGCTAGCGTCAACGTGCAGACCGTTGCGGCGGATGACATTGTTGACGACGTCCCACGCGAGGTCGTAGGGCAGGGCGACGAGAGTGCGTTCCTTTTCATCGGGAGGTGGGACCGTAGTTGGAGGATAGAAGCAGGCCGCCGTCGAAATTGAGACGGCGGCCGCAAGAACCAACAGCTGCGGAGAAATTTTCATCGGTTTCGGCGGGCAATGATACCAAAAACTCTGCACAGGCAAGCCATCGTCACACAAACGCCGCCTGAGCCGTGTTCCAACTTCACGCGAACTTTGTGATAATCAGGAAAGAAGGCGGCGTGGCAATGCGCAGCCTGCGAGCAGCCATCGATGTCGGGTCATTCAAAGTGGAGTTCGATCAAGCATAAGAAGGCAGCGCGCGACGCCAAGCGCGGAAAGGTCTTCACCAAGCTGATCAAGGAAATTACGATCGCGGCCCGGCTCGGCGGCGGCGATATCAACGCTAATCCTCGCCTGCGCACTGCTGTGCTGACGGCACGGGCGCAATCGATGCCCAACGACAATATCGACCGCGCCATCAAGAAGGGTACTGGCGAGCTCGGCGGCGGCCAGCTCGAGGAAGTCACCTACGAAGGCTACGGGGCGGGCGGGGTCGCAATCATGGCCGACGTGCTGACGGACAATCGAAATCGCACCGTCGCCGAGATTCGCTTCATCTTCTCGCGTCACGGCGGCAATCTCGGCGAGACCGGATGCGTCGGCTGGATGTTCAAGAAGCACGGCATCATAACGGTCGAGAAGTCGGCGTCCGACGAAGACAAGCTGATGGAGCTCGCCCTCGACGCCGGCGCCGACGATGTCACCGGCGACGACGAAACGTTTCAGGTGATGACCGCGCCGGAAAAATTCAGCACCGTACGTGACGCAATCGAAAAGGCGGGTGTCGCGATCGCGCATGCCGAGGTAACGCGCGCGCCCGAAAACACGGTCGCGGTGTCAGGCCATACTGCAGAGCAGGTGTTGAAGTTGTTGGAGGATCTCGAAGACCACGACGATGTGCAGAGCGTCGCGGCGAACTTCGATATCAGCGAGCAAGAGTTGGCGCAGTTCTCGGCCGCTTGAGTCCGCGCGGCGCAGGGCTGGCGGAGGAGGCTATGCGGGTGCTCGGGGTCGACCCGGGGAGCGTGGTGTGCGGCTGGGGCCTTGTCGAGGGGCAGCCTGGCGGGCCGCGTTACGTGGCGGCGGGCACGATTCGCACGGCGGCAATCAAGCGCGGACCGTCGCGCCTCAAGAAAATCCACGAAGAATTGGTTCGCATCATCGACGAATTCACTCCGGCGACACTGGCGCTCGAGCGCCACTTCATTGCGGCCAACGTGCAGAGTGCATTTCGCTTGGGCGAGGCGCGCGCGATGGCTCTACTGGCTGCCGCCGAGCGGAGCCTTGAGCTGTTCGAATATCCGCCCAACGCAGTGAAGCTGGCGGTTGCGGGCCACGGCCATGCCGACAAGGAGCAGATCAAGTACATGGTGCGGCGTGCGCTCGGCCTCGATGCCGGCGAGGCGCTCGCGACTGACGCGGCTGACGCTCTCGCGATCGCGCTGTGCCACTGCGGGCGGACGCGCGGCGCGCACTTCACCGAGAGCATCGAGCGCAACCGCGCTGACTCGGGGAGCATCGCGCGATGATCGCGACTCTCACAGGTATCCTTGCGCTTCGCGATGCGGCCCGCCTTATCGTTGAGACCGGCGGCGTCGGCTACGAGGTCTTCATTCCGCTCAGCACCTACTACAAGCTGCCTGCGGCGGGCGACCAAGTACGGCTCGAGATTCGGCAGGTCGTACGCGAGGACGCCATTACGCTTTATGGCTTTATCGATTCGGCTGAGAAGCGCGCGTTCGATCTGCTGATGCAGGTGCAGCACGTCGGGCCGAAACTCGCGTTGGCGATCCTGTCGGTGCTCGCTCCCGAGGAACTAGTAGCGGCGATCGGTCGCGAGGATGTCGAACGGATCGATGCCGTGCCCGGCGTTGGCCCCAAGGTTGCCGAGCGCGTGGTGCGCGAGCTGCGCGACAAGGTCGGCGATTTGAAGATCGCGGGCGCAGCCGCGCCGCACTCCAATGGAACGGCCCCTGCGGCCGCCGTCAGCGGAACGGCGCTGGTTGACGACGCGGTCTCCGCGCTGGTGAACCTTGGCCTCAAGCCGGTCGAGGCGCGCAAGACCGTGGAAAAGGTGGTGGCCGAGGACGCGGCCGCGGCCAAGAATCTCGAAGTAACGATTAGAAAATCACTGGCGGTGCTGTTTGGCCAAGACTGATCATCGCGATTTGGACGAAGCTGGCCTGGTGAACGGACGGCCACGCGACGCACGTCCGCTGTCGCGCAACGCCATCGACGACGAGCGCAAAGTCGACCTCGCACTCCGTCCGCGCGCGCTCAACGAGTTCGTCGGGCAGCAGCGACTCAAGCAGATCCTCGGCATGTCGATCACGGCGGCGCGTGGCCGGGGTGAAGAACTCGACCACGTGCTGTTCTCAGGTCCCCCGGGACTCGGCAAGACCTCGCTCGCGCATATCATCGCGCGCGAGCTCGGGGTCAACCTTCACGTCACCTCGGGACCGGCGATCGAGCGCGCCGCCGACCTTGCCGCGATCGTCAACAATCTCGAAAAGGGCGACGTGCTCTTCATCGACGAGATTCATCGCCTGCAGAAAGTCGTCGAGGAGCGGCTATACTCCGCGATGGAAGATTACGAGCTGCACATCGTGGTGGGCGAGGGGATGGGTGCGCGCACGATGAAGCTCGCGGTCAAGCCCTTCACCTTGGTCGGTGCGACGACGCGCTCGGGGCTTCTAAGCTCACCGCTACGGGATCGATTCGGCCAGCACTTCCATCTCGACTTCTACACCGCCGACGAACTGGCCGAGATCGTGCGCCGTTCCGCGGCACTGCTCAAGATCGAAATCGACGAAGCTGGCGCGAACGAGATAGCGTCGCGCTCGCGGGGCACTCCACGTATCGCGAATCGTCTGTTGCGGCGGGTACGAGACTTCGCCCAGATCAACGAGGCGCCCATCGTTTCGCGGCAGGTCGCGCTAGGCGCGCTCGAGATGCTCGAGATCGACGCGGCGGGATTCGACAAAATGGACCGCGCAATCCTGATGGCGCTTATCGAGAAATTCGACGGCGGACCCGTCGGCGTCGAGAGCCTCTCCGCCGCGGTCGGCGAAGAAGCTGACACGATCGAAGAGGTTTACGAGCCTTACCTCCTGCAGGAAGGATTCCTCGCGCGCACCTCGCGCGGACGCGTCGCGACGCAGCGCGCATACTCGCATCTGGGGCTCACGCGCCGCGGCACGCTCTTTTGATGCGCTTGATTGGTTGGCAGACTGACAGAGTAGCTAGTCGAGTCTGATCCGCGCCGCGCTGCGAGGATTTCCGATGGCCAAGATTTACGTACTGCAGCATCATCCGGCCGAAGCGCTCGCTAATATCGCCGACGCCCTCGAGGGCGCGGCGCTGGCCTGGCAATACGTGCGCTTGTTCGACGGCCATCCAGTGCCGGCGAATATGAAGGGCGCCGGCGGCCTCGTCGTGATGGGCGGCCCGATGAGCGTGTACCAGACCGAGCGCTATCCGTTTCTCAATGACGAAATGCGGCTGATCCAGGCCGCGGTCGAAGACAGGCGTCCGGTGCTCGGCATATGCCTCGGCGCGCAAATCGTTGCGGCGGCTTTGGGAGCCAGGGTCGAAAGGAATCCCCACGGCAAGGAAATCGGTTGGTATCCGGTGCGGTTGACGGAGGAAGCAAGAGGCGATCGCTTGTTTCGCGGTGCCCCCGAAACTATCGTGCCGTTCCACTGGCACGGCGATCACTTCGAGTTGCCGTCGAGCGCGGTCACACTCGCGGATTCAGACAAGACTCCTTGCCAGGCATTCCGTTATGACGACAATGTCTACGCCCTGCAGTTTCATCTCGAAGTGACGCGCGACTCGATCGCCGGTATGGCCGAGGCGTTCGCGAAGGAACTCGATCGCGAGAAGATCTCCGCGCCTGAGATGATCGCTCTGCACGAATCCCACGGGGCCGCGCTCGCGCAAATCGCTGAGCGCGTGTTCGGGCGCTGGGCCGCGCCGATCCAAGGCACCTGAGCGAGTCGGGATAGCTTGAATCGAGTCGCCGATTTCGAGCGGGGCGCTCGCGTGCCGCGAGCGCCCCGCTGGTTCGTTCCCTACTCGACAGGTACCAGCTCGACGCGTCGGTTCTGCGCGCGGCCCTCGGCCGTATTGTTCGGCGCGACGAAATTCGTCTTGCCGTAGCCGAAGACGCGGAGCTGCGACGACGGGATTCCAGCCGACGTCAGGTAGTTCGCAACGGCCCGTGCACGCCGGTCAGACAGCTTCAGGTTGTATTCCTCGCTGCCTATCGCGTCGCAGTAGCCGTTGACGTTCACCACCACGTTCGGGTTCGCTTTCAGCGTGGCCGCGGCTTCATCGAGGATTGCCGCGTCGCCCGGACGGATATCGTACTTGTTGAAGTCAAAGTGCACTCCGCGGAGCACCAGCTTCTGCTTGGCCGGTGGTGGCGGAGGCGGAGGAGGCGGTGGTGGCGGAGGGGGCGGTGGTGGCGTCGGCGGCGGCTGGATTATGGGATCGCAGAGGATGTGGCCGGCGAAGGCTCCCAGCAAAGCTCCCGCGCCGCCGCCTATCGCGCCGCCGCCTGCCATGTGGTCGTCTTTGTCACCGTGACTGCTGTTGGTCGCGGCGCCGACACCCACACCGATACCGCCACCGACCAATGCGCCGATGATGCCTCCGGCCAAACCACATTTTCCCCACTCGCGATCCTTCTGGAAGTCGGCGCAGCCGTCGGTTATCAGCGCCAACGTGAGCATCGCGGCGATTGCCAATGATGTTCGTGATCTGAAATTCATTTTCCTCCTCGCCCTGCTACGAAGCGCGCGACGCCCCAAGCCGTCGCGCGGCCACTACGACAGGCGAAGAGGCTCACGGAAATGCAAAGTTATTTCAAATTTAAAATAAACGATTTGTAGAAAGAGAATCTAACGTACAGGTGCGCACCGAATGGGCAGTGGAGCTCGGGCGCTAACCGCTCGAAGGAATCGCCGCGCTCGCCGTAGGGGGCGTGCAGATGCCAGCGTTACTTCTTGACGGTTTCGACCGGGCCGCCCGCCGCCTTCCAGGCGTTGAAGCCACCGCCCATGTGAGACACGGGCTCAAGGCCCATGTGCTGCAGGGTCTGCGCTGTCAGCGCAGATCTTCCACCGCCCGCTCAGAAGAAGAGGAACTTCTTGCCCGAGGCGAAGACCTCGCGATGATAAGGCGTTTCAGGATCGAGCCAAAACTCGAGCATCCCTCGCGGCGCGTGCAGTGCGCCCGGCAGCCGCCCGTCGCGATCCAGCTCACGAATGTCGCGAATATCGACAAACACCATATTCGGATCGTCTTTCAGCTTGAGGGCATCGGCTGCCTGGATAGTCTCTACCTCGGCGTTCGCTTCGGCGAGCATCTCCTTTACGGTCTTCTTGAGCTTGAGTGCCACGGCTGCCTCCCCTCAGGCGGACTTCTGACGATAGCCCGAACCGAGATTCATCCCGCATTCTTCATGCCACCGTGCGGCAAGTCTATCATCGCGCCGCCCGTTTGCACGGTCTCGAGAGCATGCAGAGCATCGAGCCGGATCGTCGGCTGCAGCGCAATGTCAAAAGACCTGCCGAAGGATTGCCGATCGGAAAGTTCACAAACACCGTCCGCGGTAGTTTGACCTGCGCGCGCTCAAATCGCGGCCTGTCGAAACCACAACTGTCGGAATGCCTGATTCTTCGATCACTCGTGCAGCCAGAGCCACGGTCTGGTGATCGAGCGGTCAGGCAGCCACCAGCACGAAAGCGTCGACGCGCTCGTCTTGAAGCTTCCGCGCGCGCGCGGGCACCGCCTCGTTTGCCACCGCGGTCCTGCTCTAGATGCGCCCATGAAGCCGCTGTAGTGACGCGGCGCGAGCTCGCCGATGAGGCTTTCCGCGGCAAGCTGGCGAAGCCGATCGACCGGAAACATACAAAAGATACAATTTCACGTCGTGGTCGGCTCGCCGGGCTTGTGGTAGTCGTCCTT
>JASHPB010000300.1 GCA_030038355.1 Candidatus Binataceae bacterium
CAATCCTCGCATAGCCACGCGCGCGGCTGACGCCAGCGAAGACGCCGGGGCGCGTCAGGAGTGCTTCAGCCTCTTCACTTCCGCCGCCATCTCGGGCACCGCCTTGAACAAGTCCGCCACCAACCCGTAGTCGGCGACGTTGAAGATCGGAGCTTCCTCGTCCTTGTTGATCGCGACGATTATCTTCGAATCCTTCATCCCGGCCAGATGCTGAATCGCTCCGGAGATTCCCACCGCGACGTAAAGCTCCGGTGCCACGACCTTGCCCGTTTGCCCGACCTGCAAATCGTTGGGCACGAAGCCCGCATCGACCGCGGCGCGCGATGCGCCCATCGCCGCCCCCATTTCATCGACGAGCGGCTCGAGCACGGTCTTGAAGTTCTCGCCTGACTTGAGGCCCCGCCCGCCTGATACGACGATACGCGCCTCGGTGAGCTGTGGGCGATCGCTCTTGGTCGCGTTGAACGAGACGAATTCCATCTTGAGTGCGCCAGCGTCGATTTCCGCGGCCTGCCTTTCGATCGGCGGAGTTGAGTCCGCGGGCTTCGCGGCATCGAACGCCGTGCCGCGAACAGTCAGCACCTTGATTGGCCCCTCGAGCTCGACCGTCGCAAGCGCGTTACCCGCGTACATCGGTCGCACGAAAGTGCCGTCGTCATTAATCGTGACGATTTCGGAAGCCATCGGCGCGCCGAGCCGCGCGGCGAGCCGCGGAAACAGATCCTTGCCGATCGCCGTCGCGGTCGCGATCACGAACTCTACTCCTTCCTTCTTCGCGAGCGCCGCGAGCGCCTGCGCGTGCGCGTCGGCCAGGTAATTCCTGAGCGCGGTGTGCTCGAGCGCGATCACCTTGCTGGTGCCGTACTTGGCGAGTTCCGTCGCGATCGCTTCCGGCGCGTCGCCGGCGACCACCGCGATCGCCTTGCCCGAGCGCTTGCCCGCAAGCTCGAGGCCCGCGTGAACCGCGGTCAGCGTCGTCTTCGGAAAGTGGCCGCCCTGATGCTCCGCGAAAATTAATACGTCACCCATTTTGGAATCACTCCCCGCGCGGCTTTCGGCGAATCGTCCGGCGCCGGCGGATCAAATAGTTGTCTTCTTCAGATCGCTTTCGCTTCGGTGTGCAGGACCTGCACCAGCTCTTCGACCGACGCGACTTTGCGGCCGGCCTGGCGCTTTGGGGGCGCATCGAGGCGCTTGATTTTGAGCTTCGGCGCGAGATCGACGCCGAGGCTGTCGGCGGCGACTTCCTTTAGCTCCTTCTTGCGCGCCTTCATGATGCCCGGGAGCGAAGCGTAGCGCGGCTCATTGAGTCGGAGGTCGGTGGTGATAAGGCCCGGGAGCTTGAATGCGATGGTCTCGAGGCCTCCATCAACTTCGCGAATCACCGTGCACTTGTCGCCCGCAAATTCGACCTTCGAGGCGAACGTCGCCTGCGGCCACGCGAGCGTTTCCGCGACGATCTGGCCGACCTGGTTTGAGTCGTCATCGATCGCCTGCTTACCGAGGATGACAAGGTCAGGCTTCTCGTCGCCGGCGACCTTCGCGATGATGCGCGCGATCGCGAGTTGGTCGAGCGCGGCGTCGGTCTTGACCAGGATCGCACGGTCCGCGCCCATCGCCAAACCGGTGCGGAGTTGTTCCTGCCAGGTCGTCTGGCCGACGGTCAGCAGGATCACTTCGCCGGTCTGCTTCTCCTTGATGCGAAGCGCCTCTTCGATCGCGATTTCGCAAAACGGGTTGATGACCCACTTGACGTTGTCGGTCGCGATCCCGGAGCCGTCGGGCAGCACGCGGATCGTGGTCGCGGGGTCGGGCACGCGTTTGATTGGAACCAGAATCTTCACAGCAATATCACTCCACGCATTCGTTCATGCGGCGATGCGTAAAAGGTCTACAAGTTGCTCGGGAATCGCGCCGATAAAACGCAAAGAAACTAACAGCGGTTAGACGACCAGTCAAATCATTCTAATACCCGCGCCAAGCGCGCGCAAAAGCAGCCGGGCGCCGCGACTAGTCGTTGAAGCCGAGGCGATGCGACAGCTCGCGGCCCGCGTCGCCGAGCACTGGCGCGATCTCCGCCGCGATTCGCTCCGAATCGACGCGATACGACGGGCCCGACACCGCGAGCGAGCCCACCACTGAGCGCGTGTAGTCGCGGATCGGCACGGCAACCGAGGATACCTCGTCAACGAATTCGCCAGCGTCGACAGCGTAGCCCTGGCGAACCACAGCCTCGAGCTGCGCCATCAGTTGCGCGCGATCGACGAGCGTGCGCTCGGTGTAGCTCTTGAGCGTCTCCGGCAGAGCGGATTGCTGCTGGCCCTCGGAGTCGAAAGCGAGATGAACCTTGCCGGGAGCGGTGCAGTAGAGCGGTAGCGTGAGGCCGATTGGAGGCGTGATACGCACCGCGCGATCCTCGGCCTCGGACGCCTCCAGCGGAACGACACCCTCGCGGCGGACGATCGCGACGTACGCGGTCTCGCGGCATTTTCGCGCAAGGTCGGATAGAATCGGGCGCGCTTGCCTTACGAGACCCATATGATGGATATAGCGACGGCCAAGATGGAGGCACTTGATACCAAGGCGATAGTTTTCGGTCGCCTTGTTTTGCTCGATATAGCCGCGCGCTTCGAGCGTTGCGAGCAGGCGGAAGACGTTGTTTTTGTGGAGCTTGAGGCGCTTGGAAAGCTCGGTGACGCCAAGCTCGTCGGCCTCGCCGAAGAACTGTTCGAGCACGTCGAGCGCATGCGCGACAGACTGAATAACGTAGTTGGTTTTATCGCGTCTCACCATCGCAATTCCCCGCCGCCTTGCGAGGTCCAGTGAAGAGGCCGAAGCGCGGTTTGGAAAGACGTTTTAATCTAGACGTGCGTTTCCGAGGCTGTCAATATTGCGCACGAAAAATTCGCAAATTCGGGTTAACCTATTAAAATTAAAGGATAATTTGGCGATAGGACCAGCCGCCGCCATGCGCAGTTACAGATGAGCAAACCCTTTCCACCGGAATTTTTCCGCCGCCTCGACGACTCCGATGATGAGGCATTTTACTCGATGCCGCGGCTTGTCGTTCATATCGACGACGGTGCGATCGCCAAGGTCCGCGACATCTATATGCGCCTGTTGCCGAAGGGTGGTGCGATCTTTGACCTGATGAGCAGTTGGCGATCTCATCTCCCTGACGATCTGCAGGCCTCACGCGTCGTCGGTCTCGGGATGAATCGCGCTGAGATGGAAGACAATCCGGCGCTTACTGAAATCGTCGTGCACAATTTGAATCGCGAGCCGCGCACGAGCTTTCACGACGCGGAGTTCGACGGTGCAATCGTGACAGTGTCGGTGCAGTACCTGACGCGGCCGCTCGAAATCTTCGCCGAGGTCGGACGGGTTTTGAAGCCAGGCGCGCCGTTCATCGTCACCTACTCGAACCGGATGTTCCCGACCAAGGCGGTCGCGATCTGGCAAAGCCTCGACGACTTCGACCGCAGCAAGCTCGTCGCGCGCTACTTTATGGAAAGCGGAGCATTTGAGAGGATCGATTTTATCAGCCGCGCGGGCCCGACCGATCCGCCGTCGGATCCGATCTGGGCGGTCGTAGGCTTCCGCGTCCCCGAGGCGACCACTTGATAAAGAACCAGGGACTTCGCCATCTCGCGCTCAAAGTTGCTGACGTGATGCGCTCGGTTGATTTCTACCGCCGCGTGTTCGGGATGAAGGTCGTCTGGGAGCCCGACGCCGACAACGTTTACCTGAGCACGGGATGCGACAATCTCGCCATCCATCGCGGCAACGCCGGCGACGACGCGGCGCAGCGCGTGGATCATCTCGGCTTCATCGTGGCGACGATCGCCGATGTCGAAGCGGGGTGGGAATGGGTGAAGCACAACGGAATCGAGGTGGTGAATCCACTCAAGCATCATCGCGACGGCTCGGTATCCTTCTATATCCGCGATCCTGACGGCAACGTCATCCAGGCGCTCTACGAGCCCAAAATCAGTCCGCAATCGTTCAGTCCGCAATCGTCCGACAACTAGGCGCTGATTCGCTCCGAATCCGCGCCGGAGAAAAATCATGCTCAAGGGCCGCGCGACCACCGACGCCACCGCCTCCTACGCCCGCCACTTTGCCAAGCTCGCCGGCAACTTCCGGCCGATGCTCGGCTGCTCCGTCACATCGGTCGGAATCGGCACCTATCTCGGTGAAGCCGATGAAGAAACCGATAGCGCCTACGAGGCGGCGATCGAAGCTGCACTCTCAGGCGGAATCAATCTCGTCGATACCGCGGTCAATTATCGATTCCAGCGGAGCGAGCGCACGATCGGCAAGGTGCTTGCGAAGCTCTCGGCCGCCGGCACGCTCAAGCGCGAAGAGGTGATCGTCGCGACCAAGGGCGGTTACATCACATTCGACGGCGAGGTGCCGCCCGACCCGCGCGGATGGTTCGAGGAGCGTTTCGTCCGCACCGGAATCGTCGCGCCCGGCGACCTGGTTGACGGCTCGCATTGCATGACGCCGATGTATATCGGCGCGATGCTCGAGATGTCGCGCCAAAACCTCGGCCTTGAAACAATCGACATCTACTATCTGCACAATCCTGAGGGTCAGCTCGAAGCCGTGAGCCGCCAGGAGTTCCTCGCGCGCATACGCACGATATTCGAGTTTCTCGAAGGTGCGGTCAGCGACGGGCGAATCGGCGTGTATGGCGCGGCGACCTGGAACGGGTTCCGCGCCGAGCCGACAGAGCGCGGCTGGCTCTCGCTCGATGAGCTGATGACGGTCGCGCGCGAAGTGGGCGGCGATGCGCACCATTTTCGCGCCATCCAATTGCCCTACAATCTCGCGATGCCCGAGGCGGTGACAAAGGCAAACCAGGTCGCAGGCCCGCGACGCGCAACCACCTTGGGGATCGCGGAACAGCTCGGCCTCGGCGTCAGCGCGAGCGCCACGCTGCTGCAGGGACAACTCTCGCGCGGGTTGCCGCAGTTGCTGCGTGATGCGTTTCCGACGCTCAAATCCGACGCGCAGCGGGCGATCCAGTTCGTGCGCTCGACGCCCGGCGTCAACGTTGCTCTGGTCGGAATGAAATCAGTCCAGCACGTGCGCGAGGCGCTCGCGGCCGCCGCATACCCGCCCGCAACCCTCGACGAACTGATGCGCCTGTTCAAGCGCACCGGCGACTCTTAAGGAGACTCTGCGCAAGTCTCGGTTGTGTCTCCTAAGAAACCGTGAAAGAAGAGGGTTCCGTCATTCCGAGCGTTGCGCGAGGAAGGTGAGGCCGCCGCCAGCGCGATGGCAAGCGGCGATCGATTGTCCGCATGCCAAGGTTAATCGCGCAATCGTACGCCAGCCACCACCGCCCGGTGCAGACTAAGCGGATTCGCCAGAATTGGCGCCCCACCGCGGCGTCGCAGGACGTTCAATCAGCTCCTTTGACCCATGCTTTCGGGAGGAAACTTAGATGAACTGCCGGATATCTTCGATTGCTTTCAGTGCATCGTGGGCGGTTCGCTTTTGCGCCTGATGCACGTCCGGCGCAACGCAAGTAAAACCGAGAGACAGGATTACCTCCGCAAACGCGGCCTTGATTCAGCAAAATCGTCAGTCCCCGAACATATGTCGCCGTTCAGCACGGGATGGAAATGCAAATTGTCGCACCTGA
>JASHPB010000301.1 GCA_030038355.1 Candidatus Binataceae bacterium
CGGCAGCTCCCGCGGCGATGCCTGCGACGGTTTGCATGAAACGCAGGAGCGGCCACGCGGCTACGAGCCCCGTCGCCACCAACTCGCGAGCGAGCGGATAGAGTGCCGCGACTCGCTTACGCTCATGCAGCATCGCGAGGCCCTCGATTAAGTACGCAAGCATCGCCCACGATCCGCGCGCATTCAGCTGCCCTGCGATTGGCATCCAACTGCTTTGTCGATCCAGCAGCGAGAGTGCCGCTGGGCGATCTCCAGCATACGGGAGCTGGCGAAAAAGTACTCCGGCGCCCACTCCTTCACTCGAACTTCCCACCTCAGCGCTGCAGGAGGTGCGCGCCTGGGCCAGCGCAGCGTTCCAGCTGCCGCGAAAGAATTCAACTATTCCGAGCTGCTCTTCGCAGCTCACCGTCCAGAAGCCGAATCGCGACGCTGGATTGGAGGAAAACAGTTGCTCGAGAGTTGCTGCGAGTCGATCGAGATCGCCAGTGCTCGAGAAATCGATCCAGGCCGCGCCTGTGGCGGGCGGGAAGGGCGCTGCCGATACGGTTCGCGGCAGATGGACGGCTTCGGTTCGCACACGTTCCAGTGGGTGAACCGAGCGGCGAGGTCTTCTGGGTCAAGTACCACTTCAAAACCGACCAGGGCGTCAAGTGTCTGACGGCCGAAGATGCGGCGCGGCTCGCAGGCATCGACCTCGGCCACCATCAGCGCGATCTGCTCCATGCACTTGATTGCGGCGACTATCCGTCGTGGACGATGAAGTTGCAGATAATACCGGCGGCGGATGCAGCGAGGTACCGCTTCAAGCCGTTTGACGTGACCAAGGTCTGGCCGCACCGCGACTACCCGCTGCGGACGATCGGGCGGTTGGTTTTGAATCGCAATCCCGAAAACCACTTCGCCGAAGTTGAACAGGCGGCCTTCAATCCGGCGCACTTCGTGCCGGGCATGGGTCCCTCCCCCGACAAGATGTTGCAGGGGCGCCTGCTCTTCTACGACGACGCGCAGCGTTACCGCCTCGGCGCGAACTACATGCAGTTGCCGATCAACCAGCCGCGCCGGGTCCCGGTTCACAATTATGGGCGCGACGGGGCGATGCGCTCGGGCGACAACGGCGGACGCGAGAAGAACTACAACCCCAACAGTTTCGGCGGTCCCGAGCAGACGGGCAGGCCGCTATGGGCGCCGCTCGAGATGCCTGGACTAAGCGGAAATTTTCCGCCTGAGCATCACCGGGAAGACAACGACTTCGTGCAGGCCGGCAACCTTTATCGTCTGATGAACGAAGCCGAGAAGCAGCGGCTGATAACCAACATCTGCGCGAGCCTTTCTCAAGTGAGCAGCGACGACGTAATCAGACGCTCGCTCGCTCACTTTCAAAATGCCGATCCCGACTATGGCGATCGTCTTGCTCGCGCCATACACGACACTCGAACTTTGCCAAAAAAAGCGAGCTTCCTGACGCTGGGCGAGTCTTTTGAGGAGACATCATCCGGCGCGGCATTAGAAGCTGAAAAGGATTTACAAGCCATGAGGATCAAAGCGAATTAGCCAGCAACTTTGCGCGACGATAGCACGGCGCACGCAATCGAAATCGGCGGTGAAGAACGCGAGCTGGTTCGGCGCCTCCGTGGCGGGGACGAGCAAGCGTTCGAGGAGCTGGTCAGCCAGTACGCGCCGAGGATGCTGGCTGTCGCGCGGCGTTTCCTTCACGGGGAGCAGGATGTGCGCGACGCGGTGCAGAACGCGCTGATCTCGGCCATCAACGCGATAGCCGTATTCAACGAGCAGTCGCGACTCTCAACCTGGCTGCACCGTATCGTCGTGAACGCATCATTGATGGAGTTGCGCGGGCGTCGCCGCCGCGCCGAGGACTCGATGGAAGAGCTCCTGCCCCGTTTCGATCAAATCGGCAAATGGGTTGATATTCCGCGCTGAGTTCAAATCTTGGCCAGCTAAGTACCGAGCGCCGCGAGACACGTCAGCTAGTGCGCCGCGGCATCGCACAACTGCCCGATTCTTATCGGACGGTCCTCGTCATGCGCGACATTGAGGACCTGGACCTGGATGAAATCGCGGGAATGCTCGAAGCCACAACCAACGCGATCAAGGTGCGGTTGCATCGTGCAGGCCAGGCACTGCGCCTCATCCTCGAGCGCGACTTTGGTTCTGTGGGCGCCAACGAGAGAGAAAGCAGTGGGGGCGTGAAAGAACAATTGGCGGGTTGCGGCTAATCCCCAATCGCAAGAACCAGCCTCGTCGGACGCTTGAAGAGGTCTTTCCAACGATGCTTCTCAGCGCGCGAAGCACTTATAGTATCAATCCTCTTCGACGAATCCGCCGACGGACTGTGCTCAGGCTCCGAGGGCGGCGCTTCCGGAAGAGCAACAGTATCCTGCCCGGTTAACTCCTTGTCGGCCGCACAATCGTCCCAATCCATCGGAATGCCTCATGCACGCACTCGACTAGCGCGCACCACGCCGCCACGTGACAGTCATCAGATGACGGCATCGATCTAAGAGTTACGGCGCGATACCGACCGCGGCGGAATCCTGGGGTTGGCGATGCGCACTGGTGCCGGCGCGGCGGCAGATTCAGGGCAGGATCTGCCAGGATCTGCCAGCTCGCGACTCTAATGATCATGAACGGCAAAAGTTCAGTTAAAACGATGGCCCGCGCGGCAGTGCGTTCGGACCGGGTTCAGAGCCGGAGGGAGCGGCTTGAAGACGATCTCACGATTTCGGCGTTGGTCGTAATAAACGATCGCGCAAACGCCTTCATTTTCGTCGGTCTATGTCGATGGAATCGCCATGCGCCGATTTTTGCGCCGATACCGTTGGCAATACGACGAGCGAGCAAATCAAGCCGTGGCCGTAAGCTCGAGCCACGCATCTCAGAATTCGAATCTGGTCAGCCGCGGCCGACGAAGGGCATCCCCGTCGCCATTATCGTGATGAACTGGACATTCGCATCGAGCGGCAGGCTCGCCATGTACGCCACGGCGCGCGCGACATGCTCGACGTCAAATGTCGGTTCGACCGCAAGCTCGCCGGAAGCTTGCGGCACGCCGCGAGCCATCCGCGCGGTCATCTCAGTTGCGGCATTGCCGATATCGATTTGCCCGCACGCGATGCTGTACTTGCGGCCGTCGAGCGAGGTGGATTTGGTGAGTCCCGTGATCGCATGCTTCGTTGAAGTGTAAGGGGATGAGTTCGGGCGCGGCGCGTGCGCCGAGATCGAGCCGTTATTGATGATGCGCCCGCCGCGGGGCTCCTGCGCCTTCATGATGCGGAAGGCTTCCCGCGTGCAGAGAAAAGTGCCGGTGAGGTTCGTATCTACCACGGCGCGCCAGCGTTCGAGATTGAGATCCTCCAGCGGCACGCCCGGTGCGCCGATGCCTGCGTTGTTGAAGAGCAAGTCGAGCCTGCCAAAGATCTCGCTGGTTCTCGCGAAGAGATTCTTCACCGATTCCGGATCGCGCACGTCGCATTGGACCGCGAGCGCTGATCCGCCGAGCTTGCGGCTCTCGGCCGCTATGGCTTCGAGCAGTTCCAGACGTCGGCCGGCTAGCGCCACCGCATAACCTTCACGCATGAGGGCTAACGCCGAGTGCTTTCCGATACCGCTGCTCGCGCCGGTGACGATCGCTACTTTCTCCGTCATATCCGTCTCCTGTTCGATGTAATTGCTCACAATTCTCGCTAATACTCGGAGAATCGCGCTAGCGTTCGATGGTTGAAAAGGAACGCCGCCTCGCAAGCGTGATTGGGAGAATCGATCATGCCATACGCGCAATCCTCGGGAGCAAGACTTTATTTCGAAGAGACCGGCAGCGGTCATCCGATCATTTTCGTGCACGAATTCGGCTCGGACCATCGCGAATGGGAAACGCAGGTGCGGTGGTTCTCACGCAATTATCGATGCATCACGTTCAACGCCCGTGGCTACCCGCCGTCCGACGTGCCCGAGCAAGATTCGCAGTACGGGCAGAATCACGCGACCGATGACATCGCCGCGGTGCTGAAGCATCTGGCGATTGCGAAGGCGCACGTCGTCGGGCTCAGCATGGGCGCGTTCGCGACGCTGCACTTCGGGCTTCGCTATCCGGAAATGGCGACGGCGCTCGTTGTCGCGGGATGCGGCTCCGGTGCGCCGAAATCCGATCGCGAGAGTTTCAAACGCGGATGCGAAGCGACCGCGGACCGCTTTATCAGCGATGGTTCCGCTAAGGTCGCCGAAGCTACGGGCCTCGGCCCGACGCGGATTCAGCTCAAGAACAAGGATCCGCGCGGATGGGACGAGTTCGTGCGGCATCTAAGCGAGCACTCTCCTCTCGGCTCCGCCCTGACTCTTCGCAATTACCAGGCGCGCCGACCTTCGCTGTACGACCTGACTGATAAGCTCGCGCAGATGACCACGCCCACGCTGCTCGTCGCGGGCGACGAGGATGATCCGTGCCTCGATGCCAACGTCTTCCTCAAGCGGACGATTCCGAGCGCCGGGCTGCTGATGGTTCCGCGTACGGGTCACGCGGTGAATCTCGAGGAACCGGACGCGTTCAATCGCGCGGTGCAGGAGTTCTTCGCGATCGTTGAGCGCGGCAAGTGGTCGCTCCGCGACCCGCGAAGCATCATGCCTACGCGTTGATCGAATGCGCGCTCGCTACTGCGCGCGAATCTTGACGCCGGCGCGGTCCTCCTGGATCGTCACCGCGGCGGTGGAATCCTTTTCGCCGAGGCCATTGGCGAGAGCTGCAAGGAAATCCTGTTCGACAATACTGGCGAGCGGCATCGGCACGTTGAGCTCGCGGCCGACTTCGGTCGCGAGACCGAGGTCCTTGCGCGCGAGCTTGAGCGCGAACGTGACGCGATCGAAGTTGCCGCGAAACACCATCTTTGGCATCGTCCCCGACAGCAGCATCCCTTGGCCGTAAGCGCCATCCTGCACGACCTTGAGGAGCGCGGCTGGCTCGACGCCGGCCTTGATGCCCATCGTGAAAGCCTCGGCCAGAAGCTGCGTCGAGCAAATCGCGATCATGTTGTGGACGAGCTTGGCAACGGCGCCGGCTCCGCTCTCGCCGAGGTATGAAACCTTGTCGCCGATCGCATCGAGGGCAGGCTTGATTCTCTCGAAAGCAGTGCGATTGCCGCCGACCATCACAGCAAGCCTCGCGTCGCGCGCGCCAGGAATGCCGCCGCTCACGGGCGCATCGAGCACTTCTATACCTTTGGTTGCGAAGGCCGCGTGCACTCGGCGAATCGCCGACGGCGAGTTGGTCGAGAGGTCGGCGTAGATCGCGCCGCGCGGGATTTTACTGATGATTCCTCCCTCGCCGAGTGCAACTTCATCGATCTCTTTCGGGCCGGGCAGTGAAGTTACGACCAGCTCGCAGTCTGCCGCGACTAAAGCAGGCGAATCGGCCCAGCGCGCGCCGGCGGCAAGATGAGGCTCGGCCGCCGCTCGACGAAGATCATACACCGTGAGCGTATGCCCGGCCTTTATCATGTTGAGCGCCATGGGCCCGCCCATGTTGCCAAGACCGATGAAACCGATTCGCATTGCACGCCTCCGTCGCGGTGAAGTTACACCCTGTCAGGCAGGATAGCAGCCCGCGCGGCGCGCTCGCTCGCGCACCAGCGCAAGAATTGAGCGGCACATCGGCACCGCATGACCAGTCAGATCGCCGAGTTCGACGACGGCGCCGAGCAAAGCATCGATTTCCATCGGGCGGCCGCGCTCGAGATCCTGCAGCATCGAGGTCTTGTGCGCGCCGACCTCGAGCGCGCCGTCGATGCGTTGCTCGAGCTCGATGCCGAACCTGACACCCAGTGATTCGGCGACGGTCTGCGCTTCGCGCATCATGCAGCGGCACACCTCGCGCAAATCAGGATCGCCCGCCAGACGATCGAGCGTCGATGTGGTCAGAACCGAAAGCGGGTTGAGGCTTAGGTTGCCCCAGAGCTTGACCCATAACTCGTCGCGAATTTGTCCTCGAATTGGCGCTTTGAGCCCAGCCGCAATCAATTGCTTCGAGAGCGCCTGAATGCGCGCGCTCTTCGATCCGTCAGGCTCGCCGAGCGAGAACCGATTGCCGTAGGTGTGTTCGATTACTCCGGGCTCGATCACTTCCGCAGCCGGATAGACGATGCATCCGATCACTCGCGCGGCTGGAAGAGTCCGCCAAAGGACGCCGCCGGGATCGACGCTATCGATCGTGCGATCGCGCCATTTGCAATCGAGACCGTAGAAGTACCAGTAGGGGACGCCGTTGACGCCGAAGACTAGTGCCGTGTCAGACGCGAGCATCGCTGCGATCTCCGGTGCGGCCGCCGGCAGCGAGTGCGCCTTGAGAGTTATGAAGATGTAGTTCGGCGTCTCGACTTCGTCGGCTCGTGAAGCGCACCGTACTTTGACCGTCACGCGTTTGTTTTCGCTGATCAACGTGACGCCATTTTTGCGCATGGCCTCGAGATGGGCGCCGCGCGCGATGAAGGTTACATCGACGCCCGCCTGCGCCAGCTTGACGCCGGCGTAAGCGCCGATCGCCCCCGCTCCGAAGATCGCAATTTTCAACAATCAAGCCCCAGGACCTTGGCGAGTCCGATGCGTTGCAGCTTGCCTGTCGGACCCTTTGGGATAGCTTCGAGGAAAACGACCTTGCGTGGGACCTTGAAATGGGCGAGTCGCGCAGCGACGAAATCGCGCAACTCGTTCTCGTCAACCTGTGCGCCATTGCGCAGCACGATCGCCGCGGCGACTTCTTCGCCAAGCATGGGATGCGGCATCGCAAATGCCACCGCTTGCGCGACCTGCGGATGGTCAAGCAGCGCGATCTCGATTTCCACTGGACTAAGTTTTTCGCCGCCGCGATTGATCAGCTCCTTGAGGCGGCCGGTAAGCCGCAGATATCCCGCGTGGTCGAGGTAGCCCTGGTCTCCAGTCCGAAACCATCCGCTGGTGAAGGCCTTGGCGTTCGCCTCCGGATTGCTCTCATAGCCAGCCGTCACATTGCGGCCGCGAATCACGACCTCGCCGATTTCATTCGCCTTCAGGAGATCTCCAGCCTCGTTCATGATCGCGAGCTCCGGTCCCGCCGCGATCCCGACGCTGCCCGCATACCGCGCCGCGGGTGGAAGAGGACTCGATGCCATCTGATGAGCAGCCTCCGTCATGCCGTAGGCTTCGATTACAGGCACGCCGAAGACTCTCTCGAGTTCAACCATCACCTGCGGCGGCATCGACGACGACGACGATCGAATGAGGCGCAGGCGACCTGCTTTGATAACCTCGGCATTGCGCGCGGCGCGTCCCAGGATTGCTTGGTGCATCGTCGGCACCGCGGTGTACCAGGTGGGATTCGTCTCCGCGAACCAGCGAAAGAACCTGAGCGCATCGAAAGCGGGCGCGCACGCGATCGACGCGCCAGCCGCGATGCTCGACAGCACGGCGCCGATCAGGCCGTGGATATGAAACAGCGGCATGATGTTCAGGCATACGTCCTCTCGCGTGAGGTTCAGCGTGCGGCGAATATTCGCGGCAGACGCGGTCACGTTGCGATGTGTCAGCGGCACGATCTTCGGGCGCGATGTGGTGCCGGAAGTGTGAAGGACCAGCGCTACGTCGTCGGGCTCAACCGGGCCCGGCCGCGAAGGACGCGCTGACCTAGCGGGCGAAGGTGTGAGGGTAAATTCTCCCGCGGGTGAAGCCATGTCGAGTTCCACCTCGATGATCGGAATGCCGCGCTCGTTGGCGATGTCGCGTGCCGGGCTTTCCATACCGGCGAGAATAAGAAGCGCTTTGGCCTTCAGGTCTGCGAGATAGAAGTCGAACTCCGCGTGGCGGTAGCCGGGATTCAAAGGCGCCGCGGTTGCGGCGCTTGCCACTGTTAGAAAAACGGTCGCTGCCTCAGGACCGTTGGGCAATACGATCGCAAGCCGATCGCCGCGTCCGTTGCCAATGGCGTTGAGCGCTTGAATGGTCCTTCCTTCGAGTGCCCGCAAGTCTCGGTAGCTCAGTGGCGCGCGGCCAGGAGCCGCAATAGCAGGATCACTTGCGTCGCCTGCCGCGAGCAGTTTCGGAATCGTGTCGGCTTCATACATGCGCACGATTATCGCTCTGTCGTGCTGGACGAGCCACATCGCTACACGAAACAAAGGCGAAGACCGAATGGAGAACTTTCACGGTTCTCATGAAACTCGACCAAATATGCAGGTTTTTGACGGTTGGCATTGCCGATGCAATCCTCCAGATTGCCGCAAACTCGTCGAGGAAGCAGGAGATGAAATCCCGGATATTGCGCACTGTCGCAGTCGTCATCTCGGCAGTTGCACTCGCCGGATGTTCGTCAGCGGTTACGACGACATCCCAGGAACAAGCAACCAGCGACGAAAGCGCCATATACCAACCGAGCGCGCGCGAGCCGAGCGAGCGCGACCCTTCTTACTTTTGCGCATGCGACAACGATGGCTACCCGCTGCTATGCGATCCGGAAGGACACTGCCGTTCGAATCCTACCTACGATGCTTATCGATATCGCGCACGTTTGCATACGGTCAACTGCCGCCTTATAACGGCGCCACTACTAACGAAGATTTCCAGCCATTCCCCGGAGTGCCGATACTTATTCTATCCTTCTAGGCATGGACGGCGTGCAGAATTTTGTCCGCACGCCGCTTTGCAGTCTCAGTGCGTCATCGCTTGACAACGCGTCATCGCGAAGCCTGGTCCTCGGGAGCACTGTTATCCTTCCAGTCATGCCTGAAGTCTCGTGCGGGGCGCATACGTAGTCGTAAACTCCGCGCTGTGTAAACTTGAACGAATAGCTGTGACCTGGCCAGAATCCCGAGTCGAATGACTTGGCACCGGGCGGCGTGATAGCGTCCTTAGGCCTCATGGCCATACTTGGATCGCTGCTGGCATGATGCACCGAGTTACCGACGTTCTTCCAATCCACCGTCTCACCGACTCTTATCGTCACTTCTTTTGGTTCAAACGCGGTCGGCATGTCATTCATTTTGACAACGACCGCGGGATCTTCCGCGTTAGAGTCCCAATTCTCCCCAATAACAAGGCCGGCAGCGGCAATCGCGATTAGGCAAAGCCGCATGAAGGGTGATCTGTTGATTCGTGGTTGATCGAACTGCATTTAACTCTCCATTAGAATCCCGCTTAACGGGCGATTTTGAGAAAATTCCTTGATCGCGCGGATATTCTTCGCTGGCATGTTCGATTGCGTCTTCATGTGCATCAAGATCGCGTCCCACTGATTCGGCGAAAATTCCGAACCCGGCCGTGCGTTGTGACACTGAGCGCAATAGATCGGCCATAGCTTGGCGCCTTCCATGACGAGTTTTCGTTGGTCAGGCGATTGTTCTTCGTTCGCTCGTGCCTTCACTGTCGGCGAGAACGCGACCGCGACAGTCATCGAAATGAGTAGAAGACTGACGCCCTTCATCTCGTTATCAGATCCTCAGAAGCCAATCGCGAATTGAATCACTAATGCTTGGTCATTCACTGGATGGTTGACCAGCGTCGAGGTCGGATTGTTGGCACCGTTGAAAGCCACGATGCTTTCTGCATTCTGCGGCAATTCGAGATCGAACTCCGTTTGCCAGACGATCGAAGGAGCTATCCAGTAGTCAAGGCCGAATGCGATTTGGTGCGCATGCGGGGAAAATACCGATGGGGATCCGTTGAAGCCGAGAACTGGACTGGTCGCGATTTCATCCGCCACGACCGCGCGCTGATTGACACCGGAATAACGCACCAAGGGCTGAAGTCGACGGATCAGGTTGTTGACTTCATCGCCGAAGTGCAAGCAGACCTTGCAGGAAGTAACCCGCTTGGACATACCATCCTTGTCGGTTGCCGGCCGGCGAGCCCGCTGGCATCTGGCGATAGGTCTCCGCGAATTCGCAGCGTGCCTGCAGATTTCCGTTCAGGTAGGCAAAGTCGAGACCCCAGCTATTAAACCATAGAGAGTCCTGCCACTTGCCGTTGTAAGTAGAGGCGCCGAGCTCAAGCCGTCCGAGTTGCGAATCGATCGGAAACGGATAAATGCGGATGCGCGTTCCCATCGCCCTGCCATTGGCATTGAGACCGATATTGTTCTGGCCCTTGAACGCCTGGCCAACGACAGGCTTTGGGATACCGAATCGAAGCTCGGTCCGTTGGATATCCACAAAGTATAGTCCACGTCTTGCCCTGGCTGACCCCACTGAAACCCGCCCCGAACTTGCACCCCAACCTCAGTCGGCGGAATGAGGGCTTCGGCGCTGTACATTAGCGGAGCGCTGATGAATCGGTTCAGCCAAAGAAGACTCTGATCTTCCTAGAAGTCGCCAAAGGGCTGATCAAAGATTCCGGCATTAATTTCGGCATAGTCATTGAGAAAGAACTGAGGAGTCGCGACCGGTAACTCGAAGTCTGCGGCCGAACCGTTTGGCAAACTCGCTTGGATAGTGCCCTCGAATAAAATCCAGTCATTCAAGCGAAAGAGAAGAGCGGCTCGAAAGTGAGTGGAAAAGTGTTCTGCGCCGTCTGTCGATTTTAGATGAAATCGCCCGCTGCGCCTCCATTGATAGTGAACTGATGCGTACCGAGGTAGGGGTCGATAGCGGAATTGAATTGGGGCTCTGAAATCGAATCGTTAAGATGCTGCTGCAATTCCCGCAGTTGCTGTGTGGTGCTCGATTTCAACTGAGTGTTAGTCAGCTCGAGCTCCTGCTCTTTGGTGTTTAACTCACTACTGCGGGTCTCTACCTGTTGGAGCTTGCTTTCAAGGGACTTGATCAGCGCTTCTTCGTTGTTGAGCTGAAGACGCTGTGCCCCGTCATGCCTCTTTAGAGCCTGAATTTCCTGCTTGATACGCGCAAGGTCTGTTCAATCAACAGTATCGCTCGCGGCCGCGGCCCGTGACGCCAGTCCAAAAGAGCAAGCGCTATCCCAAGCAGAGCGCCGGCTCCGCCATACCGCTTAGCCATCGAAGTCCTCTTTCAGTCAGTGGCCACGCGCTACTGCGAATGGTGGCACTGCTTGAACATCCGGCAGCCGCGGATAGTTCCCAAGAATTTTGTCTTGACTTCCACGATCATTGAATCGAAGGATGGGTCGCAGACTGGCGTCATGCGGCTGCCTGAGCTGGCAGCGCGAGCGCAGCATTGACGCGGCATCGATAACCCGTGCGCTTGAATCTTTGCCTTTGGTCCAGTATCGCTCGAGGGTGGCCGATATCACGATCGGACCCCAAGAAAAACCGCGTACCGATTTGCGGAGCGGTCAGGAGTTTTCCGCGATGAGCGATACTGCTAACGGTTTTGCTTCCATCAACACCAACCAGGTTCTGGATTTTGATCCAGACGCGCTTCGGACCAGGTACCGCGCGGAACGCGATAAGCGCCTGCGTTCAGACGGCAACGAGCAATACATCGAGGTGAAGGGCGATTTCAGCCGCTACATCGATGACCCGTATGTCGAGCCGGGCTTCACGCGTGCGCCGATTACCGATGCGGTCGAGGTCGTAATAATAGGCGGCGGATTCGGCGGCCTTCTCGCCGGTGCTCGGCTGCGTGAGGCGGGCGTGCAGGACATTTTTCTCATCGAGAAGGGCGGAGATTTCGGCGGCACCTGGTATTGGAACCGCTATCCTGGCGCGCAGTGCGATATCGAGTCGTACATATACCTGCCGCTGCTCGAGGAAACCGGTTACATGCCGATGGAGAAGTACTCCTTCGCGCCGGAGATACTCGCGCACGCGCGGCGCATCGGCGAAAAATTCGATCTCTATCGGGGCGCGTTATTCCAGACACAGATTAAATCGATCACCTGGAACGAAGACGAATGCCGATGGATCGTCAGCACTAACCGCCGCGATCAGCTTCGCGCCCGCTTCGTCGTGATGTCGAATGGCCCCCTGAATCGGCCCAAGCTACCCGGCATCCTGGGTATTGAGACCTACAAGGGCCACACCTTTCACACCAGTCGCTGGGACTACAACTACACGGGTGGTGACACTAACGGGAACCTGCACAAGCTGAGCGACAAGCGCGTCGCAATCATCGGCACCGGCGCTACCGCGATTCAGTGCGTGCCGCATCTCGCGAAGCACGCACAACGTCTCTACGTGTTCCAACGTACGCCGTCGTCGGTTGACGAGCGCGGCAATCGCCCCACCGATCCTGAGTGGGTCAAGACGCTGACACCTGGATGGCAGCGCCGCCGCATGGAGAACTTTAACATTCTGGTGTCAGGCGGCAACCAGGAGGTCGATCTCGTCAACGACGGATGGACCGATATCATCCGCAACCTCGGCGCTATCCTGCCGCGCAAAGATGTTAATCCTGAGATCTCGCCGCAGGAACTCGCTCGCATGATGGAACTGGCGGATTTCAAAAAGATGAATCAAATCCGTGCGCGTGTTGACCGCGTCGTGAATGATAAGAAAACAGCCGAAGCGCTGAAGCCCTGGTATCGCCAGTTCTGCAAGCGTCCGACCTTCAACGACGAATATCTGCCGTCATTCAACCGCCCCAACGTGACGCTGGTTGACACAATGGGCCGCGGCGTTGAGCGCATCACAGAGAAAGGACTCGTGTTCGACGACGTCGAGTACGACGTGGATTGCATCATCTTCGCGACCGGATTCGAGGTCGGCACTGCATACACGCGGCGCGCCGGCTTCGAGGTCTACGGCCGCGGCGGTAAGTCGCTCAGCGATCACTGGTCGAAGGGAATGCGCACGCTGCATGGCTTCTACAGCGCGGGCTTTCCTAATTGCTTCCACATGGGTATCACGCAGAACGCGCTGACCGCGAACTTTCCGCACATGCTGGAGGAACAGTCCCAGCACATCGCGTCGCTAATCAGTCACGCAAAGGCCACCGAGGCACGGTGCATCGAGCCGACGTCCGAGGCCGAAGATGAATGGATCAGGACCATCAAGTCGAAGGCGCTAAATGCCTTGGGTTTTTTGATGGAATGCACGCCCGGCTATTACAACAACGAGGGCAAGCCCGACGCGGGGACAGGTCTCGCCGGCGAGAACTACGGAGGCGGCCCAGTCGAGTTCTATGACTTGATGCGTAAGTGGCGCGCCGAGGGCGATATGAAGGGACTGAAGGTCGGCTAATCGAAGTACGAAGCCGTAGGGCAGGATCTGAGCTCGCTCGATGCAATACCGCTTCGAGCGAGTTTTCTCTCTGCAGGCAGGTTACATGTTATTGCGAGGGTGGCTCGGGTGGAGGCAAGTAGCCTTTGCGGCGTTGGCTCAGGAACCCGTATGGATGCTCCTTCATCTCGGAGAGCGCGTTAGGATGCTCGATCAGAAATTCCCTCAATCCCTGATGCTCCGCAAGATACTTTGGATCCTGTGCCAGCGATGGATTCGCTTCGAGCTGGTTTGCGACGTCAAGATGGTCGAGCAAGTAGTTGTGCGTCTGGCTCTCCGTTAGAGGCGCGCGCTTCCAGTCGGCTTGTCCGTTGGCGTAGGTATAGGTTCCAGGCCCGAGCTGCACATCCTTTTGCACGCGCGGATGATTTCGAAGAAAGCCCTGCAAGCCCGGATGATTACCTAGATATTTCGGATCGTTGACGAGGCTTGCATTCTTCGCCAGGTCAGCTGCGACATTTGGATGCAAGTTCAAAAACCGCACGAAGTTCGTGTGAGCGATCTCGTTCGGGTCCCGCGCTTGCGCGCGAATAGCCGCCGGAGCTAACGCGATCGCGCCGAGCGCTACAGTTACTCCCAAAGCTCTGATAGCGTTACGCATCGAATCTGGCTCTTGTACTCCGGCGCGACGCTCCCATCATTGCGCTCGATTTGCAAGCAAGTGTCGATGCGCTCGGAAGGGATTGATATGCAAAGGGAAAGCACGGCGCCGATAGCGGCGGCGCCGTCTCATCGTGGATGGATCGACGATACGCGCGCGGCGATACAAGGCGATCCGATCGTCTGGGTTTCGGTATTGGTGCTCGCGATCATCTATCTTTTGACCGCGAGCCGTTACGACATCTTCCGCAACGAACTCTACTTCATCGCATGCGGGCGGCATCCCGCCTTCGGCTACGCCGACTTGCCACCGCTCGTGCCACTGATCGCGGCCGCCACCCAACTTTTCGGCGTCAACGTGTTCCTGCTCAGGCTCCCCGCGATTATCGCGGCGCTCGCGCTGATTCCAATCACGGCCGAGTTCGCGCGGACTCTCGGCGGCGGCAAGCCTGCAGCCTGGATGGCCGCAGTCGCGGTCGCGATCGCGCCGGGCTTGCTCGCGCTCAGTAGCACGCTCGGACCGTCCGCCTTCGAGCCGCTCGGATGGACGCTCTGCGCGTGGCTCTTTGCGCGCGGAATTCTCCGCGGCGAGCGCAGCTCTATCTCGTGGGCGGGCGTAGTGGCGGGCATAACCTTCCAGGCCAAGTACGGAATCGCGATCTGGGTAGTCGGTCTCGCAATTGGAATCATCACGACCGCGGCGCGCCGGATCCTTGCATGGCGCCAGCTCTGGTACGGAGCGGCTGCCGCGATTGTGATCGGCGCGCCGAGCCTCATCTGGCAGCAGCTACATGGCTGGCCGTTTTTGGCCACGATTCACTACGCGACGCAGCATCGAAATCTCACCGGCTCTCCGCTTAGGTTCGAGATCGGTCAAATCCTCGCGATGAACTGGTTGATGGCGCCGCTCTGGATATCCGGTTTCATCACGCCACTGATTTCCGAGCGGCTGAAGCCGGCGCGCTTTCTTTCGATCGCTTTCATCTTCACAACTGCCGCGATCATCTACTCGCACGGCAAGAGCTACTACCTATTCCCCGCCTATCCGACGATGTTCGCGGTTGGTGCTGTGGCCTGCGAGGAGCTGGGACGCGTGCTACGGGCGGCATGGTTCATTTTGGCCTTCATCATGACGCTTCCGATTGTTCCCGTGATGCTGCCGATTCTCGATCCGGCGACGCTCGCGCGTTACCTGGACAGAACGCATCTCAGGCCGCGGCCCGTCGAGGTCGAAGGAATCGGTGCGCCGCTCACCCAGCTCTTCTCCGATGAACTCGGATGGCGCGAGATGGAAAAGCAGGTCGCCAACGTGTATC
This sequence comes from Candidatus Binataceae bacterium, assembly GCA_030038355.1. Classification (GTDB taxonomy): domain Bacteria; phylum Desulfobacterota; class Binatia; order Binatales; family Binataceae; genus JASHPB01. Next base: position 15,082 of record JASHPB010000301.1, read on the forward strand.
ACTCGCTACCGCCCGAGGATCGATCGCGCGCCGCAATCATGGCGCAGGACTACGGCGAGGCGGCCGCAATCGACGTCTACGGGCGTCAAGATGGCCTGCCGCCCGCGATATGCGGTCAACTGCAGTACTACTTCTGGGGCCCACGCCGCTACGATGGCAGCGTGATTATCGACGTCAACGGCGATCCCGATCGCTGGGGTGAGATCTGTGCCGCGAGCAAGGTGGTGGGCGCATTCGGCGCGCCTTACGCGATGCCCTACGAGAATGGCCCGATAATCCTCTGTCGTGGCTTACGCCGCCCCCTGCCCGAAATATGGGATCGGTTCAAGCGCGAACATTGAGAACAGCCAACCCTACTCAGAACAAGATAAACACGACGGCGAGCACGGCGGAGCTGGCGACGAAAAGGATCGGTAGCGCCGCGCGCGTGACGCGCCTGATCTTGATTGCCGCGGCGTGATCGACTCTTCGATGCGTCCCATGAACGATCAACGCTTCGCCGATCGTGATGAGGATGAACAGGAAACAGAGCAGGAAGAATGCATCGTAGAACGTTAGATGCGCGACCGGCGGCAGGATGTTCGATAGCGCGACCGAGAAGGCCACCAGCGTAAGGACCGTCGTTACTGATATCAGGAGCTGGCTGTTGAGATCGTCGATAGGAATCCAGAGCACGCCCCACGACACTGCGACCATCAGCGCGAGGGGCAGGAAAATCCGAAACGTGTAGTACTCCGAATTTCTCTTCACGTGGATTCCGAACACGACGTGGGAACCTGCTTCGATCGCGCCTGCCTCGCCGGACATCTCGCCTGAAACCGATCGATAGGTGATGCTGCTCGTTTGCCAGAGGGGCAACGGAGTGTAGGGCGCGTTCGAAATGCCAGTGCTTTTGGGATTGACCTCGAGCTCAATTCGATTCACCTGTCCGGTGAACGGGTGGATATAAATTTCCAGGTCCTGCGAATCGAACGGAAAAGCGCGGAGCTTCATGTTCGATGACGCCCGGACCTGGAACTTCTCGATGTAGTTCATGGTGCCGTCGGCATGTCCCACTAGAAGGTAGGAGCTCAGTACGCGCGGCGCCGCGGAATTGTCGAATTGAAGCAATGGGAACCAGACGTGCTCCTTTGTGTAGTAGCGCGAGCGCGGCTCCCCCGGAGCAGGCGTGTATGCAAGACGGGAATCTTGCCAGCTCTCCGTCAGATATCCGGTACAGGTGAAAGTTTGAGTCAGCTCATCGAGCGAGACCAGGTTCAGGAAGAAGAGACCCACTTTAATCGTGATTGGCTCGCCATTGCCTGGTGGCTGCTGGATCTCCGGCGGCTGCGCGATCATATCGGCCAGACAGGTCGATGACGTGCCACGCGCGGCGAGAAGCAGGACGCCGCAGCAGAGGAACAGAACTCTACGCACGCTGGCGGTCCGATGAGGCGAAGCCGGTGGCGTTCATCGGACTAGTAAAGCCGCTGCCGCTTGAGGTCGCGGCCCAGCGCCTGCCCGAATTCAAGACCGAGCAACTGCCGCAGTTTCGGCGTCGCTCGTGCCAATACTTCGGGCGGAACCACGCCGATCCGCGAATCCAGTGGACGAATCACCTTGTTGCCGTAGTTGATGAGCAGCGAAACGCGCGGTTCATCGGTAAGATTCGGCGAAGTGTCATGCCAGAGCAAGCCGTGCGCCACGATCGCCGTGCCTGCCGCGCCCGTCAACTTGATCGCCTCGCGCTTAAAGCGCTTGGGATCAGGGCGCCGCGCGAGCAGTTGACTCCTGGGTGCGACCAGCGTTGCGCCATTCGTCTCGGTGAAATCCTGCAGCATCCATATGACCTGCAGCATCAACGCTGGCCGTATCGCGAACGGCTCAGGCATCGCCCAGTACGGATAGTCAACATGCACGCCCATCTCGGTCGCGCCCGGCCACATGATACGGCACGAATATGAGCTGAGCGTCATGTCGTCGCCGAGCAGCGCCTCTGCGATTTGGATAATCCTCCGATGCTGCACGAGGCGCTCGAACAGCTCGCCCTGATGAAGCAGCGCACGGGCAGTGCCGTGTTTGATCTTGTCGTTGCGCGCGGAATTGCCGGCGAAACCAGCGGCTGAAGCTTCGGCGATCGCGGATGCGCGCGCCGCATCGGCGTCCGCCGGGTCCATCAGGCCCGGTAGGACGGCGAATCCTTGACCACCCAGAATTTCCTCAGTGATTTCGTTGACGCTTCGCATCTTGGGCTCACGGCGCTATCACCACGCCTGGTGAACAAGGACTAACACGCGCGCGCATGGTTTCAAAAGCGGGCAGTCTTTTTTTCAGGCGCCCGCCGTGCCGCGGGCTGATCGTGGTCACACGATCAGCGCGAGGCGCGGTCCGGTTTAACGCACGAGGGAAAAAAATCAGCGGCGGATGGCCTTCGCCAACCGCCGCTCCTCGTTTGTTAGATCCGCGCTGGATTAGAGTGCGTTGCTGCCGCGCTCACCGGTCCGGATGCGCACGACCTCCTCGATCGGCAGGATGAAGATCTTGCCGTCGCCGATTCTGCCGGTGCGGGCCGCCCGCTCAATGGTCTCGGCGACCTGCGTGGCGAGCTCATCCGACACGATGATCTCGAGCTTGACCTTGGGCAGAAAATCAACCACGTACTCGGCACCGCGATAAAGCTCCGTGTGCCCCTTTTGGCGGCCGAAACCTTTCACCTCGCTCACGGTGAGACCCTGCACCCCGATACTCGAGAGCGCTTCCTTGACCTCATCGAGCTTGAACGGCTTGATGATCGCCTCGACCTTTTTCATATGACTCCTGTTCGTTCCTCGTCCGATCCGCCTGATCGGGCGCCCTTCCAACATTTCGCATCCGTCAAGGATGGCGCAAGCCCCCGATCCTGCGGACTCAGGCGGCGAACACCTCGCGCGCGTGATTAGTGTCGCAATACTCGCGCACCTCGGCGATCTTGTCGCCTTCGAAGCGAAAATAGAAATGATAGCGATTTGCGTATTTTTTGCCGTTTGCTGCGGTCGTATTCGACTCGGCCTGTACCGCGGCGTGATTACCTTCGCAGATGATTGTGCCGATCTTCATGTTGAGCCCGTTCGGCAGCATCGTCTTGAGACCCTTGGCGAAGCCGTGCACGCTCTTTTTGCCGCGCATCGGCTCGAATCCGGGCATGTTGGTGATCACCGAGTACTCGAAATTGTCGGCGACCATCGTTTCAAGCCGGATTGGATCGGGATCCTCGAACTCTTTGAGAAACTCGATTACCGCTTCTTTCATTTCGGCGTTGGTCATGGCGTCCCTCCTGAAGCTGAGCGCGATTGCTACCTAATCAAACCCCGCGCACAACGCCAACTGGTGGCCGCTACGTCGCAAGCGAGATGCCATCACGACGCCGCACAAATCAAGGGCATTTCGTAGGCATTATGAGGCGGCGATGCCGCCGGAGTGGGCGTTTGACCACCAGGCGGGCACTAACCAGTTTGGCTATCTTTCGGTTTGAGCTGCTTTTCCTCGCCGCTCATGAGGCGCGCGATATTTTCGCGATGGCGAAACAGAGCGAGCGCGGTCATCAGGATCGCGAGCAGCAGGTAATGGCGCGGCAGGCCGAGAATCGCAACCGTGGGCGGCAGCGCGATCGCCGCGCTCATCGTGGCGAGCGAGATGATCCGCGTGCTGCCAGCGAGAATTCCGAAGACCACCAGCAGCACCGCCGTGGTGGCGGGTGAGATTACGATCCAAATCCCGAGCGCGGCAGAGATGCCCTTGCCGCCGCGGAACCTGAGGAACACCGAGCAGATCGCTCCGACAAATGCGCAGAACCCCGTCGCGGCGATCACCTTCGGGCTGAAGCCGTCGAAGCGCGCGAACGCGACCGGGATTGCGCCCTTCAGCGCGTCACCGAGGAGCGTCAGCGCGGCCGCTGTCGTGCCGCCGGCGCGCGCTACGTTGGTCATCCCGATATTGCGCGAGCCGACGGTACGCGGATCGAAGCCGCGGAGCCGTCCGATTATGACGCCGAACGGAATCGAACCGATGAGGTACGCTGCTATCAGCAGGATCGTAAGGGTCATGGATTGTGTGTGGGCCTCAAGGGAAGGATGGTCGGGGTGACTGGATTTGAACCAGCGACTCCTGCGTCCCGAACGCAGTGCTCTGGCCAGGCTGAGCTACACCCCGTATGCCACGTCGCTTGTCGGGAATTCAGGGCTTACCTTTATATCATCCGATGGCAGCCCGTGCGAGGGTGGGCTGTCGCGCCGCTTAGTTCTTATTCTTCAGGCGGGGGTCGTCGTCCTCTACGCACTTCGAGGCGTCGAGTCTTTTCCTCGCGTAGTCGGCGTACCATTGCGGCTGTTTCTCTTCATTCGCTAGCATCGTCGGGTCGAGGAGAAAATTGCTGAGGCGGCCACGCTCGCGCTCGCAATCGGAGGCGCCGCCGAACTGGCCGAAGTTCTCCCACTTGGAAAGCGGCGCGTTCGGGTCGGGATCGTGCTGATACATTCCGTGCGGAGTCAATGGCGGCGGCACCATCAACAGCCATGCGGCCAAGGCCGCCACGAACGCGTAACAACCGGTCACTGCTGCTCCAACTTAAGGGGAGTTGACGCCACGGTGCGGCGCATCCGATCGATTATCTGCGCGTAGTCACTGTGGCCAAAAATGCCCGAGCCTGAGACGAACACGTTAGCGCCCGCGGCCTTCACTTCGGCGATATTGTCGAGTTTGACGCCGCCGTCGATCTCGACGTCAAGCGCGAGTCCGCGGCGCTTCAGCTCCCTGCGGATGTAACGAAGCTTTTCCAGCGCCGAAGGAATAAACTCCTGGCCGCCGAACCCCGGATGCACACTCATCACGAGGATCATGTCGATCTGGTCAGCGTGCGCGAGCACGCGGTCCGCGGGCGTCTCCGGGCTAATTCCGATCGACGCGCGCGCACCGGCCGAGCGGATAAGCTGGGCGATCTTGCGAATATCCGGACATACTTCCGAGTGCACCGAGACTGAGCTGGCGCCCGCTTTGACGAAGCGCGCGACGTATTTTTCCGGCTCGGAAATCATCAGGTGGGCGTCGAGCGGTAGCTTAGTCGCCTTGCGGAGCGACTCCATCACCGGGATGCCGATGGAGATGTTGGGTACGAAGTGCCCGTCCATCACGTCGAAGTGGATCAGATCGGCGCCGGCCTCCTCGACCCTGCGCACCTCATCGCCGAGGCGCGCGAAGTCGGCCGACAGAATCGAGGGCGCGAGCTTGTCGACTACTTCCACGATAGCTCCTGGAGCGACTCCCAACCCGATCAACCCTTCGCTTTCTCCTGCTCCTCGAGCATCTTGAAGAGTTCCTGGTAATGCTTCGGCATTGTCACCGTCGAGCGCATCGCGACCGGAATCGGGTAACGGACACCGCCCTTGTATGTTCCCTCGAGGCCCTCCAGCAGGTCGTCAACGGATTCCCAGGGGCACGCGAAGACCATCTCGGTATCCTGCGCCATGCCGAACACCCGGTCGCCGTTGCATGGGATGATCACCTTCGGCGCCGCGGTTTTCATGGTCTGGATTACAATTTCGGCGCAGTCGAGCCGCCCCCCGGTCGTGCTCTCGATTCTGCCTCCACGTCGATAGAGAGCCGCGTTGACCAATCGCATCACTTGCGCGCTGTTGGCGTAGATGGCGATCACGTGCGGCTCGAAAGTCGTGCGCGAAATCGGCGCGACGCATACGTAATCGTAACTGTCGGGCTCGAAGCGCCAGGTACCGGCCTCAAGCCGTCTCGCGGCGTCTTCGTTCTCGCAGTACATGCCGACGGAAGCGAAGCCGTGCAGGTATTCGTCGTTGGGCTTGCGAAAGCCGAATGCAATCGCGGACAGCGGACAAATCACGTCTTCCTTGCCGACCGCGATTCCCCATCCGTAGCGGCGTGCAACACCGATCGACTGGCAGACGATCCAGTGCTCGCCCAGGCTCCGGCTCGGGATACGCAGGCCTTCGGGTAGCGACTCGCCGGGTGCGAGCATCCGAATCGCCAGCGGAAATGAGTCCGGCCGCACGTGGCGGCCGATGGCCTCGTCGAGCGCCTTCAGTTTTTGCGCGACTGCTTCGTCCATCGGTGTCTCCCGTTAACTTCTGTATCTGACTCGCGCGCTGAAAACGAGGCTGCCATGTTCACCCTGTCTGCTCGCGAAGCATCGCCATGAAATCGGTGACACCGACGTCGCGGCCTAGCTGACTCATTATCGTAGTGATCTGTCGGCGATGATGCGCCTGATGGTTGAAGAAGTGCGTGACGGCAACCCTCATCGGCACGCAGTAATGGCCGGGTTGCGACATCGCATCGCATTTCATTGTGCGCGCCAAGAACTCGGGCGTGATTTCCGCTGTCCACGATTCGATCGTCGCATCGGTATGTGCGCGCTCGCGACGCAGAGTCGCGAAAGCGGCCTAAAATTCCTGCCCCAGCGAACGAATTTCGATAACTTGGCCACTTTCGTCGCGCGAGCGTGTCCGCTCCGCGCCGATAAATCGTCCAAGCTGCACGCGATCCGTCAGCAGCAGGTGATTCAGCGTGCCATGAACAGATTTGAAGAACGCGCTCACGTCGCGCTTGCGCTCCTCGTCGCTGAGCGTCCCCGCCAGCGCGTAGAGTCGCTCATCCATCCAGGTATTGTAGCGCGCGAGTGCGACGTCCTGCGTGGTCAGGTCTGGAGTAGTTGCCATAGCGTAATCGTGCCGCGGCGGGGCGCGCGAATCACGCTCGGCGAATCATACGCATCGCAAAAAAACCGTCGAGGTCGCCAATGTCGGACCGCGTTTTCAGCGCGCCGCGCTCGTCGAGCAAGTCGCTTATCTCATCGTAGTTCGGCGGATGCCGATCGATTTCGAACTCCTGATGGGCACCGAGGAAGGCTTTGACCACGTCGTCGCCTTCCTCGGGCGCGAAGCTGCAAACCGCGTACACAATTGCGCCGCCGGGCTTAACGAGCGCGGCGGTGCTTTCGAGCATCTTGAGCTGCAGCTTCGCCATCCGCGCGGGAGCGGCGGGCTTCAGCCGCCACCTTATCTCCGGATGCTCGCGCATGGTGCCGAGTCCCGTGCAAGGCGCGTCGAGCAGCACATGCGTGAACGCAGCGGGCTTTAGCGGCACACCGGCTGTCACGTCTGCCTGCACAACGGCGACATGATGACCCAGCCGTCTCGCGAGCGCGCGCGCATTGACGAGTCCGTGCGGATTCCGGTCGAGCGCGACGATTCGAGCCTCGAGGCCCGCAAGCTCTGCGAGATGTGTTGCCTTGCCTCCAGGAGCGGCCGCGCAGTCGGCGACGATCGAGTTGGCCGCGGGCGCGAGCATCCGGGCAACGATCTGCGACGCTTCAGATTGTACCTGAAAAAGGCCTGCGGCGAACGCTCGCGAATCCATCAAAGGCGCGCTCGCGAGAATCGCCGTCTCCGGCGAGCGTCCGCCCGGCGCGATTTGAAAATTTTCCGACTCGAGCCGCGCCAGGATCTCCTCGCGAGTGCCGCGTGCCAGATTCAGCCGAATCACATTGGGCGCCGCCTCGTTGTCGGCTTCCATCAGGCGCTCCGCCGCGTCGACTCCGAACCACGCGATGAACCGCTCGATCATCCACTTCGGATGCGACCATTTGACCGCGAGATGCTGAACTTCGTTCTCCTCGCGCCGCGGCATCGCGATTGTCTCGCGCGTCGCGCGCCGCAGCACCGCGTTGATAAAACCCGCGGCGAGCTTCGCCTCGCGCGTCTCCTTGGCGAGCGTCACTGCAGTATCGACTACCGCGTGTGCGGGAGTGCGATCGAGAAAGCGGAGCTGGTAGAGCGCGGTGCGCATGATGGCGAGCGCCACGGGTTGGATTCCGCCGAGCGGGCGCGCCGTAAGTTTTTCGAGCTCGTAGTCGAGGCGGCCAAGCCACGCCATCGTGCCGAGGACGATCCGCGTGACGAGGCGACGGTCGACAGGCAGGAAGGCGGGCAGCCGCTCGCCGAGAAGGAGGTCGGCGTACGCGCCATCGTCGATAACGCGCCGAACGATTTCGAGTGCGGCGCGGCGCGATTCTACTCCCTCCCGATGCGCGCGCGAGCTCTCCCGATGTGCGCCGCGGCTTCTCGTGTGTTTCCGTTCGCTCATGTGCCGAGCCGAGCGCCAATTTCGAGGCGTTTGCCCCGCGCGAAGTCGCCGCTCGCGATTCGTTTGCGCCCGGGAGCCTGAACTTCGATGAGCGTGAGGCGGCCCATGCCGCACTGCACGATGATTTCGGGCTTGATACTCACGATCGTTCCGGCCGTCGCCGCGGGCGCCGCATCGTTCTCGACGCGCGCGCGCCAGATGAGCAGGTCCTCGCCGCCGATGCCGGTGCGCGCGACCGGCCACGGGTCGTAGGCACGGACGGCGCGCTCGATTTCGAGGGCCGGGCGCCTCCAATCGATCACGGCGTCTTTCTTTTCGATTATCTTCGTGAAGGTCGCGAGGGATTCATCTTGTTGCGTCTCGACGATTTCTCCCCGCGCGAATAGCTCGAGCGCTCCGATCAGCGCCGCGCCGCCGAGCTCCGCGAGCTTCTCCTTCAGCCTGCCCTGCGTATCGTTGGGTTCAATTGGAATCGAGCGCTCGAGAAGCATCGGCCCGGCGTCCAGCTCCTCGACCACGCGCATGATCGTGACGCCGGTCTCCGCGTCGCCGGCGAGGATCGCGCCTTCGATGGGCGAGGCTCCCCGATGCCGCGGCAGCAGCGAGGCGTGAACGTTGATCGGCATGAGGCGCGGCACCTCGAGGATCGCCTGCGTCAGGATTCGACCGTAGGCGGCGACCACGATCAGATCCGGCGCGTACGATTTCAACTCGGCAACAAACTCCGCTGTGCGGATTTTCACCGGCTTGAGGACAGGAATTTGAAGCCGCGTCGCGACCGCGCCAGCCTCGCTCGGTTCCATCGCGAGTCTTCGTCCGCGCGGCTGGTCGGGTCGAGTCACGACCGCAACAACCGGGAATCGTTCACGCTCGGCGGCAAGACGTTCGAGCATACGGGCCGCCAGAGCGGGCGTGCCCATGAATATGATTTTCAGTGGAGCCGTGAGACTAAATCAGGACCTTGGAGGGACGCTCGTCGAGATCGGTCTTGCCCTCCTTCAACATTTTGATGCGCTTGCGCTTGTAGAGTTCGCGCTTGATACGGCTGATGCGGTCGATGAAGAGCTTGCCGTTGAGGTGGTCGATTTCGTGCTGCAGCGCAACCGCGAGCAGCTCGTCGCCTTCGATTTCGATCTGCTTCTGATCGGGCGTCCAGGCGCGGACAAGTACATGCTTGGCGCGTTCGACGTCGGCGGTGTAATCCACGACCGAGAGGCATCCCTCTTCCCAAATGATCTTGCCTTCAGACTCGATGATTTCTGGATTGATAAGCTTCAGGAGATGCTTGCCCGGTTCTTCGTGATCGGTGTCGATCACGATCACGCGCTGGGATTCTCCTATCTGCGGTGCGGCGAGGCCGACGCCCGGCGCCGCGTACATCGTCTGCGCCATGCTGTCGAGAAGCTGTGCCAGCGTGCCGTTGATATTTTCCACCGGCAGGGCTGGCTTTTTCAGCACATCATCCGGGAATTTCCTGATCCGAAGGAGAGCCATGGGTCCAGACCGTCAATTTATCAAAGCATCCAAATCCTCGATAGCAGAGAGCTGCTCGGCGCTTAGCGCGATTTGCGCTCGCCCGCCGTGCCAGTCCAAACAAGCAGCGGGTGGGAACACCCGCCGACACCACAGAAGGAAGAAGCGATTTTTTCGCAGTGGCGGCGGGCGTCCCGCCCGCGCGTTTTTTCGCCTGCGAATCAGTGGCCTTGGATTCTTCGGCGCAATGCTCAGGATGACGGCAGGCTCGGACTTAACTTACGCGGCGAGGCCCAGCGGGCTGAGGAACTCCTCCAGCGCGCGGATGCATTCGGCGGGCCTTTCGATCTGAAGAAAGTGCGTTGTCCCCGAGATAGCGACGTAAGGGACGCCCTTGTCTTGCGCCAGCGCGCGGCCGATGAGGGTGGGCACGCCGGCGTCCTCACGAGTCGCGTCGCCGCAGATCAATTTGAACGGTACCGGGCAGTGCGCGAGGCGATTCCACAGATCGCCGCTCCCACCCGATGAAAACACATGCGCTTCGAATTCGCGCGGGCAGGCGAGCGCCCATTCTCCGCTCGCGCGGTCGTGGCGCAACGTTGCCCGCGCCATCAGGTCGTAAGCCTCCGGCACCCATCCTTTGAGCCGCCGCTCGAACTGGCGCGCGAGGTCGCTCGGGTCCTTGTAGCTTGGCGGCCTCCGCGCGGCGCGCTCAGCAAGCCCGCCCTTGTCCGCAAGCTGAAATTGCATGAGCAGAGGATGATCCTCGCGCGGCATGATCGGCGGATCGAAGAGCGCGAGCGCGGCGAAGCGCTGGCCGTAGGTGAGCGCGTGATGCGCCGCGACGACGGCCGAGAGCGAATGGAACACGCCGGCGGCTGGCTTGGCGCCGAGCTCACGATTTATCGCGTGAATGATCGCCTCGAGGTCGCCGGGAAAATTCTCCCACTTGTGAGCTTCGATCGTGTGCAGCGGATTGCGACCGTGATTGCGCATGTCGAACAGCACGACTTCGTAACGCTCGCGGAGCAGTCCCCAGAATGGAAAGTAGCCGTCGATCGCGAGGCCGTTGCCATGGCTCAGCACGAGGCGCGGCCCATCAAGCTGGCCGTGCTGGCGCACGCGGATGATCGCGCCGTCACGCATCACGGCTTCGAATGAATGGCGGGCGGGCGGCACCTGCGCATGATTGTGGTCTTCGTCTGTACTCATTATCAATCTGCCTACAGCATCCTCACCGGATCGATATCGATGATCAGGTGCACCTTGTCGCGCTCAGCGAGTGGGCCGACTTCGCCGCGCATCGCGGCGAGCGCGGCGCGCATCGGGCGGAGTTCCCGCGATTTCAGCATCACCTGCCAGCGGTAGCGCTGTTTGATGCGCTCGATCGGCGCCGGCGCGGGCCCGAGCACGCGAAGTCCCTCGGGGCTCGCGCAGTTCGCGAGCGAGGCTGCGGCGGCATCCGCAATGCGCGCCACTAATTGCGGCTCTGCCCCTTCGATTCGCACCATCGCAAGCCGCGCGAACGGTGGATACATCAGTTCGCGCCTGAGTTCCAACTCGCGGCGAATGAAGCGCGCGTAATCCTGGTCGCGCGCCGCGCGGATACTGTAGTGATGGGGCGTGTAGGTCTGGATAACAACGCGGCCGGCGCGCGCGCCGCGGCCGGCGCGTCCTGCGATCTGCGTCAGCAATTGGAAGGTACGTTCGGCTGAGCGGAAGTCGGGAAGGTTGAGTCCGAGGTCGGCCATCACCACCGCCGCGAGCGTCACGTCGGGAAAATCGAAGCCCTTGGTGATCATCTGCGTGCCGATCAGGATATCTACTTCGCCGGCGCGAAGCGCCGCGAGAATTCGTGCGCGCGCCCCCCTTCGTCCGCTAGTGTCTGAGTCCATCCGCTCGATCCGCGCCTCGGGCATCAGCTCTGAGAGCCGCTGCTGGAGCCGCTCGGTGCCGAAGCCCTCGCCGCGAAGGCCGAACGCATGGCACTCGGGGCATTCATCGGGAGCGCCGATTCGATTTCCGCAGTAATGGCATCTAAGCGAGCGATCGCGCAGATGAAACGTCATGCTCACCGAGCAGTTGGGGCACGCAACGACTACTCCGCACGCATGGCATTGCAGGAAGTTGTGATAGCCGCGGCGGTTGAGGAACACCATGCTCTGGCCACCGGCGCTGAGGTTGGCTCGGAGAGCCTCCATCAGCTCGGTAGAAAGCGGGACTGAGTCGTCAGGCTTGCTATCGCAGTTGGCACTCGCGGCTGGAGGGCGCGCCGCGGCCCCGCGCCGCAGATCGATCACCTCGACATCGGCGAGCGGGCGATCGTTGATGCGCCGCGTGAGACGCAGCAGCCGGTAGCGACCGCGCCGCGCGTTGGTGAACGACTCGGCCGAAGGAGTGGCCGAGCCTAACACGACGGGGCACTTCGAATAACCGCCGAGCGCGACTGCGAGGTCACGGCCGTGATAGCGGATGCCTTCTTCGTTCTTGTAAGAAGCGTCATGCTCTTCATCGACGACGATCAGGCCAGCGTCAGGCAGCGGCGCGAAGATTACAGAGCGCGGACCGATCATGATTCGCGCCTCGCCAGCAATCGCCGCCATCCAGCTCGCCCATCTTTCCGCTATGTTCTGCGCGCTGTGCGCCACTCCTACCATCGCGCCGAATCGCGCGCGAAACGCACGCACGAGCTCATCGGCGAGCGCGATTTCTGGGACCGTGACGAGCACCTTACGCCCGGCGCTCAGAGTGCGCGCCGCTAGGTTGAGGTAAACCTCGGTCTTGCCGCTCGCGGTGACGCCCCAGAGCAGGAACGCCTCGAAGCGGCGCTGCTCGATAGCCGGCGCAACGGCATCCACGGCGATTTTCTGCTCGTCGGTGAGGTCGAGACCGGGCAACACGCCGGTCGAAGCGAGGTCGGCCCTTATAATCTCGATCAGGCCGTGGCGTTCGAGGCTTCGAAGAATCGGCGCGGCGCCCGCAATCTCGATTTTCAATTCTTCGATGTTGCGGCCTGCGGGATGCGCCGCCTCGAGCGCCGCTACCACTTCGCGCTGTTTCGGACCGCGAATCTTGCCGAGCGCGGCGCCTGTCAGCCGCGCCACTAGATCGGCGGTCTCACGATGGCGCCCGCGGGTCGAATCCTGGCGCGCGACGATCCCGTTGGCGAGCATCCGCGCGACGGCTGAACGGATTTCATTCAGCGGACCGAGCTTTTCGAGCCGGCGCGCACTTTGCGGACGTTTGGCCAGCGCTTCGAAGATCGCACGCTCGACGCGAGTGAACGAGGCGCGAGCGAGCGGATCGGGTGCGCGATCGAGCTTGTATGCCGCACGCGATTCGACGCGAGCGACTGAAGGAATGACGCTCCGGTAGGCGTCGGCGAGGGCCGCCATGTAGTAATTGGCGAGGAATTTCATCAGCTCCAGATGCGCGCGATCGAAAAGCGGCCGCTCCTCCATCACCTCAAGAATCGGCTTAAGCGCGGTCTCGGAAAGGGTCTCGCCAATCTCGGTGACGACGCCCGTGACCTTGCGCGAGCGGAGCGGCGCGAGCACACGATGCCCGGGGGCGACGCGGCCCTCGAGCGCGCTCGGAATCGAGTAGGTCAGTGCATCGAAGCCGTGCGCCGGGCCGACCAGAACGACGTTCGCCTGCATTAGGGGCGGCGCGCCGCGGCGCGCCTCGCAGCAATCTATATCATCAGGCGCGCTCGCACCCGCTTTCCCGATCCGCTTGAGTCTGGTTGAATCGACGTACCCGCGCGAATGCGTGGAATGGGACGATTTATTGATGCTTCGTTTTCTCACCGCCGGCGAATCGCACGGACCCGAACTGGCGGCCGTGATCGAGGGTGTCCCCGCAGGTTTCGAGATCGATCTCGCCGCCGTCAACCAGGACCTCGCGCGCCGGCAGAAGGGCTACGGGCGCGGTGGCAGGATGCTCATCGAAAAGGACGAAGTGCGACCGGTCTCCGGAATCCGCTTCGGCAAGAGTATCGGCAGCCCGATCACCTTCATAATCGAGAACCGCGATTTCACGAACTGGACCAAACGGATGTCGGTGAAGCCGGCGGATTGGGAAGAGTCGCGCGTCGTGACGCGGCCGCGCCCCGGACACGCCGACCTCGCGGGCGTGCTGAAATACAACCTCGAGGATATCCGCGACGTGCTGGAGCGCGCATCGGCACGAGAAACGACGGCGCGCGTTGCGATTGGTGGCCTCGCCAAGCAGCTTCTGAAGCCGTTCGGAATCTCGGTGCTTGGCTACGTCGTCAGTATCGGCGCAACCGAAGCGAAGACCCGGGCTGACATTATTTCGCTGGAAGAACTCGCGCGGATTACGGAAGCCTCGCAGGTGCGCGTCGCCGATCCGGAAGCCGAGCGCAAAATCATCGCCGAAATCGATGCGTGCAAGGAGACCGGCGATACTCTCGGCGGGATCGTCGAGGTTGTCGCCGCAGGGCTTCCCGTTGGGCTCGGCAGCCACGTGCAGTGGGATAGGAAGCTCGACGCGCGGCTCGCGCACGCGCTGATGAGCCTGCAGGCGACTAAGGGCGTCGAGTTCGGAATCGGATTTACGGCGGGCCGCGTACGCGGTTCCGCGCTGCACGACGAAATCGGCTACGACGAGAAGGAGCGTCGCTTCACACGTCATTCGAACAACTCGGGCGGCACCGAGGGCGGCATGACGACGGGCGAGCCGCTGCGACTTCGCGTAGCGTTCAAGCCGCTCTCGACGTTGATGCAGCCGCTCCGGTCGGTGGACACCAAGACCAAGCGGGAAGCGGTCGGCACGATCGAGCGCTCGGACGTTTGCGCGATTCCCGCGGCCGCCGTGATTGCCGAGGCGGTCGTCGCGTTCGTGCTGGCCGATGCATTCCTGGAAAAATTCGGCGGCGATTCTCGAACCGAGATCGAACGCAACTGGCGGGGTTATCTCGAACAGGTGCGCGCCTATTGAGCGCGCTCGGGGCGAGTCCTCGAATGACTCCCAAACTCATCCTCACGGGCTTCATGGCGACAGGCAAGAGCGCTGTCGGACGCGCCGTCGCGGCGCGCCTTGGCTGGAGATTTCTCGATAGTGACGCGGAGATCGTCACGCGCGCGGGGCGTCCGATCGCCGCGATTTTCAGCGCCGACGGCGAGGCAGAGTTTCGCGCGCTCGAGCGCCAAGTAATTGCCACGATCGCAGGTGAGCGGCGTCACTGCCCGCTCTGCCACGGCGACTATCCCGCGGTGGTATCGACTGGGGGCGGCGTACTGATCGACGAAGCGAACGCCGCGGCGCTCAAGCGATGCGGTGTCGTGATCTGCCTCACTGCGCAACCCGAGGTCATTGCGGCGCGCGTCGGACGTTCACCGGCCAAGCGGCCAAAGCTGCTGGAAGGTGGAAAGCCGCTCCTGGAGCGGGTGCGCGAGCTGATGAGCGAGCGGGGGGCGGCCTACGCACGCGCCGACGTCGCTATCGACACCTCTAACATTTCAATCGAAGATGCGGCCGATCGCGTGCTCGCTGAGTTTGCCGCGCGCGCTTACAAGCGATGCGTGCCTTCCGCGTAGAACTCGGCCCGGCCTCGCACGACGTTTACGCCGGCGCGGGAGTGCTCGATGGTCTCGGTCGCCTCGCGATCGACGCGGGGCTCAACCCGGGGCGCGCTGCAATCGTCACCGATTCGACCGTCGGCCCTCTGTATGGCGAACGCAGCACGGCAGCGCTTCGCAACGCGGGCTTCAAGCCGGTGACCATAACGATTCCCGCGGGGGAGGCGAGCAAATCGCTCGATGTGCTGGGCACCATTTACGATCGCATGACGGAGGCCGAGCTCGATCGCGCGAGCGCCGTGTTCGCGCTCGGCGGGGGTGTGGTCGGCGATCTCGCCGGTTTCGCCGCCGCCACTTATCTCCGAGGTCTCGCAATCGTGCAGGTGCCGACCACGATGGTGGCGCAGGTGGATTCGGCACTCGGCGGCAAGACCGGGATCAATCATCGGCTGGCGAAGAATCTGATAGGAGCGTTCCATCAGCCGCGGCTCGTCGTTGCCGATGTCGCGACACTCAGCACGTTGCCGGACCGTGAATTCCGCGAAGGTTTGGCAGAGGTGATCAAGTACGGCGCAATCATGGATGCGCCGATGATTGGCGACCTGGAGCGCGATCTCGATGCGATACTCGCAAGGAAGGGTGGAGTGCTCGAAGCTGTCGTCGCACGGTCACTCGAGCATAAAGCTGCAGTCGTTTCGGCAGATGAGCGTGAGGATGGGCTCCGCAAGATTCTGAACTTCGGGCATACAGTAGGCCACGCGATTGAGGCAAGTTCCGGATACGGACGCTATCTTCACGGCGAGGCGGTCGCGATCGGAACAGTTGCAGCATTGCAACTGTCAGTTAACTACGCCGGGCTATCTGCCGACGAAGCTTCACGTATGAAACGGCTTCTCGCACGCGCTGGCCTCCCGACGGAGATGCCATCGCGATGGAATGGCGCTGAGTTCGTGCGAGCGCTCAGGCTGGACAAGAAGCGCCGAGCCGATTCTGTGGAATTCGTGCTACTTGATCGGCTGGGTCACGCATTTACTCAGAAGCTGCAATTCGAGCAAATTGTTGTATCTTTAATCTAATCCACGTCAAGACGGATACTATTTGACAGAATTTTTGTTTCAGCCCTGAAACAGGCTTGCACACACTGCTCGTCTGTGTTGTCGTAAATGCATATTAAAGCTCGCCGGGCTTTGGGCCGATTCTCTGGCTTGATAGTGGAGAAGTGGGGGAGGCGCGGGACGCTGAGGTGTTATATGGAACGTTTTGACGTAATGAAGAGCAGGGTCCTAACCGTCCAGGAAGTCTCCAATTACCTGCGCGTTCATCCCTCGACGATCTACAGGATGCTCAAGCGCAACCAGATTCCGGCTTTCCGGGTCGGGAGCGATTGGCGGTTCACTGTAGAAGCGATCGACAAATGGCGTTCGCAGGCGGAATCGTCGGGCATGCAGGCCGACGGGGCAGGCCCAGCAAAATGAAGCGCACGGGAGGGATGGACTAGAGCCAACCATCCCTCCCGACTCTTTGCTTCTTAAAGCCCCGAACTACGCCTGGAAGTAGCGGCGCGGATTCTCCACCATCAGGGTGTGAATCTTCGTTTCGCTTACGCCCGCTCGTTTTAGTGACGGCACGATGTTCTTGAATACGTGCGTTGGCGTCCAGTTCTCGATCTTCCTCGCCAAATCTGGCGGAAGTTCCATGCCGCGGCCGAGCCAGCATGCGACGGTGTCGTGCGAGAGCACGAGCTGCGATTCGTAACCGACGCCGATGAGGCCAATCAGAGCCGCAAGGCGGAGCTTGTCCGGATGCAGGAAATCGAGGCCGAAGCGATCGAAGCCGAGAGTGCATCCGCGGTCCAGCATGTCC
Organism: Candidatus Binataceae bacterium; assembly: GCA_030038355.1. Lineage (GTDB taxonomy): Bacteria > Desulfobacterota > Binatia > Binatales > Binataceae > JASHPB01. The sequence goes on from JASHPB010000301.1 coordinate 32,088, forward strand.
GTGTGGTAGCGCAAATCCGAGGCGCCGCAGCTATGCCCGATGATCACGTGGCTTAGGTCGACGCCCTCCGAGGCGAAGATATCGAGCTGCTCGCGGCCCATCGTGCCATCCTCGGTATGCGTCGTGATCGGCACACCCGTCTTCTTGTGCGCGCGCGAAGCGGCGCGCAGGCACGTATCTTCGTACTTCGTCACCTGGCCTTTGCCGGTGGCGCACTTGATGATGCCGGCGCGAATGCCGGTCGTGCCGATGCCCTTTTGAATCTCGCTCACGTACACGTCCGCGATGTCATCGACGGAGCGCTGTTTGAAATAGGCGGTGTTGCCGAGGTCTTCCTTGTAAAGTCCGGTCGCGCAGATGATGTTGACGCCGGTCGCGTCGGCTACCTCGGCCATAAAGGTCACGTCGCGCCCGATGTCCATCGGGCAGGGATCGACGAAGCTCTTGAGCCCGAGGTCGCGTACCTCTTTGAGCCGCTCGATGCAGTTCTTGAGTGCCACCTTGCGGTCGAAGCGGGGCGCCGCGCAATCCAGCTCCCATCCGGCCCATCCGATCAGCAGATGCTCATGCATCAGGGTGGTGCCGAGCTGCTCGGGAGACATGGTTCCGGTAACTGTATTGATAGATGTCGCCATGGCGGGCACTCCTTTCGCGTATCGTGCGTCGCAGCCTCGACCTTAGTCCCCGGACTCGGAAGGCGTCAAACGAGCATGCGCCGCTTCAGCCTTGGCGAGGCTTTTCGTGCGAGGAGCCGAACAGAGTGCCGATAACAATCAGGGCGACGCCGATCGAAATCGCACTGTCGGCGACGTTGAACACGGGCCAGTTCAGGTCGTAATAGTGCGCGCGGATGAAATCTATCACCTGGAAGCCGCGCGTCAGCCGATCAATCAGGTTGCCGGCGGCGCCGGCCAGGATCAGCGCGAATGCGATCGAAGTCAGATCGATCCGCTCGCACTGAGCGAGCAGCACGATAAGTACGATGATCGCGATCGCGATAAACGTCACCAGCAGCCCGATACGCATCCACGGCGGCATGGTCGCGAACATACTGAACGCGGCGCCGGGATTTCGCGTGAACGTAAGGTCCAGATAGTGCCGAATCAGGGTGATGTTCCCGTACAGGTCCATCCGTGAGCTGACAAGTAGCTTCGTCACCTGGTCGAGGACAACGATTGGAATCGTCAGGAAGAGGAGAAGGCGCCAGAACGGACGGCGGCCCGAGGGCGGCGCGCTCTCTTCGGCGGCAACGGCCACTTCGGCGCTCACGAGGTCAGGCTCGCACCACGGCGCGGCACCGCGGGCATAGCTCCGGGTCGCCGCCGTCGTCGAAGTAGCACCAGCATCGTTGGCACTTGATTCCCGGCGCATGGATGCCGGCGATTGCCAGCGACGGCGATTCCGGATTGCCGGCGATCCTGTAGAAGGTACCTTGGTTGGAGAAATCATCGGCCTCGGCCGAGCCTCGCAAATCCGCGATTTGCCGGAGTTCGTCGGGGCCGAGAATCCAGACGCTCGACACGATCAAAAGTTCCTTGAGCTCGTCGACGACTTCGTTTAGCGCAACGAGCGGTGACACCAGATGCAGTCCGAGCGCGGCATCGAGTGGCGCGCCAATGACTTTTTCCTGGCGCATTTTCTCGAGCACCTTGAGCGCTTCGTCGCGGATTCCGAGCAGCCACTCCCACTTCTTTTCGAGCTCTGCGTCGCGCCACTCCGGATGGACGGGATTTAGCGTCAGCAGATGAACACTCTCAACGCGCTCACCCGGGACGTACGAATAAACCTCGTCGGCGGTGTACGGAATGATCGGCGCGAGCATCCTGACGAGACTATCGAGGATGATGAAGAGCGCGGTCTGCGCCGAGCGGCGCTCGCGCGACTTTGCGCCGTCGCAGTAGAGACGGTCGCGCGCGACATCGATATAGAGCGAGCTCAAATCGACGACGACAAAATTTTGCATCGCCTGGTGCGCCGCCTGGAAATCGAACGCCTCGTAGGCGCGCCACACGTCGTCCTTCAGCGTCTCGAGGCGCGCCAGGACGTAGCGATCGAACTCCAGCATCGAGGAGTACTCGACCGGGTCGCGTGCCGGATCGAAGTCGGCGAGGTTGCCGAGCATGTAGCGGCAGGTGTTGCGAATCTTGCGATACGACTCGCCGACCGCAGCGTAAATCGTATCGCCGAGCGCGATCTCGGTCGTGTAGTCGAGCGACGCATACACTAGCCGCAGCACGTCGGCGCCGATTCGGTTCACCACCTCGACTGCGTCGGGCGAGTTGCCGAGCGACTTCGACATCTTGCGGCCCTTCTCATCGACGGTGAGTCCGTGATTGATCACGCTGCCGAAGGGCGCCCTGCCGCGTTCCGCCACCGAGCATACGAGCGACGAGCCGAACCATCCGCGCGCCTGCTCAACGGCTTCGAGGTACGCATCTGCTGGCCATCGGAGTTCAGGGCGCTCCGCGAGCACTGCGTTCTGCGACGAGCCGGAATCGAACCAGACGTCCAGGACGTCTTCTTCCTTTTCAAACTTGTCGCTGCCGCACTTTCCGCACGCGAGCCCGGGCGCGGCGAAATCAGCAGCTGGCCGCGCGAACCAGGCGTCGGAACCTTCGCGCCGGAAGATTTCCTCGACCCGCTTCATCGTTTCGACATCGAGCACTACTTCCGCGCAGTTCGCACAGCGGAGCGCTGGAATCGGCACGCCCCAGGCGCGTTGGCGCGAGAGCGTCCAGTCGGGGCGCGTCTCGGTCATGTTGCGGATTCGGTCGCGCGACCACGGCGGCACCCATTTCACCGCGTCGATCGCCTCGACGATTCGCGAGCGCAGATTTTCGTGGTCGATATTCAGAAACCACTGCTCCGTCGCGCGGAAGATGAGCGGATTGTGGCATCGCCAGCAATGCGGGTAGCTGTGCTTGTACTGGTGCGCGTGCAGCAGCACGCCGGCACCGCGCAGATACTCGACGATCGCGTCGTTGGCCTTGAACACGTTCTGGCCCGCCCACTCGGGAACGTCCTTGGTGAAGAGACCCTGGTTATCGACGGGAGTGTAGGGCGTGAGGCCGTAGCGCGTGCCAACGACGAAATCCTCGTAGCCGTGGCCCGGAGCCGTATGCACGAGGCCCGTGCCGGT
>JASHPB010000302.1 GCA_030038355.1 Candidatus Binataceae bacterium
GCCCGCTTGCGGCGGTCGGTTATCAGCATGGGCGCATCTCATCAATCTCTTCATCTGGCCCGCAGGCAAGGGTGGAAGCGCGACGCGCATCAACGAGCTAACGCGGAGGGGCTACAACGTCGTGCACTTCCGCAAGGATGCGACGGAATGCTGCCTCGTCTCCGATATGCAGGAGACCGAGCTGGAGCGTTTCGCGAAACTGATCGAATCGAGCCGTCCGCCGAGCGCACCGGACGCGGCCGCCTCATCGTAGGGGAGTTCTGCGCCCGCTTTGGCTCTGTAGTTTTGGAGCTTGTGAAAGAATTGAATCAAGAAAAATCCGCAACTTTTAAGCGCCATTTCCGAGCGTTGCTCGAGGAAGCTAAGGCCGCTGCGGTCGACACCGCAATGGCGAATGCCGAGCAAACGTATGCATGCCGAAGCGCATCGCTTCGCCTTGATTCCTGGTCGCCTTGCTGGCGCGGCGGCTCGCGCGGAATGACAATCTGCTGGCTCGAGAGCAAGAAGAGCGGGCGCGACGCCCGCCGCCACTACAGAACGAGGTAATCTCCGAAGTGGCGGCGGGCGTCCCCGCCCGCTCTTCTTACCCATTTTCCAAGGCATTATTATCGGACGCGGATCAGCCATGCATGGTCTCCTGCGAAGCAGTCTCGCCGTCATCACGATTTCAGTTTGCGTTCGAGTAACCAGCCTCGCAAGCGCGGATTCCAGCGCGCATGTCGCGCAGGCGAAGGCTGCATTCGCATCGGGTGACTACCAGGATGCGATCAGGGAATACACCGATGCCTTGAATGACAAGGGCCTGACCAACAACGAACGCGCCGAGCTCTACAACGGCCGCGGCCAGGCATACCGCGAAGGCCGGCAATACATGGAGGCGATCTCCGACTATGACGTGGCACTCGAGCTTCGGCCGAAATACCCCGATGCAATGCTCAACCGCGCGATTAGCTATGATCGCATCGGCCAGGGCGATCATGCGATCGCTGGCTTCACCGATACCATCAAGACCATCAGAGCGATCCAGGCGGCAAAGCTCGCCGCTAACATTCCCTATCCGGAGCCCGCCGAGCAGCTCGAGCACAATCTCGAGGGCGCGTACCTCGATCGCGGAATCGCCTTGGCGAAGCACGGCAAGTTCAACGATTCGGTCACGGACTTCGAGCAGGCCGCAAGACTCGCGCCTGACAATCCTAAAGCATTCGAAGATCTGGGCCACGCGCTCATACTCACCGGTGACAACACCGCCGCAATTACGGCCTACAACCGTGCGATCAAACTGGACGGCACCGATGCAAACGCCTATCTGAATCGCGGCGCGGCGTGGTATTCGAAGAACAATTTCGCGCGCGCCGCCGACGATTTCAGAACCGCGCTCAAGGTCGCTCCCGCCAACTGGCTCGGCCGCAACGACGCCGAATCTAATCTGAAGATGGCCGAGGCGCAGCTCAGGTCGGCGCCCGCAAAGCGCGCCACCGATCGCTAGACAACCATTTACCGCACGTGCTCGGCGCCGCTCGGACGGCTCAGCATCCCGAGGCCGAAGATCAGCCGCTGCGCGCCCGTTACGATCTCGAGCGCCGTCATCACGTAGCAGAGCCACGGACCCAGCGCGGCGAGGATTCCAACTGCGCTGACGACCGCGAGCGCGACAAAGAAAATAAGCGCTTCGCTCCGCTCCAGGATGCCCGGTGGATACTCGATCAGCTTCGGGCCTCGGCGCTCGAGCGCCGCGCCGACCGCGAGAAACACCGTGATGTTGATGTACCAGCTTCCGACGAGCAGCAGCGCAGGGAAGTAGAGCGCGGGATGATGCCACGCGAGGCCGACGATCACGGCGGTCTCGACCACGCGATCCCCGGTCAGGTCGAGCACGCCGCCGAGCTGACTCGGCGAGGCGAACTCGCGTGCGAGCGTGCCGTCGATCGCGTCGAGAGCCGCGCTTATCGCGAGCAGCGCGATCCCCCACATGACCATGCGGCGGCCGAACGCGATTCCGGCGATTACCCCGACGACGCATGCAGCGATCGTTGCGCTGTTCGCGCCGATACCAACGCCGGACAGAGCGCGCGCGGCGCCCGCTTGGATTCTGCGAATCTCAGGATCTGCGCCGAGGAACGAATCGAGCATCGAAGATCAGTCCGCGACCTGAGCCAGCTCTTCGAGCTTCATCCCGCGCGTCTCGGGCGCGTAGATCCAGACCAGCGCGGCACCGAGCAGCGGCCCGATCGCGGCGACTGCCACGGCATTGCCGAGTCCGCCGAGCGGCTTCGACAACAAGCCAATGACAAAGGGCGAGAACAGCGCCGTGAGTTGGCCGAGCAGCTGCACCGTGATGCTGTAGGAAGTCGCGCGAATCTCGGTCGGGAAAAGCTCCGCCGAGTAGGTCGTGGTCGCAGTGCGCGCGCCCTGGAACGCGAACACCGTCGCGACCATCGCGGTGAGCATCGCGGCGTGGCTGTCGGTCTTGAAGAGCATGAAGATCGCTGCCGCGCCGACGGTGTATGAGAGCGCGGTCGTTGGCTTGCGACCGATGCGATCGAGCGCCCATCCGGCGAGCATATGCCCGAGCGTTCCGATCAAGTAGGCGAGCACTACCGCCCGGCCGATCTGCGTGGAGGTCCAATGATGGTCGCGCTTGGCGTAGAGGCTGAAGAAGGTGACGGCCGGCGCGCCGACCAGGTTCACGCAGTTCCAAAGCAGCGCGACCAGCAGCAGGCGCTTGCGAAAAGGTCCGCGAATCGGCTCGAAGGCGTGACGGAGTATCGAAAGGTTGAGAAGTTCGGGCGTGGCGGATGTGCTCTTTCGCGACGCCTCGAAGCGAGCGGTCTCCTTAAGATTGCGGCGCAGGATGGCGACCAGCAGCAGCGGCAGGATGCCGATGAAATACATGCCACGCCATCCGTAGCGTGAATCGGCGACCACACCGTAAAGCAGGCCGCCCGCGACGACGCCCAGCAAGCCTACCATGTTGAGCGCCGCGATACCGCGGCCGCGGGCATGGTCGGGAAATTCCTCGGTGATCATGATCGTGGCGACGCCGAATTCCGCCGACAGGAAGACCTGCGCCAAACTCTGAAACATCGTGAAGCTCCAGAGCCCGCGCGAAAGCGCTGTGCACAATGTAAACAGCGTGTAAAAAAGGACCGTCAAATTGACCACGGTCTTGCGCCCGAGCCGATCGGAGAGCATCACCACGAAGAACGCCATCATGCCGCCGAAGCGCACGATCGAGGCCATCAGTCCCACCGCGCGATCGTCGAGGTGAAAGGTGCGCGCGATATCGGGCGTGCAAAGATGGAAGATGGTGACGTCGTAACCTTCGAAGATCGTCACCGTCATCAGCAGTGCGAAAAGAATTCTGAGATAGTGACTGTCACGCGGCGCGAAGGTCACCGGCTGGGCGCGCGCGGCCGCGGCGATATCGCTCGAACGATGCGTCTGCTCGGTTGCCAATGGGATACCCAGTCCTGAGTTCAAGCTTCCAGAGCGCGGCGCGATTCGCAAGTATGATTTGCTGAGGAGATCAAAGTTTGCCGATCGAACACGGGTCGCGGCCCGAGCTCCTGCCGCGGCGAACGGTGATCGCCGTGGCGATCACGATGATCCTGCTCATCGCGCGAGCCGCGGGCGCGATTGAGCCATTCACTTTCCCACCGACCGACTTTCTAATCCTTTCGCCGGACGGGGCGCGGACTCTCGGCTACTGTTCGTTTCGCCTGAACAAGTCCGCAGGCGGCCGAGCGGTGCTGCGCGGCGATGCACGCTATCTCAACGGTGAGACGGACTATGAAAGAGTTTCTCTTGAGTTGCCCCCCGACGGATTACCGCGCCCGATCAGTTATGAGCATTTCTTCTACTACGCCGATGGTTCGCCGATGCTTGCGGTGAGGGCGAATTTCCAAAGCGGAGAAGCGAGCTGCAACGATTATCGCGCCGACAGCCAGTACAACGAGACGGCGGCGATGGATTTCCCGCCCGACACGTGGGCCGGCGGGAGCATCGCAATTCCAATCCAGCGCTACCTGCGATCAGGCGACCAAACGACTCACGAGCTGCATTTTTTCACCTGCACCCCCGGGCCGAAAATCTTCGCCCTCGATCTGACGCCCGACGCCGCGCGTAGGCGATGGCCCTACTACAAAGGCGATCTCGTGCGCGTGGACGTGCGGCCGTACTTCGGCGCGTTCGACATCTTCGTGCGCGCGTTCGTGCCGCACCTGCAGGCATGGTTCGATCCGATCACCAGGTGGAACTTTGTCGGCGCAAATATGACCCGCTTCTATCGCGGTCCCGAGATCATCATGGTCAAGGCGCCCGAAGGCCAAATGCCGCAAGCGCAAAAGGATGCCGTCGACACCGCCGCGCATCACGCGCCAGCATCCGGCGGCAAGTAAGCCGTCCGAGTAGTGGGGTTACCTTAGGCCGGCGCGGTTGAAGATGCCCGCCGCGGCCGGTTCGGTTTAAAAGTGGACGATGCCCTCGCCGTCAGGATGCCTCACGTTCGAGGGCTTGGGCTTGCGATACTGAAAGGTCGTACTGCACATAGGGCATTGGCCCTCAGGATGCTGCTGGCCGGCGCGGCGAACCAGCCGAGTGTTGCGGATGGATCCGTCGCTGCACAAATGCGCAACGACGGGGAAGTCATATACGATGCGGACCCTATCGCTCATTTCTTCCATCAATGCTCCCGTTGAAATTCCCCGTCAGTTGATCTCCCCTCGCCCGGACAACTTCTCAGGCATCGTCCGGCGACGAGCCATCAACATATAAAATTCGCGCGCTCGATCAATCATTTTGCCCACCACGCGATGAATTTCTCTTGAAGCCTGCCACGGTCGAACGGCTTAACTCCATGGTGACGATTTGGAACGGCTTCAACTCGAACTCGATCGAGCCGTCGGCGTCAGGTTTCAGCCCGCGCGGCTTGAGACGCCGTCCCGCCAGGTCCACGGGGTAGGCCAAAAATCCCGCCGGGAACGAAAAGCGCGCTCGCTCGGCCGCGCTCGACGGGTTGAAGACCCGCAGCCGGTATGAGTCCGGCTCTGGGAGCGGCTGCGCCGCGGAAAACGCGATGCGCGGGTTGTTGCATTCGGCGAGCTTCGTGTCCATCAAGTCTACAGACGGCGCCGATGCTGAAACGATTCGCGGCGGATATGCATAAGCCTGCGCCCGACCGACGAGACCCGCATGGTCGCAGCCGCCGGCGTAAGCTGTCATCGCAAATTGAAATCGATGCTCGCCAGGTTCCTGCGCCTCCGGCGTTTCGAGCTCGGGGCCCGCGCCACCACGCCGCGTCGTCAGGTCCGAGCGCGAGAGCCATCCGACGCAGCGCAGCAGGGTGAGAAGGATCATCGAACCTGCCGGCTGCGGCCGTACTTCAGCCTCGTAAATGCCGCGCGACATAAGCGCGACTGAGGCCGACTCGCTCTCCACCGCCGTGAACGTACGTTGCGGCGCCGGCGAATAAATATCTTCCGTGCCGCGAGGCTCGGTGGGGCGCACGGGACGCCTGAGAACGCCGAAACTCGTGTCTTGAACCACGACCTCGGTGGCTATCGGCGTGCGAAGCGCCGCGCGGAAGCGATGATCGCGAGAACGATTTACCACGCGCGCGTCGAAATCCACGCGATCGAGCGCGCGATAGAGCGCTGCCGTGAGATCGACGGTGAACTTCTCGGTCTCAAGCGATCGTAACCAACGATCCGCAGCGATCGCCGCGGGCAGATCGAACTCCAGCGCGAGCATCAGCTTCTCGCGTGCCGCTCCAACCTCAACTCGAGATGTGATCCTTGCCGGCTTCACGATCGGCACGTCACCGGCAATCGGATCGAAGTTGTATTCATCGCCCCGATCACCGTCGTCCTCGAAACGGAGTTCAAATACGGTGCCACGCGTGAGGTCCTCTATTTCGACACCGCACGCCGAAGGCTTAACGCGGTAGAACTCATTTTCGATGAAGGCCCGATTGGCCACTGCCGCATCGGACGGCGATTCATCGCGGATTAGGCGAAAGAAACTGAGACCTGCCTGCTGCAGGTCGCTCGCGACGAACTCGACGCGGCAGCCCGCAGCGTTGAAGGCGCGGACCCTGACTGTCCCGGATTGGGGCATTTTCGTCCGCACGGCGTGCCGGAATTGCTCGAGGTCGAGGTCGCTATGCGCGCCGCGGCTGAGCCACATCGTGAGCAACGGATTTGCGTCCGGCAGCTCTGTTATTTCGTAACGATTCACCGTACGGCCGAGAAGCGAGGGCTGGCTGAGCCCGGCTATCGTCGCTTGGAACTCTTCGGCCGCGAACGTCGCGTCAGTCGCGCGCGCAGCCCGAACGGAATCCACCGTGACGGGAATCTGGCTGCCGTCGCGTGCTTCAACGACGTATCGAGCGGACGGGTCGGGCAATTCGACCTCGATCGAGACCATCGAGCGTTGCGCGAAAGTCGGGTTGAAGACCGCGATCGCGGGTTCGCCCGCAGGCGCAGCGCCGAGGATCGCCGACGTCGCACGGCGCACCACGGTTTCGGCGATCATCGCCGCCTGGTCGAAGCGATAGCGCATGTCGCGATGCACCTGGTCGACGGAGCATCCGCAGATCGAGTCGTGCGGATGATTCTGCAATTCCATTCGCCAGGCGAGTTCGAGATAGTCGGTCAACCCCTCGCCACGGCCGAGAGCGTTGGCGAGCGCCGCAAGCGGCTCGGCATAGCGCTCGAGCGCGGCACAATTCTCGAAGTCGCGCTGCTTGATCCAGGTTCGCGCCGAAGTGACTCCGGGCAGGAGATGCGCGCGGAGCGGAGAGCGCAGCTCACCGCGATGCCGCGGCATGCCGTCGCCGGGAGCGGCTTCGATGCGTCGCGTGAACGCCTCGAGCGGTCCGATCTCGAACTCGAGCGGCGAGACCTCGCGCGCCTCGTTGATGCGCGTCTTGAGGCGCGGGTCGGGCTCGGCATGGTCGGTGCCCGTCATCACCAGAATCTGCTCGCCGCCTGCGAACGCTCGTCCGCGCTCGGCGATCGTCTGGGCGCGCTTTAGAAAAGAATCTACCGACTCGAGCGGCAGATTCGCGCCGTTGGAATATCCGAACGGGAGGTAAATCGTCCGCACCACGCTGCCGTCGAGCGCCTCCCACTCGAAGCGGCTCTGGGTCACGTCGGCGCCCACTCCGCGCCACAACACGGCGGATCGAAAACCGAAGCCGGCGAGGATTTGCGGCATCTGCGCGATATGCCCGAATTGATCGGGCAGATAGCCGGTGCCGAGCGGTCGGCCGAAGCGGCGCGCAATCGCCATGCCGATTTCGAGGTTACGAATCAGCGACTCGCCGCTTACCAGGAAGCTGTCGGCGAGAACGTACCACGGTCCGACCTGGATTTTGCCAGCGCGAATGAGCGCGCGAAGCCGCCGCTCCATCTTCGGCCGCAACTCCAGGTAGTCCTCGAGCACGATCGTCTGGCCGTCGAAATGAAAATGTGGAATCTCGCCACGCTCGACCAGCTGAATCATGCGGTCGGCCATCTTCACCAGCCGCGCGCGCATCTGCTGGAACGGCTGATACCATTCGCGATCCCAGTGCGTGTGAACAACGAAGTAAAGATGATCCATCGGCTAATCGCTCATGCGAGCCGTCGCGGAACGAGAATGTAGCGCCGGAGCAGCATCACTTCTTCGCCGCGCTGATTCAGCCCGCGCGTCTCAACGTAGAGTACGCCGCGGTCGGGTTTCGATTTCGAGGGCGTCACGCTCAACACCGTGCTTTCCGAGTAGAGTGTGTCGCCAGCGAAAGTCGGCCGCGTATGTCGCACAGATTCGTATTCGAGATTGGCAATTGCGCTTTCGCTCACGTCCTTGACGCTCATGCCCACCACGGTCGCCAGCACGAGTAGGCCATTCACGAGCGGCTGGCCGTGCTGCGTCGTCGCCGCGTAGGCGGCGTCGAAGTGGACGGGATTGGTGTTCATCGTCATCAGGGTAAACCACGTGTTGTCGAAATCGCTGATAGTGCGGCCGGGCCAATGCTTGAAAACCTGGCCGACGGTGAAATCTTCGAGATACTTGGGCATGGCGTCTCAGCGCGAGCGGCGCTAATGGCGGCATTATCCGATGCTGCCGGTGGTTGCAATGCACGGCGCCGACTCACGTGTGGTACGTTTGAGCTCGCGCCGATAAGCGGCCCATGAAGAACCAGACGATCAGGAAATTGCTGGTCGCCAATCGCGGCGAGATCGCGCTCCGCATCTTTCGCACGGCAAAGACGCTGGGCGTCAAAACCGTCGCGATCTATTCCGAGCCTGACGCCGCGAGTCTCCACGTCGCCGCCGCCGATGAAGCGCGACTGGTCGGTCCTGCAGAAGCGGCGAAGAGCTATCTCAATATCGCGGCGATTGTCGCGGCCGCGCGGGAGACCGGTGCCGACGCAATTCATCCAGGCTACGGCTTTCTCTCGGAGCGGCCGGAATTCGCCCGCGCTGTCGCCGAAGCGGGCATCGTCTTCGTCGGACCGCGCGCCGATGTGATGGCGGCGCTTGGCGACAAAGTCTCGGCGCGGAAAATCGCCGTTGCCGCGGGCCTTCCGGTTGTCCCGGGAATCGAGAGCGCGGAAATCAAAGCTGTGCGCAGCTTCACTGAGGAACATGGCTATCCGCTCCTGGTCAAGGCCGCGGCCGGAGGCGGCGGGCGCGGGATGCGGGTCGTGGCCGATGACAAATCCCTGGAGGCCGCTCTGGAAGGCGCCTCACGCGAAGCGCGCGCCGCGTTCGGCGACGGCCGCGTGTTCATTGAAAAGTACCTGGCGCGTCCCCGTCACGTCGAAATTCAGATCCTGGGTGACGAGCATGGAGGCCTAATCGCGCTCGGCGAGCGTGACTGTTCGATTCAGCGGCGGCATCAGAAAATTATCGAAGAGTCGCCCGCGCCCGGGCTGGCCGAGGCGACGCGCGCCAGGATGATCGGCGCCGCACTCTCGCTCGCGCGCGCGGCCGGTTATACCAATGCCGGCACTGCGGAGTTCATGGTCGAAGGCGACAAATTCTACTTCCTCGAGATCAACGCGCGCCTGCAGGTCGAGCATCCCGTTACCGAATTGCGCTACGGCGTCGACCTTGTCGCCGCTCAGCTCACCGTCGCGAACGGAGGCCACGTCAGCGAATTGCCCGCGCCGCGCGGCGCCGCGATCGAATGCCGAATCTACGCCGAGGACGCGGAGCACGACTTCCGTCCGGCAATTGGAACCCTGCTTCATTTGAACGTACCGAGCGGTCCCGGCGTGCGCTTCGATTCGCACCTGGCGCCGGGGGTTGTGGTCGGCGCGTGGTACGACGGCATGCTCGGCAAGCTCATCTGCTATGGCGAGGATCGCGAGCAGGCGCGGAGCAGGATGGTCGCGGCCCTCGACGAATTCACGCTGCTCGGCGTCACCAACAATGCGGCATTTCTCCGCGCGATCGTCGCGAGCGACGCGTATTGCAAGGCAGATCTATCGACCCACTTTATCGAGGAGCATTTCAAAGGCTGGCGCGGCGGCTCTGAAAGCGACGATGCGGCACTCGTGGCGGCAGCTATGGCGGCCGTGGGAACGCCAGGCGCGGCGGCATCTTTGGCGCCGGCATCAATGAGCGACGGGCGTGTAACGCCGGATCGATCGCCGTGGAGCGAGCTCGCAAGCTTCGAGCTCTGGAAGTCGTCACGATGAAACTGAAACGCGAGAGCGGAGAGGAGCTGGACTTGGAGCTGCTCGGGCACGATGGCGCCAAGGTGCGGGTTCGAGTTGGCGAACGCCAAATCGCCGCCGAGGTGCAGGCTGTCTCGGGCGGCGGCGCGATTGTCACAATCGATGGCAAACGCTTTCGCGTCGCGAGCGCGCGCCGCAACTCTTCAATCCTGGTCGCTGTCGGGCCGCGCAATTTCGAGTTCGAGCCAGTCGAGGAATCGCGCCGGCAGCATCGCGGATTGGCGGCGACTGAAATCGTCGCGCCGATGCCTGGCAAGGTGCTCAACCTGATGGTCAAGGAGGGCGACGTCGTCGAAACGGGTCAGCCACTGGCGGTTATCGAGGCCATGAAGATGGAAACGACGCTCGCTGCCGAGAGCCCCGCCATCGTCAAACGCATCTGCGTCACTGCCGGCCAGATGGTCGATCACGGCGCCGTGTTGATCGAGCTCAGTCCTCCGCCGGATTCATCCGGGCGCGAATCTGCTCCTCCAGAGACTTGAGCCACTCGGCGAAATCACCGTCGCGCTCGACGACGATTTCTAGCTTGCCGTCCTTCAGGATACCGACGCGCCCGGGATGCTCGGTGCGAAGCGGGATGACGAGCGCCTCACGCGAGATGCCCATTTGATCGGTCACGACGAAGATCCGTTCGATTTCCTTGAGTGTGACGGTCTTGAGCATCAGCGGCTCCTCCGCGCGGTTCGCGACACTTTGTACTTAGAATGTGGGGGGCATAAGCTCAACGGCGGGAGCGTTCTCCTTGGAGGCCATCACGGTGTACGGCACAATCAAGAAAATCGTGAAGGACAAGGGCTTCGGATTCATCATTCCTGATGACGGCACGGACGAGGTGTTCTTTCATCGCTCGCGCCTGGCGCCGAAGATTTACTTCGAGGATCTGCGCGAAGGCGCCGAGGTGCAGTTCGAGGTACGCCCCGGCGATAAGGGTCCGCAGGCCTTCAACCTGCGGTTGAGGTAGAGATTTCGAAGGCCGCGGCGACGGGTTCGCGGGTGCAGGACTCGAGTCCTCGACAAGCCAGCGAGTCGCTCTCTTCTTCCCGCCCGGTCCGCTGGCCGCCAAGCGCCGAGAATCATTGGCAAGGGAACGAGTTCTCGTTTCAACGGATCGAGCGATAAGCCCATGCTTCGAGGGTCGACGCTCGAAGCAACTGACGGTCGTCCCCTTCGCCAAAGATCACATCCGATAGGCCGCTTCGATCGCCGAACTTGAAGAGTGCGCCGCCCTGGCCTCGAAATAATCTTGCTCTCGTGGGCCAGGAGAAACTCCTCTTTCGCCAGCGGACGGATGCCGAGACGGCGAAGGACGCGCGCCGGAGCGACGCAATAGATCGCGCCAAAGTCAACCAGGGACAGGAGCGTTCCGCTCTTGGCCGGCCGGCTGCGATTCGCGATCTCGATTTCGAGCGGTGCCCGAGCCATATCGAGGGGCGTCAATAGTGCGAGAAAGCAGGGTGCACACGATCGGAACGATATCCAGCGAAGGAAGGACGGGCGAGGCAATGCCAACGGGTCCTCAGCTATACTCGTGGCTTCACCGCGTAAGCCCAAGCCAGGCGCGCAAGAGTCTTGCAACGAACGGCGTCAGCCGCGTGCGCGTATAGAGAACTGCGGCGCGCCGAATCGCGTCGGCCTGCGCCGGGTAGGGATGGATTATGTCGCCGAGGCGACCCAGTCCGACGCCCGCGACGATCGCAGTCGTAATTTCCGTAATCATCTCTCCGGCGTGACTCGCGACGATCGTCGCGCCAACGATTTGATCCTTGCCTTGCTTCACCAGGATTTTCACGAAGCCTTCCGTCTCGCCATCGAGAATCGCGCGATCTGACTCGGCCAGTGGCTGCGTGAATGCCTTGACCGCGACGCCGCGCCTTCGCGCCTCGTCTTCCGATAGTCCAACATGCGCGATCTCAGGATCGGTATAGGTACACCACGGAATCGTAAGGGTGCTGGCGCGGCTGCGGCCGAGGAAGAGCGCGTTTCGGAGCGCGATTTTCGCCTGCGCATCCGCGAGGTGCGTGAACTTGTAGGCGGAGCATACGTCGCCGGCTGCGTACACCAGAGGATTCGTCGTCCGCAGGTGATCGTCCACGACAATGCCGCGCGTTATGTCGTATTCGATTTTCGCAGCTTCAAGGCCGAGGCCTTCAACAGCAGGTGCGCGCCCGACCCCGACCAGGACTTCATCGACCCCGATCTCGCTCGCCAGACCATCTTTTTCAACCGCGATAACTCTCTCAGCGCCGCGCGGCGAAACGCTCTTGATACGCCGCCCGGTCATCACCTCGACGCCGTCGCGCTTGAGCGCCGCCTCGAGAACGGCGGCGGCGTCGTGGTCTTCGCGAAGCAGGATCTGCGGCGCCATCTCGAGCAGTGTCACCTGCGCGCCGAATCGTTGAAACGTCTGCGCGAGTTCGCATCCGATTGGCCCCGCGCCAATCACCGCAAGTCGGCGCGGCAGCTCGGTCAGCGAAAAAACCGTCTCGTTGGTCAGGTAGCCTGCGTCCTTGACGCCCTGGATGTCGGGCTCAGCGGCGCGAGCGCCGGTTGTAATCACGGCGCGCTTGAACTTGAGCCGTTTGCCCGCCACTTCGACCGCATCGGGCGCGACGAAGCGCGCATCTCCCAGGAAGAGGTCCGCGCCGCGTTGCTTGAAGCGCGCCGCCGAATCAGCCTCGCCGATTTGGGCGCGCAGCCGGCGCATCCGCGCCATCACGGCCGCAAAATCGACGCGCGCACCCGCCGGGACATCAACTCCGAGCGACGCCGCGCGACGAACCTCGGCGACCACGCGCGCCGATCGAATCAGCGCCTTCGACGGCACGCAGCCAAAATTGAGGCAATCTCCGCCCATCAGCTCACGCTCAACGAGAGCGACCTTGGCTCCCAGCGCCGCTGCTCCTGCCGCGGTAACCAATCCCGCAGTGCCGGCACCGATCACAACCAGGTTGTAACGCGCCGCCGGTTCCGGATTTTTCCAGTCCGCGGGATGGACCAGTTCGGCCAGTGCAAGGTTGGATTCATCAGCAGGGAGAAGTTCGAGCGGCTGAAATGCCATGGCGGTGCGACGCTCCTCAGCTGCGTTCGCGGAGCGCCTGCGTTGCAATCCGCGTTGCATAAATGGCGACTGCGATCGTAGCGGCCAGGCCGATGGCATCGAGCGCCCACTTAAGCGGCGTCTGTACCGGCGCGCCCGATGCCGCGCGCGCGAGGTCGCCGCTTAGCGAGCCGAGGTATACGAACATCAGAGTGGCTGGGATCATGCCGGCCCACGACGCTATCACGTAGTCCCGCAGGCCGACCTTGGTCAGGCCGAACGCGTAGTTCAAGAGGTTAAACGGGAAGACCGGTGAGAGCCGCGTCAGCGCGATGATTTTCCATCCCTCGCGACCGACCGCGTCGTCGATCGCCTTGAACTTCGAATTGCCCTCGAGCTGCCTTGCAACCCAATCGCGAGCGAGATAACGGCCGACGAGAAACGCCGCGGTCGCACCCGTCGTCGATGCGATCGACACGTAGATCGAGCCCCATACCAGGCCGAACAGCACGCCCGCGCCGATCGTGAGTATCGAACCGGGAACGAACATCACGCAGGCAACGATATAAATCGCGACGAACACGATTGGGGCGAGCGCTCCGAGCGATGAAATCCAGTCGAGCGTGTCTTTGAGCGCGGCGCCGGCGCCGAATCGCCGCGCGGCGATGATGGCGGCAACGACGATGAGCAATCCGACGGCGAGTCGCGTGAGGCGGGAGCGCGACGCAGCCTTTGACCGAGTCGG
>JASHPB010000303.1 GCA_030038355.1 Candidatus Binataceae bacterium
TGAAGGCCCAAAAGCACGTCACCCTCGATCTTGTAGTGCCTGCACACGGCCTCAACGATGTTCCGGGCGTGCGCCGTCTCTCGCTCGAGCATCATGTCGTTCACCTCTTCAAGGTTGTGGTTTGGCAAAAATGAAACGCAGAGAAGCGCTAGGCGGATCAGGCACCGGCCCGCGAAATAGCGGCACCGCGCTACCGCGATCATAGCTGTGCAATGTGCGCACGGTGCGCGCAGCGGCTTCTCTGCGTTGGTTGCGAGTGAATGCCTGCTGGCGGCTTGGGGCCGCGCGCCAGCAGGACTTTGCCGTTTTATTGGCTTCCTTCCCGTTCCGATCTTGTTTGCGAGCAGCGACGCAATCGGTGCCCCTCGATTCGCGCGTCGCCTCTAGGCCTGAACCAATCGGATTCGTCAGGCGTACACCTCCGGGAACAAACAGAAAGCCGGTTTTAGGTATGCGTGAACGCGTGCTGCGTAATGTTTCGGTAGAAAGGTGACGGCCGCGATCGCCGGGAGCGGGGGCACCTGACGTCGCGGCCGTCGTTCGTAGCGGAGTCCGCGCCAGAGAGCCGTCGCCAGCACGGACGTTGCCCGCCTCGGGAGGAGCGAGGCGAACGCGAATGCCGACGAAGGGCCAGCCTAGACCGTGAGAGTCTAATCGCTGCCATGGCCACGATCGGGACCCTCGCCAGCCCCTCGCCAGCAAGAAAATGCCCGCAGAGGACGTGCGGTGGGTGGGACCGCCCGCGCCTCGCGGCAACGGGACCCTGCGGGCAGGCTGTGAATAACTGCGTTGACTACGAGTTGAAGCTAGCGACCAAGCTGTGCTACTAAGTGGTGTAGAGTGGGAAAAACAATAAAAACAAGTGGTTACAGCGGAGCTAGTTGACAATCTTGTTTTTATGTCAACTAGCATGGTGGGTGAGCCCACTACCACCAGCATCTTAAACTCCCTGGGCGCAGTCTGAACCGCCGAGCCTTCACGCGCCGGTCCGGCCCGAATTCGGCTCACCACTTGGGCGTCTGACCTATTTGTCGAAGGATGCCGTGTTCGAGCTGATCAAGGACATTGGCGCTGCGTGTTTGGAGTATCAGGCAAAGACGCTGCGCAATCTCGCCTGCGAGCGCGTTCAGTGCCATGAAATCCGGGGCCGACACGGATACTGCCGTGGTAGAATGCAGGCGAGCGCGTTGACCGTCGCCGAGGCTCGTCCCAACGATGCCGATTCACGCCGAAGCGCAAGTCCTCGACCTAATCGAGGCGATTAATCGCGCGCAGGGCGCGGCGCTCGCGTTCGAGGCGCGCTCGAATTCGGGAGAGTCGGGTGCGTACGTGGTGCGGGACGCCGCCAATGCCCGGTTTATCTTGAAGTTCGGCCGTGGACCTGAGTTCGACCCCGCGGGCGCGGCGCGGGTGACCGCGGCGCTTCGCACGCTCGGCCACCCTGCCCCGCAATATGTGATCGTCGGCGAAACTGGCGGCGTGCGTTACGCCGTCCAACAGATGCTCACTGGTAAGCTACTGTTGCATTCGACGATCACTGAGCGGCGGCTCGACGCGATTCTCGCGTTGAACCGCCTCCAGCGCGGGCGTGCAATCGAGCCGGGCGCCGATTGGCTGCGGGAACTTCGCCGCTCGATCTTCGAGGGATTCGAAGAATATTGCCGCGTCGACACGTTGAAGAGTCACTCGCTGCGGACGCGTCGCATGCTCGAACATTTTCAGCGCATCGCGGAGGCCGCCGAGAGCGCGCCCTGCGCCGTCTCGGACGTAGTCCACTGGGATTTCCACGGCGGCAATATCCTGGTGGACGACGAGTGCATCACAGGCGTTATCGACTGGGACGGGCTCCGCTTCGGCGACGCATCATTCGATCTGATGACGATGCTCTTTTATTCGTATCGCGAACCGCAGGTGCGCCGTCCGCTCTGGGACGAGGCGCGATCGCATTCGAGCGATCACCTGCTCCGGCTCTACCTCGCGCACGTCATAATCCGCCAGCTCGATTGGTCGATCCGAAATCATTCGCGCCACGTGAGCGATCTCTTC
Source organism: Candidatus Binataceae bacterium (assembly GCA_030038355.1). Classification (GTDB taxonomy): domain Bacteria; phylum Desulfobacterota; class Binatia; order Binatales; family Binataceae; genus JASHPB01. The sequence continues at coordinate 2,047 of JASHPB010000303.1, forward strand.
ACCGGCTTTGCGAACGATCTGATGCAGACGTATCTGGTGCACGATTAGCGCGGTCGCCAGGCGTAACTGGTTGGATCGACGACGCCGGAGCGTTTGAAGGCCTCGATTCGTTCGGCGCACTTGGTGCACTTGCCGCAATGGCGGCCGCGAATCGGGCTCGCGCACGTCAGCGTCAGCTCGAGCGGGAGACTCCGGCCGAGCCGGATAATGTCTTCTTTTGCCATGCCGAGAAATGGCATCGTGATTTTGAGCCGCAGCGCGACTCCGAGCGCGACGGTGCGCTCGAAGGCGCGGAAGAATTCCGGGCGCGCGTCGGGAAACGGATTGCTCTCGAGCAAGGCCATCGCGATCTCGCCAATTCTCCGATGCGCGCAAAAGACAGCCGCGCTCGTCAGCAGGCTCAAGTTACGGCCTGGGAGGTAATTCGACTCGACGGCGGCGCGATAGCCGGGGACGCCGCGCCCCGTGCGGCTCCAATGATCGCTGGCGGCGGCGTTTGCGGCGGCTTCGAGAATCGTGAGCGGCGCGATATTCGATCGATCGAGCCGCGTGATGAAGCGAACGAGCAGCCGTGACTCGGCGCGCTCCCAGACGAGTCCCGCTTTCAGATAGACGGGGAAGACCTCGCGCCCCCGCCGTGCCATCTCAGCCAGCAGCACGGAGCTGTCGAGACCACCGCTCGTGAGCACGGCGACCCGCCGCTTGACCGGCGTGATGCGAAAATCTTTCATCGGGGCGAACTTGTATAGCTTGTTAAGCGAGCAGCCGCCCGCCATCGAGCAGCAATGTCGACCCGGTGGCGAAGTCAGTGCCCTCGCAGAGGAACATCACGGCGGCGGCGACGTCTTTCGGCGCGCCCATCTTCTTGACCAGCGTGCCGGCCACCATCTTGGCGATTTCTTCCGCACCGTATTCTTCGGGTGCCAGTACTGGGCCGAGCGCCACGCAATTCACCTGAATCTCCGGCGCGAGAGCCTTCGCCAGGGCTCGCGTGAGGCCGATAAGGCCGCTCTTCGACACGGTGTACGGCAGGTAATTGTTGTATGGCTTGATAGCCGCCCAGTCTCCTATATTGATGACCTTGCCTGCCCCGCCGCGGCGCATCGTCGGCGCCACAGCCTTGGCGAGAAAGAACGGCGCTTTCAGGTTGGTGGCGATGTTCATGTCCCAGTCGCGCTCGGTCACTTCCTCGATGGGGCGACGGAAGAAAATCGACGCTGAGTTGACCAGGATATCGAGCCGGCCGAATGCCATGACCACATCGGCGACCATCCGCTCGATCTCGGCGACGCGTTCGAGCTCTGCGCGAAAACATCGCGCCTTGCCGCCCGCTGAATTGATCTGTTCGACGAGTTTCGCCGCCTCGGATGCTGAACTGCGGTAGTGCACCGCGACGATCGCACCGCGCGCGGCGAAGGCGAGCGCGAGTTCGCAGCCGACACGTCGGCCCGCGCCGGTGATCAGCGCGACTTTGCCTTTGAGATCCATGCTTGACGCGCGCCCCTCGCGCGCGAAGCTACGCGGCCTGGGTAGCGGCGATGGCTTTGACCAGCGCGAGGTTGTCCGAGTGGCCCGTCTTTGAGGCCGTGATATACGCCGCAACTGGCCGTCCGAGCAGATAGAGATCGCCGATCAAATCGAGCACCTTGTGGCGGGCGAACTCGTCGGGAAAGCGGAGTGTCGTGTTCACGACTTTCTCTTCATCGACCAGGATCAGATTGTCGAGGCGGCCGCCGCTACCGAGGCCCAGCGCGGAGAGCTTGCGGAACTCGCTAACGAAGGCGAAGGTACGCGCCGGCGCGATCTCGCGCATGTAAGCCTCTGGCGAGGTGAGCTCGAAATGAATCCGCTGCACGCCGATCGGCGCGGGATAGTCGAGAGTGTAATCGATCACCAGGTGGTCGGCGACCTCGGCCTTGATATACTCGCTACCCTCGCTTTGCTCGCCGATAACAATTCTCTTCTTGATGCGAATCGGTTCGACCGTCGCTGCCTGATCGGTGACCCCGGCTGCGCGCAGTTGCTTGCAGAACTCGAGCGCTGAACCGTCGAGCGCGGGAACTTCGTCGTCGGTCTTGATGAGTAAATTGGTGATGCCGAATGCATGCAGCGCCGACAAAAGATGCTCTACCGTGCGGACCGAGCGGCCGCCGCTCGCGAGCGTGGTGTTGTAGCCTGTGTCGGTGACGTTCTCGAGCTTGACGGGTACGCCGGTCTCATCGGAAAGCGACGAGAATACGATTCCGGAGCCCGCGGGCGCCGAGTGGAGGATAACGCCCGTCTTGAGGCCGGTATGAAGCCCCTGCCCGCCCATCACGATCGACCGTGCGATCGTACGCTGCGTGACCGCTCCGACGCGCGCGTTCGACCGGCGCAATCGTCCGTTAGCAGAGGACGCGGCAGCCATCGTGGCGGCAGGCACCGCGCTGTCACCTTCGAGCGCTCGCGCGATCGAGGCGAGGAGCCCGCTGACCGAGAACGGCTTCTGGATAAAATCTGCCGCGCCGAGCTTGGTCGCGGCCACGGCGCTCTGGATATTGGCGTGGCCGGAAATCATGATCACCGGCACTTGCGGCTGCTCCGCCTTGATGCGACGGAGTAGTTCGATACCGTCGATTTCAGGCATCCAGACGTCCAGCAGGACGACGGCGGGAGCCTCGCGCGCGATTAGTGCCAGCGCGCCGGGCGCGTCAGCAGTGTCGATGACGCGAAAGCCCTCATCACTCAGAATCCCCTTTAGAGACGACCGAATCCGCTCCTCATCATCCACCACCAGTACGGTTTCGCTCACCTGGGAACTCCTGAAAACGTCTTATACAGACGAGATGCCCGCATTAGCCGATGACCTTGCCGAGTTCATGCTCTTGTAGCGGAAATTCGAGGGAGAATCTACTTCCGCGCGGGCGATTTTCGCTCACCCGGACGAGCCCCTGGTGATCAGTCACGATCGAGGAAACGATCGCCAGGCCGAGGCCGGTGCCGCCCTTTTTGCTCGAAAAGTAGGGCTCGAAGATGCGGGTCCTTAGGCGCGGTTCGATTCCGGGGCCGTTATCGGCGACCTCGAGCGTGAGCATCGAGCGTTCGGGGCGATACGTCGTTCGGACCTCGATTCTCGGCCGGTCGCCATTGTGATTGAACGCCATGGTCGCGCTGACGGCGTTGTCGAGCAAATTCACGAGAGCGCGCTTCATCGCCTCACGATCGAGCGGCATCTGCGGCAGCTTGGTTTCGAGCGCGAGGATGAAATCAACGTTGGGATTCGCCTCGCGAAAGATTCCAACAGTCTCCTCGGCGATCGCGTTCAGGTCGCCGCGGACGGGATTAAGATGCGGCATCCGCGCGAAAGCGGCGAACTCGTTGACGAGACGCTTCAAGGCCTCGACCTCGCCGATAATCGTGCGCGTGCAATCTTCGATCAGCGTGGACTCGATACCTGGACGATTAGCGAGTTGCCGGCGCATCCGCTCGGCGGAGAGCTGAATCGGCGTAAGCGGATTCTTGATTTCGTGCGCGATCCGGCGCGCGACTTCACGCCACGCTTCCATCCGCTCGACCTTCGCAATCTGGCTCACGTCCTCGAAGAAGAGCACTGTGCCTGCGGGCTCGTCGGCTCCCTGGCCGAGCGGACTTGCCGTCATCATGAGTTCAGTCTCGCCGCCCTGCCCTTCGAGCTTGACTGTCGCGCGAGCCTCGCGCGGACGTGCCGCCGTCGCGAACACGTCGTCGAGCGCATGCGTTAGCTGAATCGGGAACGCGGCGGCGTATTTATGACCGAGCGCGTCGGCGACGTTGATCCCGAGCAAGCGCTCCGCGCATGGGTTGACCGACGTCACGATTCCCTCGGCGTCGAGTCCCACGACGCCGGCCGAGACATTCCTGAGCAGCGTTTCGGTGTAGCGGCGACGCTGCTCCAACTCGTTCGAAGATTTTCGCAGGTCCTCGGTCATCTGGTTGAACGAATCGACCAGGCGGCCGATCTCGTCGTCGCCAACCGGCGGGATGCGATAGTTCAGGTCGCCGGCAGCGATCGCCTCGGTGCCCTGCGCGAGCAGCTTGATTGGCCCGGTGATGCCGCGCGCGAGATACATGCCGAACCAGCTCGCGAGCGTGACCACCACCAGCCCTATCAGCACGAGCGCGAGCAGGTAACTGCGGAGAATTGGCTGGCGCAAAATTCGGAGCTGGAAGTAATCCTCCGACACGCGCGAGATGTCAGTCGCGCGCGTCGCAAGACTCTTCGGCAGGTAATAATCGACCACCACCGCCCCGGCCACAGCGTCCGACTCGGGCGACGCGAAAATCGGCGCCGAGCCGCGAATCACGTCGGCCTGGCCGAAACGGTCGGTACGCGAGACGTTCTGCCCCTTCAGGGTTTCGCTGACGACCTGCGAATCGGGGGCAACGCTGATGCCGGTGGGAGTCTTGGGACTGAAGGCGACCACCAGCAGTTTGTGATCGTTGGAGAAGATCTCGATCGTGCCGAGGTTGTATTGCTGCTGACGCTTGTCGACGAGCTTCTTCAGATCGCCGCGCTTTGGTGGCGCTAGCAGGCCGTTCGCTGCGATTTCTCCGCCGAGGTCGCGCGCGAAGTGGAGCGCGTTGTTTGCCGAGTTCAAGTAGTACGTTTTCGCGATTTCGAGCGAATCGTCGAGCACCTGCTGGTACTCGGGATTGAACCAGGTCTCGATATCGGCGTTGAGAAAAACGCCCGATACGTATAGCAGGAACACACTCGGCACCAGCGCAACAGCGATAAAGCCAGCGACCAGCCGCACCTGGAACTTCGATCCGATGAGGCCCTTGCGTCGTTCGAAGATGACTTTGGCCAGATTGCGCCCGACGAGAAACAGCATCAGGCCGAGCAGCAGGAAGCTCAGGTTGAAGAGCGTGATAACCGCAAGGTTCGAAATCAGCGAAGTATGTTTCGTCAGCGGCGGCAGCGCCGTCTGCGCGAATACGAATGCGATCAGCGTCGAACCCGCGACCAGCGCGGCGATAATTTCGCGGCGCCGACGTTTGCGCTCGGCCCGGCGATGCGGGCTAAAAAGCTTATCGTCGGCCACCTTCAGCGCCTCATCAGCGACAAGAGTATCGTCACGATAATGCTAAGCACGATGCAGGTGGCGAGTGGAAAGTAGAAGGTGAAGTTGCCGCGCCGCACGTAGATATCGCCGGGAAGACGACCGACGCCTGGAAGCGAGCCGGCGGCCCAGATCGCAGCTCCGACGAGCGCGACCATCAGGCCAAGCATCAAGAGGCTTTTTCCGAGCGGCGCCATTTGACGGCCAAGCCATGATTCTACAGAAGGACGGGCCGAGGCCATATGACCGGGCGGGCCCGTTTTTGGGGGGGCGCCGCCACTCAGAGGGCCAGCCTACTTTTGGCTCTTGGCTTGGCTCACGCGAAGACCGTCTACCAGGACATCCATCAGACGCAGGACGTTCGCCTGCCATCCCGGCTGGTTGTGCACGTAGCACATACCTACGAGCGATCGCACGAGGTCTTCGGGCTCGATGTCTGGGCGTATCTCGCCGGCAGCGACCGCCCGTTGCAGAAGATCGCGAGAGGCGTTTGTCAGCTTCTCAAACGAGTGCGCGTGAAGTTCTGAGCCAGTTGTCACCGCGACCGCCAGCGCCTGAATCATGCCCTTCTTGGTGGCGACGAACTCAACCCCGGACCGAAGCCATCGCCGGAGTGCCTCGATCGGCGATGGTTCATTCTTCAACTGCTCGGCGAGGTCGCTGAGCTGTTGAACTTCATGCCGATAGACCGCCTCGTAGAGAGCCTCACGCGTGGGGAAGTGACGGTAGAGCGTTCCGATCCCGACGCCGGCGCGTCGCGCCACCGCTTCAAGGCTCGCGTCGGCGCCGCCGGCGCCGAAGACCGTGGTCGCCGCTTTCAGCAGGCGCTCGCGATTGCGCGCCGCGTCGGAGCGCAGCTTGGGCGCCGATTGGATTGACCGTGTCCCCATGCAATTCCTGTCCCAGTCGCTGATCAAATCGGAGAAGGCCTCCGATTCCCTTGACTAATTGGATGGGCCCTCCGTATATTAAAACTCAAAACGGAGGACCACTCCGAATCTAACAAACGGATACGGCATCGTCTATCGAGTGGGGCCTGCCGCAAGACGACGCCACACCGCGCGGGCTCCGATGATGGTAAGCAAAGGAGTATGTTATGCGCATCTTTGTCACTGGTGCTACGGGCTTTATCGGTTCGGTCGTGGTCAAACAGCTGTTGACCGCCGGTCATCAGGTAGTAGGTCTGGCTCGCTCAGAGGCGGGCGCCAAGTCTCTCGTCGATGCGGGTGCACAAGTACATCGCGGAGACCTGGAAGACCTCGAAAGCCTGCGGAGCGGAGCAGCCGCGTCAGATGGCGTCATTCACCTCGCCTTTATCCACGACTTTTCGAGATACGTGGATAACTGCGAAACAGATCGGCGTGCCATCGAGACTATGGGCTCCGCACTGGAGGGTTCGAAGCGGCCCTTCGTCGTCACCGCCGGGATAGCAGTTGACGCGCCTGGCCGTCCGGCGACTGAAGATGATCCGGCCTCGGGCGTGATTCCCCGGGCCGTTTCGGAACACGCGGCCTTGGCGTTTGCGGCGCGCGGCGTGCGGGTGTCGATCGTACGCCTTCCGCAGGTCCATGATCTCTACAAGCAAGGACTTGTCACGCCCCTTATCGAAATCGCCCGCGCCAAAGGTGTCTCGGCATACGTCGGCGACGGCAGTAATCGCTGGCCGGCCGTGCATCTACTCGACTGTGCTCAGCTCTATGTCCTGGCGTTGGAGAAAGGCTCAGCTGGCGCCCGCTATCACGCCGTTGGCGAGGAAGGTGTTCGTGCTCGGGACATGGCCGAGGTCATCGGCCGACGCCTAAACCTGCCGCTCGTATCGAAGTCGCCGGAAGAAGCAGGCGAGCATTTTGGTTGGCTGGGGTTCTTCGCTGGTCGCGATGCGCTGGCTTCCAGCGCGCTGACCCAACAACGGCTGGGATGGCATCCGGTTGGTCCTGGGATGCTTGCGGATCTAGAGCGCGCTCACAACCTCGAGCCATGAGCTGATCGCGCATCAGCGTACATTTCGAGGGCCCGCGCAGTTGTTGACGCGGCTTCCGCTCAGGCGCTAATGCTAACACCATTAAGTTAATGGTGTTAACATCGATTTGCGGCGCAAAACTAAGCGCGTCGCGCGCGCCTATCATCACGGCGATCTCCGCGATGCCTTGTTGAGCGCCGCGCGCGACGAGATCGAGCGGAGCGGTTACGAAAGTCTCTCGATGCGCGATCTCGCGGCCTCACTTGGGGTTTCGGAGGCCGCACCATATCGGCACTTCACGGACAGGCGCTCGCTGCTGGCCGCACTCGCGGCGCAAGGCTTTCGCGAGCTCGAAGCTGCTGCTCGGCGTGCGATGGCAAAAGCGCCCGACCCCGTCGCGCGTATGGATCAGGGTGCGCGTGCCTATCTGGCTTTTGCGACCCGCAGTCCGGAGCTTTTCAGGCTGATGTTCGTGTCGGACCTTCTGACCCGCGCCGCACCACGCGATTCATCGCTGGTCAGCGTCGCCCACCAATTCCATCACCAGTTCGAAGCGGTAGTCAGTGGCCTATGCAGCAGGAAGGATGAGCGATCCGTCAAAGCCGCGGCGCTTACTATCTGGTCACTCCTTCACGGATTCGCGTTGCTGCGGATGGGCCACAGGCTGATACCATTCATGCTCGGTCCGCTTTCAGGTGCTGACCTCGCCGAGGCCGTGCTGTCGGTGGCGAGCGATTCACCCAATTCAATTGGTCGGGGGCTCGATCACAGACGTCGCGGGCCGAGGGCCCGCAAGAAGCAGCCATGATCCGCCTTCACCATATATCGCCGAGCATGTGAACCGATCGGTTGCCCTCAAAGGAAGTTCGGCGACCGAAGCCGAACAAAGATAACCAAGGGCCGGGCATCGCGCCCGGCCCCGCTGATTCGAAATTCAAACCCGCGTAACTCAGGCGTGCGCGGCGGCGTGCGCTTCCTTGGCGGCCTGCGCCTCCTTGATGATCTTCTCCGCGACCATCGGCGGCGCTTCCTCGTAATGCGAGAAGTGCTGCTCGAAGGAGCCGCGGCCGGATGTTATCGAGCGAAGATCGGGTGCATACTTCAGCACCTCGGCCATCGGCACCTGCGCTTTGATAACCTGGCCGCTGCCTTTGCTGTCCATGCCGAGGACCTTGCCACGGCGCGAATTCAAATCGCCGATCACGTCGCCCATACATTCGTCGGGGCAGGAGACTTCGATCGCGACGATCGGCTCGAGAATTATGGGCTTCGCTTTTTCAAGCGCTGCTTTAATTCCCATCGAGGCCGCGATCTGGAACGCCATGTCTGACGAATCGACGTCGTGATAGCTGCCGTCGAACACCGTGACCTGGACATCGACCATCTCGTTGCCGGAGAGGAAGCCCTGCACGAGAGTGTTGCGCACGCCCTTTTCGACTGACGGGATGAAATTGCGTGGTATCGCACCGCCGACGATCTCATCGACGAACTGGAATCCCGTGCCGCGCGGCAGCGGGGCTACCTTGAGCCAGCAGTCGCCGTACTGGCCACGTCCGCCCGACTGACGCTTGTACTTGCCCTGCGCCTCGGCGCGTCCCTTGATTGCTTCCTTGTAGGGAACCTTGGGCGCCTGAAGTTCAACTTCTACATTAAATTTTCGTTTGAGCTTCTCGACCGTGAGCTCGATATGCATCTGGCCAGTGCCCGAGAGGATGATCTCGTGGGTCTGCGCATCGCGATGCATGTCCAGGGCGAGGTCTTCCTCGACCAGCTTCTGGAGCGCGGCTGAGGCCTTCTCCTCGTCGCCCTTGGTCTTGGGCCGAATCGCGAATGAGATAACCGGCGATTGGCGCGTGAGTGGACTCTCGACCTGGAATGGCGACTTTTCGTCGGTAAGAACGTCGCCGGTGGTCGTGTCCTTGAGCTTCGCGACGGCGACGATCTCGCCCGCGATTGCTTGCGGAATGGGAGCCTGCTTCTTGCCCTCGAGTCGGAGCAACTGGCCGAAGCGTTCCTTGCTCTCGCGCGAGGCGTTGAGCACAGGCGCGTCGCTGTGAGCGGTGCCCGAGAGCACGCGGAAGAAGGACAGCTTGCCCGCGAACGGATCGATTGCGGTCTTGAAGACCAGCGCGGCGAAAGGCGCCGTCGGGTCGATTTTGCGCTCCTCAGGCTCACCCTTGGTCGGATGCGTTCCCTGGACCGCGGGACGCTCGCTTGGCGCGGGCAGCATCGTGACAATCGCGTCAAGCAGGGGGCCGACGCCTATATTCTTCGCGCCCGAGCCGCAGAACACCGGCGTCAGCTTGCCTGCGAGCACGGCAGCATGCAGAGCGGTGCGCGCTTCGGCCTCACCAATCGACCCCTGGTCGAGATACTTCTCGAGCAACTCGTCGTCGGTCTCGGCGACAGCCTCGAAGGCAGCGTTGCGCGCGGCCTCGGCCCGTTCCTTCAAGTCGCCGCTGAGCTCTTCTTCCCTCGGCTTGCCGCTCTGATCCGTGTAGGTGAGCGCCTTCATCGCAAGCACATCGATCACACCCTTGAAGCCGAGTTCGTCGCCAATCGGGATCGACAGCACGACGGTCTTGGCGCCGAGGACTTTCTCGAGATCCTTGAGCGCCGCGGCGAAACTGGTGCGCTCGCGATCGAGGCGCGACACGAATGCGATCCGTGGAAGGCCAAGATCGTTTACCGCAGTCCAGATTTTTTCCGATTCGACCTTGGTGTCCGCGCCGGGACTTATCAGCATCACGACGCCGTCGACGGCGCGGAGCGTGGTCAGTGTCTCCGGCAGCACGGCGGAATAGCCGGGAGTGTCGGCGAAAATTACCTCAGTCTTTTTCCAGTTGAGATGATGAAACGCGGAGTTGATCGAGATGTGATGGTTGAGTTCCTCGGGTTCAAAGTCCAGCGACGAGCTGCCGTCGTCAGGACGCCCGAGCCGCGATGTCGCGCCGGCGGCGAACAGCATCGCTTCCGCAAGCTGGGTCTTGCCTGTGCCGCCCTGGCCTGCGATCGCGATTGTTCTGAGCCGCCCGATTTCCTCCACAGCCATAGGAGTGACCTCTCTTCGCGCCTCGCGAGGCCGCCGAACCGAGCGCGCGGCCCCGTTCGAAGCAGTTTATTTACTACTCGTTCACGTCATGCCTCATGCGTACGCTCCCTCCACGCTGACCTCGCCCGCAACGATCCGTTCAAGGCGCGCGCCGAGGTCGAGCATCAGCGCACCCTCATCATCGACCCCCCGCACTGTGCCTTCAACGCGGCGGCCGCCGTTGACAATCGCGACCCGCTTCCCAGTGAGCGCCGAGTAGCGCTCCCACGCGGGCCGCATCGGGGTGAAGCCGCTCGCCAGCAGTTCCATATAGCGAGAGTCGAGCGAGGAAAAAAGCGAATCGGCGACTTCGATTCGATCGCAAACCCGGCCGGTGGCGATGCGGATCGAGGTAGCGCGCTCGCGCAGTTCCTCGGGGAGGTCATTCGCGGACAGGTTTACATTGATACCGATGCCGAGCAGGACAGTTTCCAGTTCACCCTTGTCATCGGTGACCGCCTCGGCGATTATCCCGCCAGTTTTGCGACCCTTGAGCCACAAATCGTTGGGCCACTTGAGCGCGACGAGACCAGGCGCCACACGCGCGATCGCGTCGGCCGCCGCTAGTCCAGCCATCAAGCTGATTTGCGGAACCTTCGCGAGCGGCATTTTCGGCCGTAGGATGGTGGTCGAATAGAGACTCACACCGGCGGGCGAATGCCACGAGCGGCCCAGACGCCCGCGTCCCGCGGTCTGGCGCTCGGCGATTACGACGGTGCCCGCGGCGGCGCCGCCGCTCGCCAGCTCACGCCCGGCTCGTTGGGTGGAGTCGATTTCCTCGAGGTAGTGGATGCGCCATCCGATTCGGCCGGCCTCGCCCTTCTCGATCTGTCGGTAAGGATTCTCAGGCATCAGGGCTTGCGGCGCTCGGGGCTTCAGAAGCTCACGCGCCGTCGATCCTCATACTGATATCAACCGCTTGGACCGAATGCGTCAACGCGCCGACCGAGATCAGATCGACCCCTGTCTCGGCAATCGAGTGTACCGTTTCGAGGGTCACGCCGCCCGAGACTTCGAGCAGGATCTTCGCACCGACCTTGGCGCGCGCCTCGCGCACCTGCTCGAGCGTCATGTTGTCGAGCAGGATCAGGTCGGCGCCGGCGCGGACGGCCTCGTCAACCTGCGCGAGCGTCTCGCATTCGACTTCGATTTTCAGTGTGTGCGGAGCGAGCTTGCGGGCGCGCTCGATCGCAGGCGTAATCCCGCCGGCGGCGGCGACGTGGTTTTCCTTGATCAGCACACCGCTATCCAGTCCGAAGCGATGGTTATGCCCGCCGCCCGCGCGCACGGCACATTTCTCGAGGAGGCGAAGGCCCGGATGCGTCTTGCGGGTATCGATGATCTTCGCGCGCGTGCCGGCGATCGCATCAACGTAGCGCCTCGTCGCAGTCGCGATTCCCGAAAGCAGCTGGACGAAGTTGAGCGCGGTGCGCTCGCCGCTAAGAAGGCCGGCGAG
>JASHPB010000304.1 GCA_030038355.1 Candidatus Binataceae bacterium
GCCGTATTGGGATCGGATGCGTGCGCTCGACTACGAGTTCACGCGCGGCGACTTCGATCAATCGCTCGCTGTCGCGCTGCGCTTCACGCTCGCTACGGCGGGCGTGCATACCGCGATCGTCGGCACGACCAAGCCGAATCATCTCGAGAGCAACATCGCGATGCACTCGCGCGGGCAGCTCACACGCGCTGAGTACGGCGCTATCCGCTCGCGCTGGCGCGCGGTCGCGAAGCCTGAGTGGCTCGGTCAGCGCTGAATTCCAAATCAGCGCTGGATGCGGTCACCTGGCCAGTGTCGTCGAGCGCACGACGCGCTTTTGTTTGTGATCATAGACAGTGAGATTGGTGATCTTCTCGACGCACACAAACTGCATCGCCCGGCCGGGATGGCGTAAACGGACAGACCTCGTAGTCGCCGCGAAAATCGCGATCCCATTGCGCGTTGGTCGGATCGTTGATCCGCGCGGCGAGATTCCGCGGGATTATCGGATTCTCGTCGCACAACACGCCGAGCACGCGGCCCGTGCCAGTGCTGATGATCCGAAATGTCGGGTTGCGTTGTAGAGTCGGAACACGCCGCGAACGTGAAGTACCCACCGACCAGTTTGGAATTCCCGGCGCAGATCGAATGCGGCTGGCAGACATGGTGAAGATCGCCGGCGATTGCGCCGGTGAGCAGCGCAGAAATCTGCGCGAACGCAATCAACATGAACAGGAGCCGGCGCATGCGGCCGCGATACTACGTATTTAGCGTAGTAGGCGCGACCGCATCGCCGCCGCGCCTCGATCAGAGGCGCATTGGGTCAGCACTCATGCGCAGTCATCAGTAGGGCGAAGTCTGCGAACCCTGTCCCTGCGAGTTTGACCCGTTCGACGGGTTCATCGGATCGCTCGAGGCGCCGGGGTTGTTCATTGCGCCGCTGTCGCTGCTGCCCATACGCTGCGGCGGATTGGGATTGTTTGGGCCACTGTTCATCGCGCTGCTGCTGCCCGAACTGCCCGGGGTCCGGAGCCCGCCTCCGTAACCTGGTCCGCCGCCCGCGGGGACCTTGACATTTCGGTGAGCATCTAATTAGGTATTTGACTAAATAGATGAAAGCCAAATCAAGCGTAGGGGCCAATGATACCTATACGAGGACTCGCGCACATCAATCTGAACGTCCGCGATATCGAGCGCTCGACCAGCTTTTACCGCGAGATGTTTGGGCTTGAGCTGCTGCACGACTACGAGGGTCCGATGGGCAACCATCCGTGGGGCCGCCAAGTTGCGCTGAGCACTCCAGGAGCGGCAGATATCCTTGCTCTCAGCCAGGTGCCAGGCGAACCGATCGGCCCTGGGGGATGCAATCACTTCGGGTTTATCCTCGTGACGGACGATGATCTTGAGCAGGCTATCGCCGACGCCGAGCGCCTGGGCGGGCGTCTCGTGCGGCGCGACTCGGTGGAAGTCGATTCGCTTGTCGAGCGCTTCGCATATATCGAAGATCCAGACGGCTACATTTTCGAGCTCAACGCGCAGCGCGTTTTACTCGCGCGCAAGCGCTAGAAGGTGCCGCGGGCAATGGAGTCATCTCGCCGCACTCCTTAATATTTATCGGAGCGCGTGTGGCCGCATGATCGCGTCATTCGTGATGCGGAGGGGGAGAATCCTCGGGCGCATTGGTATCGGGCCGTGGATGATGCATCGGCGGGTCCGCGGCTTGAATCGGTTGGCGCGGATTGGCTGGGCTTTTGGGGATTTCGAGGCATCTCAGGATCGTGGCGATGCCTTCGATGGCGTTTTTCTTCCTGTTTCATCGAGGAGTAGAGCAGCAACGGCCATGCCGCTCCCCGGTCGATGTAATCCTCAATGCCGGCCACAGCGTGGCCGCGACAGTGATTTGCGCCCTGGGTGAAGCGGCCGGAATTTTCTCTTAAGCGCGGGCTCGAACCAGTCTGCGAATCTTCCATCCCGCGGCTGAGACTGCGAACCAGGCAAAAGTCGCTAAGATGAGCACGACGGCAGTCGCGTACGCGCCCAAAGGCAACCATGTGATAAGTGCGAAGACGGCGAGACCGATTGTGCCGAGTGCGGCGCCTGCCGCGTCCAACGCCGCCGCTTCGCGACCGCGGACCTTGCCGTTGCGATTTCCTTCGTGCTTTTCGATCAGCGTGGCCGAGGCGTGAAAGATCGCGGGGAAGGCGAGAAACAATCCGCCGGCGGCCGGCCCGAAACGTTGTGCGATCAAACCCGTGATGACCGTGATGAACCCGCCGATTACGAACCGAATCGCGTACTCGTGCAGTTTGACTTGGCGCAGCCGCGAGATGCTGATGCCGACCGTCATCTAACTCCCGAGATAATTCAGCCCCAGCGCGACGCCGAGCCATAAGGCGACGAAACTGGTCGCGATCACGTACGCTGGGAATTTGACTTGCATGACGACGTAACAAACGGCGCACGCGTAGCAAAAGAAGGCGATCGAGCCGAAAATCATGGTGCGCGCCTCGACCGCGGCGAGCGAAATTCCTTCGCTATGAATCGTCAGGATCGACGTGGCTAGCGCTACCAAAGGCGCGGGGCGAAGCTCTTTGGCCGGAGCGGTCGGTGGCCAGCACCGCAAATCCGGAAACGTAGAGCCCTCCCACGGCGAATCGGATCAGTATCTCGATCAATTTTCCTCGTGCCGAGCTGGCGGTATTGCTGGGCCGCCGATAGGCGAATGTTAAGGCTAAATTAACGAGGTGTTACTGGAACCGGCATACCTTTTGTCTTCCAAAAAAACCGTGCAAACCCTTGAGTTTTTGGTCGCCCATGACGATACCCGGCCTCGAAGCAGAAAGTATTTTCACTTTCGGGTACAGCCAATCCGACTTAATCGCTCGCCGTGGGCAGCTATTTTGGCACGCCCGCAAGCGCTAGACTGGCGGATTCATCATCGAACATCGCGCGCGAGGAGGGGCTTCATGAATCCGCCCAAGGTGATCGTGAATGCGGACCCGCCGAAGGCATGGTTCGAAATCGTCAGCCGCGGCCTGGATCGGCATAACACCGCAGCCACGCGTATCGTCGAGTTTTACCCGGTCGCCTTTGTTATCAGAGACGACGGCAATCATGTTCGTGGCGGCCTGCTCGGCAGTCTTTGGGGGCAGTGGCTCCACGTCGGATCGCTTTGGGTCGATCGCGCATTGCGCGAGCGCGGACTCGGCGTCGAGCTGATGGCCGCCGCCGAGGCGTACGCGCGAGCGAAAGGCTGCGTCGCGTCGTTTCTCCAGACCGCTAGCTACGAGGCGCGTCCGTTCTATGAGAAGCTCGGTTATCGTGCTTACGCGGCGCTCAATGATCATCCGATAAAGGGGCACGATCGCTTCCACCTGAGCAAGCGATACACCGAAGCGAATCGACTTCGGCCTTCGCCCGATGCGGGAATCGCGTTCGAACCGTACGCATCGAAGGAGGTGCAGGAGACCATTCACCGCGGTGTCCGAACGCACGCGATCGCGGCGCTCGGAATGCCCGAAGCGATGTGGTCACCTGCGCATTTCTTCCTTAAGAACGACGACGGCGAGATCGTCGGCGGCGCGCTCGGCAACATCTGGGGCGATTGGTACTTCCTCGACATCCTTTGGGTCGATCGACGGTTGCGCGGACACGACAATGGCAGCCAGATGCTGGCCATCGCGGAGCAGCACGCGATCGAGTGTGGATGCAAGGGCGCTCATCTCGATACCGCGAGTTTCCAGGCGCGGCCCTTCTACGAGAAGCTGGGCTATACGGTGTTCGGCACGCTCGAGGATCATCCCGTCGGCCACAGTCACTACCTGCTGAGCAAGCGGCTCGGCGCGAGCGGAAGGTAACAGCTACGGCGCGAGCGGGCGTCCCCAGATGACGCGGCCGTGGTAGCGCAACCTCACGATGCCGGCGGGGAAATGGCGGGAATAGGCGCGGGTCAGCAGTTCGTCGCATTCAGCGGCCGCGCGCGGGTCCATCCGATCGCGCGAAAAACCGTTGCGCGCATGCACCGATTCGACCAGGTCGGCGATCGGCTGGCGTGCTACCGCATCGGCAGTCTGGCGCGAGCCCTTCATCTCGAATAGCGCGCGCTTCTGCAGCTCCTCGACGACCGTCATCATATTGTAAGGCTGGAACTTCTGATTCATTGAGTACGGCCACGTGATGCGGAGAATCTCCTCGGTCCACGGTTCGCGCACGATGACGAGTTCCACAATCGCGAGCATGCCGCGCGGCGAGATGCTCGCCGTGAATCGCGGCAGCACGCGATCCCAATCGAGCCAGTGCATCGCATCGCCGACCATGATCAACGCGTACGGCGGCGCGAGCGGCGCATCTTCGACAGCAGAGCAGATCCAGTTGATGCGAGGAGAATCGCCGCCCGGCGCGCGCCGGCCTTCGGCAATCATGGCCGCGGAAAAATCGACGGCGTCGATGCGGTCTGCATGCGAGATGAAATTGCGGGCGAGGAATCCGCTGCCGCTCGCCGCGTCGAGCACGGTGCATGGCGATAATTCGCCATCGATCAGCTCGGCGAGAATGTCGAAGGTCTCAGGTGGATACTGCGGCCGAAAGCGATACGCCCGCGCGACGCTCGGGTCTTTGAAGATCGAGGAGTATTCGTGAGCGAACTGCTCGGGAAGCCTAGTCGTAGTACTCGAGACCCAGATGCGTGATTAAGTCTTCGCCGCGCATCCAGCGGAGCGTATTCTTCAGCTTCATCAACTGGATGAAGATGTCGTGCTCGGGATACAGGTTCGGCGCGT
>JASHPB010000305.1 GCA_030038355.1 Candidatus Binataceae bacterium
TGGTATCGCATTGCAGAAGTAATTCGTATCCGGTAATCTTGCGCGGAACTTCGAAAGTGTGAGAAACATTGAAGGGTCTTACTCGCGGCAGCCTACGAGAACTCACTCCGCTACCGCGCAATCCTTAGGAGGGAGACATGGAAGGGTTAATGAGACGAACTTCAAAACTGGTAGGGCTCGCGGGGGCAATATTGGCCCTTTCCTTGGTGGCGGGTTGCTCGAATCAGCCGGATCCGGCGCAGCAGGCAGTCAACGCCGCCAACCGGGCTGATCAGGCGGCCTCCCGCGCGGAAGCGGCCAGCCAGCGGGCTCAGCAGGCTGCGGCACAGGCCCAGGCTGCCGCTAGCCGCGTAGAGCAGGCGGCCAGCGATGCCAAGGCCGCTGCCGATCGTGCAGAGGCGATCGCCTCCAAGACGACAGCCGGCGCGACGATGCATCACCATGTGCATCATCATCACCACGCGGCATCGTCCGACTCGGGTGGCGCTCCCGCAGGCGCTCCGGCCGATTCCGGCGCGGCTCCTGCTCCCGCAACGCCGTAATTTCGCTTAACGAATAAGGTGAAGAGGGCGGTCGTCAACGCGATCGCCCTCTTTGCCTGTCGCGGCTGGCGGTTGGGATTCAAGCGCCGAAGGTCACGACGACTTTCAGCGAGTCGGGCCTCTGCGCCGCCTGAAACGCGTCGCCGATCTGCGCCAGGGGGAAGCTGTGGGTGACGAGTTCACGCGCCGTCAGCACGCCTGATTGGATAAGCCTCAAGGATTCCCGCGTATCGTCGGGACCGCAGGAGTAGCTCGGCACGAGCCGCGTCTCGTTGAAATAGAGATCGTGCGGTTTGACCGTCAGCTCCTCGCCCGGTGGTGTCGAGGTGAACTGCACAACCGTAGCGGCCTTGCCCGCGCACGCGATCCCGGTCGTGATAGCGCGCGGCGTTCCCGGCCCGACGATCACGACGTCCGCCATCGCACCGCCCGTCGCCTCGCGCACCTGCGCGGGCAGGTTGTCGCCCTTGACGACGAGGCCTATATCCGCACCGAGTCCGACGGCGCGCTTTGCCCGGCTCTCGAAGAGATCGGCGCCAATGATTTTTCCCGCGCCGCGGCTTCGCGCGATCTTAACGTGCATCATGCCCATGATGCCGAGGCCGATAATCAGGATTGATTCGCCGGGCTTCAGCGCCGAGCGCTTGATCGATTTGACCACGCAGGCCGCCGGCTCGATCAGCACGCCATCGGCATCGGCCAGCGAGGCGGGCAGCTGGTGCGTGTCAAGTAAATTCTCCTTGCCGACGAGGAAGAATTCTGCCATCCCGCCCGGCTTGATATTGGTCGCGCGCCAGGTGTCGCACTGCACGAACTCGCCGCGCCGACATGCCTCGCACACGAAGCAGGGCGCGTGGTGATGCACGAACACTCGTTCGCCGGGATGGAAGCCGGCAACCTCGGCGCCGGCCTGCTCGATTATCCCGACCGGCTCGTGGCCGAAGACTAGCGGCGCCTTGCGCTTCAAGTACCAGGGCATTATATCGCCGGTGCAGATACCGCAGGCGCGGGTGCGAACCAGGATTTCGCCCGGCCCCGGTTCGGGCCGCCTGAATTCTTCAATCCGGATGTCGCCGAAGTCGTAGAGTCGTGCAACACGCATCATGACTGACTTTGTGGAGCGGGAGCCGCGTTGTCAATCGCGTCGGCCGAGCGATGCCCTCGGCGCGCGGCGAATGTTAGGATCCATACATGCCACGTCCCGAATGCCCTCCGATCGCCGCTGACACAATCACCGAGATAGGCGACAAGATCGTGCTAATCGAGCGCAAGAATTTTCCCCACGGCTACGCGATACCGGGCGGCTTCGTCGATTTCGGCGAGACGGTCGAAGCGGCGGCGGTGCGCGAGGCGCGCGAAGAGATCTCACTCGAAGTCGAGGTCCGCGAGATACTCGGCGTGTACTCGCGGCCCGATCGCGATCCGCGCGGGCAGACGATCACGGTCGTGTACATCGCGCGCGCGAGCGGCGAGCCAAAGGGCGCCGACGATGCGAAGTCTGCCGCGCTCTACGATCCGCGCAATCCTCCTTCGCCGCTCGCTTTCGATCACGCCGAGATTCTCCGCGACTACGTCCGCTTCCTGGACACCGGCCAACGGCCCACTCCCTGGCGTCCGCGCTAGAAGCAGGCCGGCCGACTGACCGCAAAGACACCAAGGCCTAGGACACGAACAGCACCAAGGGCGGAGAACTTTTCCTACTTGGTGCTCTTGGTGGTGAAAGACTCTATCCGCATGAGAGCGTCGGGGACGTCCATGATACTCTTCAGCACTATCGTTGCGGCGCTGAAGTCACCGTCGAGCGTGAGCCCCTGCGGGATCGCGATACATCGGAGTTTCGCGGCTAAAGCCGACGCCACGCCTCGCTCTGAATCTTCGATGGCGACGCATCGATCTGCGGGCAATCCAAGGCGCGCGAGGGCCGTGAGATACGGCTCCGGATGCGGTTTCGAATCGATGTAGTCTTCGCGTGCAACGATCGTCTCGAACATCGCGACAAGACCGCTGTTTAGGTGCGCGAGATCGAAGTGCTCGCGCTGTGAGCTGGTGACCACTGCCATCTTGTACTTCGAGCTTAGGGCAGTCACGACCTCTAGCGCGTAGCGCATCATGCTCGGCTCACTTCTGAGTAGAGTTGAGTAGAGCGCATCACGCTCGCGCCTGAGCGCCGCGATCGCGCCGGCGCTTCTGTCCGGGAGGAGCACTTCCCAGACGCTTTGCCCGCGCCGCATCAGGTACTCGACGAATTGCTCGCGCGACAGGACTACGGCCTCGCGTTCGAGAATCTCGCGCGTTGCGCGAAAGTAGAGTTCCTCAGTATCGACCAGGACGCCGTCGTTGTCCCACAGGATGGCCTCGATCATTGATGACCAGCATAGCCGATACAGTCGCAGCGTGCCTTTGCAATCGCCAATAGGCCGTGTTACGAAATTGACCGATCGTTCAATTAAATCGCGGCGGCTCCCGCCGCCGCGCCCGGTTCCCACCGGACGGAGGCTCAAAGCATGAAAGTTGGCGGCGCAGTTATCTTTCAGAACCCCCTCAATGCTCGTTCCGATTACGATGTATACAAGGATGATCTTCGCCTCGGCGATCTCTACGAGCCGCTGGGCTTCGATTCGATCTGGAGCGTCGAACATCACTTCGACGATTACACGATGTGTCCCGACGTGCTGCAGTTCCTCTCGTATTACGCGGGCCGCACTAAGAAGGTCCAACTCGGGTCGATGGTCGTGGTGCTGCCGTGGCACGACCCGATTCGCGTCGCGGAGCAGGTCTCGGTGATCGACCATCAGTCCGACGGGCGTATGCTGCTTGGCTTCGGCCGTGGTCTCGCGCGAATCGAGTTCGACGGCTTTCGCGTGAAGCTCGACGAGTCGCGCGAGCGGTTCATTGAAGCGGCGACTATGATCATCGACGGGCTCGAGAACGGCTACTGCGAGTTCGACGGCAACTATTATCAACAGCCGCGCCGCGATATCCGGCCGAAGCCCTTCAAGACCTTCAAGGGCCGCACCTATGCCGCCGCGGTGTCGCCGGAATCGTCGCGGATCATGGCGAAGCTCGGCATAGGCATCCTGATCATCCCACAGAAGCCATGGGAGGCCGTCGCGCAGGAGTTGAACGAGTATCGCACCATCTATCGCCAGGTGAACGGCGGCGACCCGCTGCCGACGATTGCGGCCGGTTGGACCTTCTGCGACAAGAGCCGCGAGCGAGCGCACGACATGGCTGTCAAGTATATCGGTGGCTACTGGCAGACGGCGCTCCGCCATTACGAGATGGCGGCCGACCACTTCGGCAAGGCGAAGGGTTACGAGTACTATGAACAGATGGCAAAGAACCTGAGCAGCTCGGGCGCGAAGGACGCGTCAATCGAGTACTTTCTCAACCTCCAGGTGTGGGGCACGCCCGACGATTGCATCGCGAAGATCGATGAGATCCGGCAGAAGGTCGGTGCCGACCACTACACCGGCGTATTTAGCTACGCCGGCATGCCGATCGAAGACGCGGAGCGGAGCCTCCGTCTCTTCGCGGCCGAGGTGATGCCCGAAGTGAAGAAGTTCAACGGCGTCAAGGCGGAAGCGGCATAAGACGACGCCACGGCGCGAAGCTCGAGAGGAGAACGCGACCATGCATGATGTAGTTATTCGCAGCGGACACGTCGTTGACGGCACGGGACGTCCGGCCTTCGACGGCGATATCGCGATCGACGCTGGGCGAATCACGAGCGCGGGCGGCAAGGCGGGCGCCGCGCGCCGCGAAATCGATGCGATGGGGATGCTCGTTACTCCAGGATGGGTCGATATCCATACCCACTACGACGGTCAGGTCACGTGGGATCCGTACCTGAGTCCCTCCGGATGGCATGGCGTGACGACGATCGTGATGGGCAATTGCGGCGTCGGCTTCGCCCCTGTGGCGAAGGGCAAGGAGGATTTCCTCATCGGCCTGATGGAAGGCGTCGAGGATATTCCCGGTGCCGCGCTCGCTGAAGGAATCCGTTGGGAGTGGGAGACATTCCCCGAGTATCTCGATGCGCTCGAGCGGATGAAGCGCGCGGTCGATGTTGGCGCGCAGGTACCGCATGGCTCGGTGCGGGCCTACGTGATGGGCGAGCGGGGCGCGAACAACGAAGAGGCGAGGCCCGATGATATCGCGAAGATGGCGGCGATTGTCCGCGATTCGCTGAAGGCTGGGGCGCTTGGCTTCACCACCTCGCGCACGATGTTGCATCGCGCCAAAAACGGCGAGGTTGTGCCGGGCACGCATGCGAGCGTCGACGAGCTGCTCGGAATAGGACGCGCGATGGGCGAGGCCGGCCATGGCGTGTTCGAGATGGCGTCAGATATGGTCGGTCCCGACGCGACGATGGAATGGATGGTCAAGTTCTCGAGCGAGACTGGCCTGCCGATCACGTTTGCGATGGCGCAAGTCGATGGCAATCCGCAAGGCTATCGCAAGCTACTCGAGCGCGTGCGCGAGCTGAACGCGCGCGGAGCGCGGCTCGTGCCGCAGATTCCTGGCCGTCCGACGGGAATCCTGATGGGCTTTGAAAGCTCGCTCCATCCGTTCATTACGCACCCGACATATCGCGACCTCGCGCCGCTCCCGCTCGACGAACGCGTCGCGCGGCTCAAGGATCCAGCAATCCGCGCGAAGATTCTGAGCGAACAGCCGGCGTCCACCAATCGGATGACGCTCTACTTCCTGACCAACTGGTTCAAGTTCTTCCAGCTTGGCGATCCGCCGAACTACGAACCCGCGCGCGAAGACAGTATTGGTGCGCGCGCCGAACGCGCTCAAGTCTCGCCGGCGGAGTTCATGTACTCGGTGATGCTCGAGCGTAACGGTCGTGAGCTGCTCTACATGCCGTTCGCGAACTACTCGGGATACAACTTCGATGCGCTGCGCGAGATGCTGCTCGATCCGATGACTGCCCTCGGACTCAGCGACGGTGGCGCGCACTGCGGAGCGATCTGCGACGCGAGCATGCCCACCTATATGCTGACGCACTGGGCGCGCGATCGGTGGCGTGGCGAGCGGCTGCCGATCGAATTCGCGGTCAAGCGGCAGACGAGCGACACGGCGAAATTCTACGGCCTTCGCGATCGCGGGATGCTAACGCCGGGTATGAAAGCCGACCTCAACGTGATCGACTTCGAGCGTCTCACGCTGCACGCCCCGCACATGGTGTTCGATCTTCCTGCGGGCGGAAGGCGCCTCATCCAGGATGTCGAGGGCTACAGGTACACGGTGCAGACGGGCGAGGTGACATTCGAGAACGGAGAGCCTACGGGAACGCTGCCGGGCAAGCTGGTCCGCGGCCCCCAGGCTGCGCCTGCTTAAGTCGCGTACTTCGAAATTCTGATCTTAGAAGCGCCTGATTCGTCAGGCGCTTCCTTTTGGCGAGACCCCGAAGCTCGCCGATCGCTGCTGGCGTCGGGCGATTTTTTGCCGAGGATCGAGGTCAGGTGATTTTTAAACAGTAGTTCTGCGGCGCCGCGGAAGAAGAGCGGGATCAGAATCAGCAGCCTGAGCACGAAGGTGACGGGTACAGCCCAGCACGAGTGCCAGTGGATGCGGTCCGCGAACGACTGCATGTCTTAGCGGACCATCGCGTGCACGCGACAATCTCGACGATCGACACGAACACCTACGTGAAGCAGGTGAGAAAAACGGCGTTCGAGGAATGTGACATAAGGCCGCGCGGCAGATCGCGTGCCACCGCGAACTCAAAGGCGACCAACTCGAGCATCACCGCGATCGGAAGCTTCATTTGCCAGTCGAATTCCAAGATATCGACCCAGAACACGCTCCAGGAAATCATCGTTCGCACCGATCATCGGCAGCAAGACTTTCCAGCTATAGAAGCGGAAGCGGCGTCTGACGACCAGCGCGAAGCGCGCCTAAGGAATCTGCGGCACGATTCCATACGCTGCCAACATCGCCGCGACGTAAAACAACTCCTTTACTGACCGCGGTGCGAGGTCGGCGTACGCTTCGCGGCTGACGCCGCTGCCAAGATCCTCGGGCGAAAATCAGGGAGAACTTTCAGTCGCGGAACGGCTCCAGCACAGCGTTTAGCCCCTGGTGATCGAAGGGAAACTCACGCAACTGGTAGAAATCCGCAAGGTCAGCGTTGCGCTCCATGTCGTGCACCACGCCGTCGGCATCGACTTTCAGCGTGTTGGAGTGACGCGAGTGGTTGAGCGCGTTCGCCAACTAAATCGGCGGCCTCCAAATGCCACCCTCCTCGAAGTGCCTGATAAGCGGTCCCGCGCCACCAATCGGCGCGAGGCGGTCGTCGCGCCACGACATAAAAGGCTAACCTTCGCTCTGGAAAAAACTCGTCTGCTTCGTCGATTGCCGAGAGATTGCTGAGCTAGAGCGCCACCGAGAGCATGCGGGGTGCATCACCAATGTCGGGCCGCGTGTAATGCGGCTGCGGCTCGGGCAAGAGCGCGGTAGCTTCTCCCCAGCTGCGAACGCATTGCCCGCCGTCACGAGTATTGACAATGGGGTAGCAGTAATCGACCAGCGTCCGCTGTTCCGCACGAATCGCTCTGAGCAGGCCATGGCGGCCGGCGAAATTCTGGTCAACGTCAGCGTTACCGCAGTTCGACGGCGGTATACAGGCTGGTAGATTTTGCGTCGCTAGCTCATCAGCATGTTACCGCCGTCGACCGTTAGGGTGATTCCCGTGGTGAAGCCGTTTTTCATCAGGAACAGCACGGCCTCGGCGATATCCTCCGGCCGCCCGACACGTTTTACCGGCAATCGCTTTGCCATCATCTCCTTGAGGCCCGCGGCGCGCTCGCCCAGCAGGGAGTCGATGAGCGGTGTGTCAATCGCGCCAGGTTGAACGGTGTTCACGCGAATCGGCGCGAGCTCAAACGCGAGCGATCGTGCGAACGCCTCGACCGCGCCGCATGACGCCGAGCCGACACTTGCCCCCGGACGCGGACGCCATGCCGATATTCCCGAAGTGAAGGTTATCGACCCATCCGGCGGCATTTTCGGTGAGGCGTATTTGGCGGCATAGAGCGACCCCCAGAAGCGCGTGTCCATCGCCGGGTGCAGCGCCGAGGTCTCGGTCGTGATGCCGGAGGAGAGCGTGACGGTTGCGGCCGACACGAATACGTGATTGACGCTCGGCAATTCCTCGAACAGGCGGCGCGTCGCAGCCTCGTCGTTGGCGTCGATCGATTCGGCGCGGACTTCGCGGCCGATCGTGCGTCTGGCTTCGTTCAAGCGCTCGTGCGATCGCCCGGTGATTACGACGTGCGCGCCCTCTTCTGCCGCCGCCTTCGCGGTCGCGAGCCCGATTCCAGAGCTGCCTCCGATTACGACTATCGTCTGGTCCTTGAGTGTCATGTCAGCAAACCTCTGCGGCGCAGCTTATCAATCGCCGTCGAGCACGTATTCATATCACTATGAACTAAGCGGCGCCTGCGCGATGATGATGAAGGGGTTAGCCGCGAGCGAACCGCAAGGAGCAAATCACATGCAAATGGGAATGATCGGCCTCGGCCGGATGGGAGCGAACATGGTGCGGCGCTTGATGCGCGGCGGACATCAATGCGTGGTGTTCGACGTGAGCGCCAATGCGGTCAAGGAACTCGAGTCCGAGGGTGCAATCGGCGCAACTTCGCTCGACGATTTCGCGAAGAAGCTCACCAAGCCTCGCGCCGCGTGGATGATGGTGCCAGCAGCCGTGGTCGAGCAAACGCTCGATGGTCTCGCGAGCCGTTTCGAGCGCGGCGACATAATTGTTGACGGCGGCAACTCTTACTATATCGACGACATCCGGCGCGCGAAGATGCTGAAGGAGAAGGGCATCCACTACGTCGACTCGGGAACGAGCGGCGGCGTGTGGGGCCTCGATCGTGGCTTTTGCCAGATGATCGGCGGCGAAAAAGAAATCGTGCAGCATCTCGATCCGCTGTTCGCGACACTCGCGCCGCCGGTTGAATCCGCGCCGCGCACTCCCGGCCGCGAGAAGATCAAGGGCAGCACCGCAGAACATGGCTATCTGCACTGCGGCCAGAACGGAGGCGGCCATTTCGTGAAGATGGTGCACAACGGTATCGAATACGGCCTGATGGCGGCGTACGCCGAGGGCATGAACATCCTGGCCCACGCCAACGCGGGCAAGAAGCAGCAGGTGGTCGACGCCGAGACGACGCCGCTGCGCGAACCCGAGCTATACCAGTACGATTTCAACCTGACCGAGATCGCCGAAGTATGGCGGCGCGGTAGCGTAATCGCGTCGTGGCTGCTCGATTTGATTTCGAGCGCTTTGGTCGAGGATCCCGAGCTGAAGAAATTTGCCGGTCGCGTTTCAGACTCGGGCGAAGGGCGATGGACCGTCGACGCGGCGATCGACGAGGGCGTGCCGGCTCACGTGCTGAGCTCGGCGCTCTACTCGCGCTTCAGCTCGCGCGGCGCGGCCGACTACGCCGATAAGTTGTTGTCCGCGATGCGCTACGAATTCGGCGGCCACCTCGAGAAGAAGTAGCGCACGTTCTCGACCAATCGCAGACGCCTTAACGCCGTGGGCGGTCGAGCGAGTGCATCTCGTCGCCTAACCGCTCGAACCATACGAGCTTATCTTTGAAGCCGGGAAAGCTCGCGTTGAGTCCGCTTGGATTTGGCAGCACGAAGACGTTTGCATCAACGATCGATTCGGATTTCGGCCCGGCGCCGGCGCTCGCCTTGTTACCGAAGTAATGCTGATAAATACTGAGGCCGACGAAGGCGACGATTCGTGGCCGGACGCGGCGAACGGTGCGCGTGAGGCGCGCCGCGCCGCGATTCAATTCGTCGCGCGTCAGCTCCGCAGCTGAACGCGTCGCGCGCTGACATAGATTGGTGAGAGCGAGGCCAAACTCAACGAGGCGCGCGTCGTCGTCGGCAGTCAGTTCGATCGGCACCAGGCGCGCCGCATAAAGCAATTTCCAGAATGGATTTCCGGGACTCGCGAAGTGATGGCCGGCCTCGGCGGAGCGAATCGACGGGTTGATCCCGACCAGCAGCACGCGCGGCTCGGGAATGAGAATATCGCGTAGCAGTCGCACGGGCCGCGATTATCGCGGCAGCGCGGTTGCGATTCAAATGGCTCGCCTCGCTTTGGCCGATGCGCTAGAAATCGGACAGAATCGAGGAGCGCATTGCTATGGCGACTGCGGCACACGATATTCCCGGCCTCGAGCGGCTTCCTCATGTCGAAGGAACGCTGAACTTCATCGATCGGAGCGGACCGAAGCCGGTCAATTACATGTATGCGGCGCCGGATAGTGTTCCCCAGCGCAGCGGCCGCTACGAAAAGCACGCCGTGACGTTGTACGACATGAGGCCACTGCTAAACGAAGTGTCGCTCGATCGCGAAGGTTTCGCCATCGTGCGTCAGGAATCTTCGGTGCAGAATTTCTACGATTCGGCGGAGGTGGTGGCGCGCTATTATCCTGAGGTCGCGCGCCTCGTGCGCGAACATACAGGCGCCGTCAAGGTTCATGTCTTCGATCACAACGTGCGCAATCGCTCCATGGCAGAACGGCGCGAGAGCGGTGTGTACGGCCCTATCAAGTTCGCGCACAACGATTACACCTTCAAATCGGGTCCGCAGCGCGTGCATGATTTGCTGCCTGACGAAGCCGAGGCGCTGCTGTCAAATCGCTTCGCCATAGTCAACGTGTGGCGCCCGATCCGCGGGCCAGTCGAGGAGTCGCCTCTTGCGGTATGCGACGGCCGCAGCATGCAGCAGCGCGATTTTATCGAACAGGATTTGATCTACCGTGATCGCAACGGCGAAGTTTATGCCGTCGCCTACAACCCCCACCATCGATGGTTCTACCTCCGCGGGCAGCGCAAGGATGAAGTGCTGCTGCTCAAGTGCTACGACTCCGACCCGCACGTGACGCGCTTCACCGCGCATTCGGCATTCGAAGATCCGACGAGTGCACCCGGCGCCGCGCCTCGCGAGAGTATCGAAGTGCGGACGCTGGTCTTCTTTCCGCCGCGACGCTGACGGAAGTTTCGTGTCATGCGCGGCCTTCGCGCGCGGCGCGCGTCGAGCATCCGTTGGGCCCCGCGTCGCGCATGCATCCGTTAAGGAAGATCGAAACTACCGTGCGCGCCGCAGCCGCGGGCGAGGTGTATTCGCGGGCGTAGCGGTTGATTCCTCGCACCATGCCGAGCAGCGCTTCGGCAGCGAGGCGCGAATCGAGGTCGTGCCGGATCACACTCTTCGCGGCCGCCACCTCGATCACTTCTCGGATGATCAACGCCAGGTTGGCGCGTTCAGACCGATAGAGGCGCTCTTGCCGTGCCGGAACGGCACGCGGATCACGCAGGAATTCAAAGAATTGTCGCCGGGTCCAGAAATATCGGATCGTAAGGCCGACAATTGTTTCGAGCCGTTCTGCAAAGGAGCTCCCATCCTTGAGGGACGCTTTGATTTCCTGCTGCAGTTGGATGAATCCGTTGATTACCGCACCCGCGTAAAGCTCCTCCTTCGAGCCGAATTGGCGGTAAACGCTGCCCTTGCCGACACCGGCGCGCTCGGCAACCTCGTCGATTGTGACGCGGTCGAACTCGGTCTGCGCGAAAAGATACATCGCGCTCGAGAGAATTCGCTCGCGGAGGAACGGCGTCGAGGGCCGGCCGCGATCGCGGGTCGGAGTACGGATTGGAGTCTTCTTCGAGAGCGGTTTTTCGCGCGCGCTCATGCGATACTAGCCGCAAACCTCGGCCCGCTAGATCGTAGGCAGTGTAGCAGCGGGTGAGCCTGATGATGAGCCAGTTCCAGACCAAGCATACTGAATTATGGACTCGGAAGTCCATAATGGCGATAATAGTCAACTATAAGATTGAAGATTGAAGCGCGGAATTGACCTTCGCTTCCGCGCTCGTGTCCGGCGCCTACATGCGCCGCAGCGAGCGCCGGAGCCGGGCTCCAATCAGCAGGGAAAATATTCTAGTTTGGACAGCGCTTCCCCGCAGAGACCTCTTGGAGGTGCAGGAGTGAGTGAGCAGATTGCCGACCGCGAGGATTCGGTAAGAACGCGGCGCGAGCCACAGCAGTTCTCGCGCGAGGGCGGCGCCGAGTTCGGCCCATCGGGTCTGCTGCGCAACCGAGGCGTTTGGATCGCGGCGCTCTGCGTGCTCGCGGTTATTGTCTACGTGTGGATCTCGGGAATTCGCGCGAGAGCTGCGGCGGCCCGCGCCGCCGCAGCGGCGGCGCATCAAACCGTGCCAGTCGCGGCTACTGCCGCGAAGAAGGGCGACTTGAATCTCTACGTTACCGCGATCGGCACGGTGACGGCCTTCAACACCGTAACGGTCAAAACGCGTGTCGACGGACAGATCGTCGCAATTCCGTTCAAAGAGGGCCAGATGGTTCATACCGGCGACCTCCTGGTGCAGATTGATCCGCGACCTTACCAGGTTCAACTCACCGAGGCCGAAGGCCAGATGGCGCGCGACAGGGCGAACCTGGTCAATGCCGAAACGCTGCTGGCTCGCGACAAGGAACTCTTCGCCCAGAACATCATCGCGAAGCAGGACCTCGATAATCAGGCGGCGCAGGTCGGGACCTACGAGGGCACGGTCAAGAACGATCAAGGCCTGATCGACGCCGCGAAGTTGAACCTGACCTATTCGCGGATCACTGCGCCGATCAGCGGACGCATCGGGCTTAGGCTGGTCGATATCGGAAACATCGTCCATGCAACCGACACGACAGGACTGGTGGTGATCACACAGCTCCAGCCGATTGCGGTCGATTTCAGCATCCCGGAGGACGACCTGCCGCGCGTGCTGAATGCGATGAAGCACCTGGCGAGTGTCGACGACGGCCGGACGATCCCGGTTGCGCAAGTTCGGGCAACTCCCGGAATCGCCGCGCCGCCGATGCCGGCTGGGTTGCCGGTCGAAGCGTTCGATCGCGACTTCAAGAGCAAGCTCGCGACCGGTGTGCTGCTTACTACCGACAACGAGATCGATCAGACCACCGGCACGATCAAGCTCAAAGCGCAGTTCGCCAACGAGGACAATTCACTTTTTCCAAATCAGTTCGTCAACGTGCGCCTACTGGTCGACGTTCAGCACGACGCGATCCTCGTTCCTACCGCGGCCGTCCAGCGAAGTTCGACGGGGTCGTACATCTACGTCGTGATGCCCGACCAGACCGTGGAGATGAGGCCGATCACGGTCCTCCATACACAGGGCGAGCTTTCATCGATCGAGTCGGGCGTGCAGCCGGGTGAACTGGTCGTGGTCGACGGCGTCGATAAGCTGCGCAGCGGTTCGCGCGTCAGCGTGCAACTTGCCGCGAACCCGATCACGCCCGGAGCCACGCAGTGAATCCATCCCGGCTGTTCATTCTGCGGCCGGTCGCAACCTCTCTTCTGATGGTTGCGATTCTGCTCGCC
Source organism: Candidatus Binataceae bacterium (assembly GCA_030038355.1). Lineage (GTDB taxonomy): Bacteria > Desulfobacterota > Binatia > Binatales > Binataceae > JASHPB01. The sequence goes on from JASHPB010000305.1 coordinate 12,977, forward strand.
GGCCTGGTGGCCTACCTTGAGTTGCCCGTTTCTGCGCTGCCGGAGGTCGATTACCCGACCATCCAGGTGGTGACGTTCTATCCGGGTGCCAGCCCCGACGTGATGGCCTCATCCGTGACGGCGCCGCTCGAGCGCCAGTTCGGCGAAGTGCCGGGCCTCAACCAGATGACCTCGAACAGCTCGTTCGGCAGCTCGGTCATCACGTTGCAGTTCGTGCTCGATCTGAATATCGATGTTGCCGAACAGGAGGTGCAGGCTGCGATCAACGCGGCCGCGACCTACCTGCCGACGGATCTTCCCAACCCGCCGATCTACAGCAAGATCAATCCGGCCGACGCGCCGATTCTGACCCTTGCGCTTACCTCCAAGGAGTTGCCGCTCTCACAGGTCGAGGACCTGGCCGATACGCGGCTCGCGCAGAAGATTTCGCAGGTCTCGGGCGTGGGACTGGTGAGCATCAGTGGCGGCGAGAAGCCCTCGGTGCGCGTCCAGGCGAATCCAACCGAGCTCGCTTCCTATGGCATAACGCTCGAGGATTTGCGCACTGCGATTGCCAACGCCAACGTCGACCAGGCCAAGGGTAACTTCGACGGCAAGCGCCAGGCCTACACGATCGGCGACAACGATCAGCTTCTGACCAGCGCCCAGTACAAGCCGCTCATCATTGCGTATCGCAACGGCGCTCCGGTCAAGCTCTCCGATGTCGCCAACGTGATCGACGACGCCGAGAACGTCAAGGAAGCGGCCTGGATGAACACGACGCCGGCCGTGATTCTGAATATTCAGCGTCAGCCCGGCGCCAACATTATCGCCGTGGTCGATAAGATCCGTGCGCTGCTGCCGCGGTTGCAATCGTCGCTGCCGGCCTCGGTGCAGGTCTCGATTCTCACCGATCGAACTTCGACGATTCGCGCTTCGGTCGCGGACGTGCAGTTCGAATTGATGCTCACCGTCGCGCTGGTGGTGATGGTGATTTTCCTTTTCCTGAGAAGCCTGTCGGCGACCGTCATTCCGAGCATCGCGGTCCCGCTCTCGATCATCGGCACATTCGGCGTGATGTACCTGCTCGGTTATAGCCTGAACAACCTCACGCTCATGGCGCTCACGATCTCAACCGGCTTCGTGGTCGACGACGCAATCGTGATGATCGAGAACATTTCGCGATTTATCGAGGAAGGCGATCCGCCGCTCGAAGCTGCGCTCAAAGGCTCTGAGCAGATCGGCTTCACAATCGTATCGCTCACCGTTTCGCTCATCGCGGTGCTGATCCCGCTGCTTTTCATGGGCGATATCGTTGGCCGCCTGTTCCGCGAATTCGCGGTCACGTTGTCAGTCACGATCCTGGTGTCGGCGGTGGTGTCTTTGACACTCACGCCGATGATGAGCTCGAAGCTGCTGCGTCATACGCCCGAGAGTCAGCAGACGTGGTTCTATAGAAAATCCGAGAAGGTATTCAACGACACGATCGCGTTCTACGGGCGCACGCTTCAGTGGGTATTGAAGCATCAGCCGGAAACGCTGCTGGTCGCAATAGCCACTCTCGTACTGACTATTGTATTGTATATTATAGTTCCCAAGGGATTCTTTCCGGTTCAAGATACCGGCGTGATCCAGGGCGTCTCGGAAGCGCCGCAGCAGGTTTCCTTTCCTGCCATCGCCCGTCGTCAGCAGGAGCTGGCAGATATAATCCTCCAGGATCCGGCGGTAGAGAGCCTTTCCTCCTTTGTCGGAATCGACGGCACCAATACTACCGTCAACAGCGGAAGGTTCCTGATCAACCTGAAGCCGCTCGATGAGCGCGACGCGAGCATCCAGCAGGTTATAGCGCGCCTGCAGCCCAAACTGGCCAACGTCGACGGCATAACTCTGTACCTGCAACCGGTCCAGGACTTGACCGTTGAGGATCGCGTAAGCCGCACCCAGTACCAGTACAGCCTCGAGGATCCGAATGCGCCAGAGCTGGCGGAATGGACCGACAAGCTGGTGGCGCGGCTCAAGACGCTCCCGGAACTTCAGAACGTGGCCACCGATGAGCAGAACGGCGGCTTGCAGGCTCACCTGGTGATCGACCGCAGCACGGCATCGCGACTAGGTATCACGTCGCAGATGATCGACAATACCCTCTACGACGCATTCGGCCAGCGCCAGATATCAACTATCTATACTCAGTTGAATCAGTATCACGTGGTGCTCGAAGTCGATCCGGCATTTCAGCAAAACCCCAAGGCGCTCGATACAATCTACGTGCGCTCGTCCAGCGGCGGCGAGGTTCCGCTCAGCACCTTTACCACGCTTCAGCGCAGCACGACGCCCCTGGTCGTGAATCACGAAGGGCAGTTCCCTGCGGTCACGATCTCTTTTGACGTCGCCCCCGGCTATTCACTGGGCGACGCGGTCGACGCGATCACGGCGGCCAAGAAGGAACTGGGAATGCCGGCGCGGATATCTGCCGCCTTCCAGGGCACCGCAGAGGCGTTCCGCGCCTCACTGCGAAACGAGCCGCTGCTGATTCTGGCCGCGCTAGTCACCGTCTACATCGTGCTTGGCGTGCTGTACGAGAGCTACATTCATCCGATCACGATCCTTTCGACGCTGCCCTCCGCGGGTGTGGGCGCGATCCTGGCGCTGATGGTGTGCGGCAGTGAGCTCGACGTTATCGCGCTCATCGGCATCATCCTGCTGATAGGTATTGTCAAGAAAAACGCCATCATGATGATCGACTTTGCGCTCGAAGAGCAGCGCGAGCACGGCAAGAACGCGGTCGATGCGATTTACCAGGCCTGCCTGCTGCGCTTTCGCCCGATCATGATGACTACGATGGCGGCGTTGCTCGGCGGTCTGCCGCTCGCGCTCGGCACGGGCACCGGTTCCGAACTTCGGCGCCCGCTTGGTATCGCGATCGTCGGCGGACTGCTGGTTAGTCAGGTGCTCACGCTCTACACCACACCGGTCATCTTCCTTTACTTCGATCGGCTTGCGGAGCGGCTTGCGGGCCGCGGCCATGTGAAGGCTGAGTATCGGGAGACCGCGCCGGCTGCAGGCGCGGCGCAGGTACGGCTCTCGTGAACATTTCCGAGATCTGCATACGCAAGCCCGTCGCGACGACGCTGCTCACGATCGCGCTCGCGCTGTCGGGAATCGTGGCGTTTCGCCTGCTGCCGGTTTCGCCGCTGCCGCAGGTCGATTTTCCGACCATCCAGGTCCAGGCGCAGCTTCCCGGCGCGAGCCCCGAGACGATGGCTTCCTCGGTGGCGACGCCGCTGGAGCGCCAGTTCGGCCGCATCGCGGGCCTCACGCAGCTCACTTCGTCCAGCACGCTCGGCAACTGCAGCATCGTTTTGCAATTTGATCTGAACCGCAACATCGACGCGGCCGGCCGCGACGTGCAAGCCGCGATCAACGCGGCGCGAAGCCAGTTGCCGACCGATCTGCCGGCCAACCCTACCTATCGCAAAGTCAATCCTGCCGACGCACCGATCCTGATCTTCGGCCTCACATCGGCGACCATTCCGCGCGGCCAGATGTATGACGCAGCGTCCTCGATTCTCTCGCAGAAGCTCTCACAAGTAGAAGGTGTCGGCCAGGTTGTCGTCGGAGGCAGCGCGCTGCCTGGCGTACGTGTCGAGCTTAACCCGACCCAGCTCAACAACCTCGGCATAAGTCTTGAGGATGTGCGGACTGTTCTCGCCGCGGCTAACTCGAACAGCCCCAAAGGCGAATTCACCGGTAACAACAAGGCCTATGGAATCAGTGATACCGACCAGTTGCTGAAGGCGGCCGACTACGCGCCGCTCCTCATCCGCTATCAGAACGGCGCTGCCGTGCATCTTTCGGACGTCGGCGTGGTGCGCGATTCGGTCGAAGACTTGCGCAATCTCGGGATGGTAGACGGCAAGCCGTCCGTGCTGTTGATCATTTTCCGCTCGCCGGGCGCCAATATCATCGACACTGTCGACCGCATTCTGGCGGCGATGCCGCAGCTTGAAGCGTCGATCTCTCCCGCGATCGACATGTCGGTGGTGCTCGACCGCACCGTCACGATCCGCGCGTCGGTGGCCGACGTCGAGATTACGCTGCTAATTTCCATCGCGCTCGTGATCATGGTGGTATTCGCGTTCCTGAGGAACGTTCGCGCCACCATGATTCCCGGCGTGGTGGTGCCGCTATCGCTGATCGGCACCTTCGGCGTCATGTACCTCTGCGGCTACAGTCTCGACAACCTGTCGCTCATGGCGCTCACCATCTCGACCGGCTTTGTGGTCGACGACGCGATCGTGGTGATCGAGAACATCTCGCGCTACCGCGAGCAGGGCATGGACCCATACGCGGCGGCGGCCAGGGGCGCAAGCGAGATCGGTTTTACCGTAATCTCGATCAGCATTTCATTGATCGCGGTTTTCGTTCCGATCCTGATGATGGGCGGCATCGTCGGCCGCTTGTTCCGCGAATTTGCCGTCACGTTGTCGGTCGCTGTCATGGTCTCAATGGTAATTTCGTTGACGACCACGCCGATGATGTGCGCGCATTTGCTGCGCCCGCTTGGCCAGGAGCATCACAACCATTGGTACCAGGTCAGCGAACGCGGCTTCACGTGGTTGCACACGCACTATGAGAAGGGCCTCTCGTGGGTGCTGAAGCATCCGCGCCTGATGCTGGCGGCGACGCTGACAACGGTCGGCGTCAGCGTCTACCTCTACGTTATCATTCCTAAGGGATTCTTCCCGCAGCAGGACACCGGCCGCCTGATGGGCGCAATTCAGGCCGACCAGGATACGTCGTTCCAGGCAATGGCCGAAAAGCTCTCGCAATTTGTCAACCGGGTTAAGGCGGACCCGGCCGTCGACCACGTGATCGCTTTTACTGGCGGCAACGGCGGTTCCGGCACCAACACCGCCCGCATGTTCATCGCGCTGAAAGCACTGTCGCAGCGTCATATCACCGCCGACCAGGTGATCGGGCGGATTCGCAAGCACGTCGGTGACATCTCGGGCGCGAGCCTCTACCTGCAAGCGGTGCAGGATGTGAATATCGGCGGCCGGTTAGCCAACGCGCAGTATCAATACACGCTGCAGAGCGACGATCTGAACCTCCTCAATGAGTGGGCGCCGAAATTGTTGCGCAAGATGCGCACGATGCCGATCCTCGTCGACGTCAGCAGCGACCAGCAGAACAGCGGGCTGGAAGCCGGCCTGCTCGTCGATCGCGACACGGCATCGAAGCTCGGCCTGACGCAGAGCGTGATCGACAACACCTTGTACGACGCCTTTGGACAGCGCCAGGTATCGACGATGTACACAGCGCTGAATCAATATCACGTGGTGATGGAGGTAGCGCCGCAGTTCTGGCAGAACCCCGATACTCTCGGCCTAATCGAGGTCAAATCTCCCACCGGCCAGCTCGTCAAGCTCGGCACCTTCACGCATTACGGCCCCTCGACCACCGCGCTCGCCGTCAACCACCAGGGGCAATTCCCTTCGGTCACGATTTCCTTCAACCTCGCGCCCGGGGTCGCGCTGGGCCAGGCGGTCGATGCTATCGGTGCAGCCGAAGCTGAAATCAAGATGCCTACCGCCATTCGCGGCAACTTCCAAGGCACGGCGCAGGCCTTCCAGCAGTCGCTCGAGGGCGAGTCACTGTTGATCCTGGCAGCTCTGGGAGCGGTCTATATCGTGCTCGGCATTTTGTATGAGAGTTACATCCATCCGATCACAATTCTCTCGACGCTGCCGTCGGCGGGGGTCGGTGCGCTGCTCGCACTGCTCATCTGCCATATCGAGCTCAGCGTCATCGCGCTGGTCGGCATCATCCTCTTGATCGGAATCGTCAAGAAAAACGCCATCATGATGATTGACTTCGCACTTGAGGCGGAACGCAAGGAAGGCAAGAATTCGCTGGACGCGATTTACGAGGCCTGTCTCCTGCGCTTTCGCCCCATCATGATGACCACGGCGGCGGCATTGCTCGGCGGCCTGCCGCTCGCGCTCGGTACCGGCACTGGCTCGGAGCTGCGCCGGCCCCTCGGAATCGCGATCGTCGGCGGGCTCGTCGTGAGCCAGATGCTGACGCTGTTCACGACGCCGGTGATTTACCTCTACCTCGATCGCCTTAGCATCTGGTTCGCGAAAGTTCGCCACCATAGCTTGCGGCGCTTCGCACCGGCGCCGGCCGGCCTGAAACCCTAACGCAGCGGCACCCGATTCGCCTGCCAAAAAACAGCGGCGAGGGCGACCGCCACCGCTCCAGAAAAAGCTTGACCGCATGATCAGGACATCTTCTGAAGCAGGTTCTTCAGATCGTCGGCATGCTCCTCTTCTACCTTGAGGATGTCCTCGATTAGCTTCGCATGGTCGGATCGTCGTTGCCGAGCCAGCGCACGACCGACGAATAGGATTCGATCGCGATCCGCTCCGCGTAGAGATCTTCCCTACTCAGATCGACCAGACTATCGCCTTCCTGCTACTCGGAATGACTACGCGTGGCCAAGCCCGCGGGATTCAGATTGGGCTGACCGTTGAGCTGCGTGATGTGGTTCGCGACCCAGTCGGAATGTTGCTGCTCTTCGGTGGCATGTTGGAGAAACTCGGCTTTAACCGCCTCGGTATCGATTCCGGCGGCCATAAAATAGTGGTGCTTGTAGCGCAGCACGCAGACGAGTTCGGTCGCTAGCACTTCATTCAGCACCTTCACGACGGCATTGCGGTCCGCCTTGTAACTCTCGGTTACAGCGCCTTGCTCCATGTGCTTGCGTGCCGGCTGGCGAATTTTCTTGATGTCGGTAACGAATTGACTCATTTCGCACTTCCATAAGCCGCTATGTGAGAACACCGCTGGAATTGCGGCCAGAACCAGTCTTCGATTCTTCAATTGAACCAAGCCGGCGGCCTGGCGTCCAAAAATCATTCAATCGAGCTCACGATGATCAGCGGGCATCCGAGGTGAGCTTCGAGAAACGCGGGTACTTTGGTGCAAGGGGAGGAGTGCCCACCGGTGCAGACGGCGCGCGCGGAAGTTGCGATGAGTGAGCATGTTCGACTATCCTAATGCATAATTTGTCGTACTAAACTGCCCATTAACTGATTCAAGAGGAGACGGCATGCGTCCGCAAAATGTTGCGAGTTCAGTTGCGATCGAAACTGGAGGAATGGAATGCGTCGATTAATGATGGGTTTGGCGCTCTCGTTCGCCGCACTCGTGCTGATTGCGTCGGCGGCCCGCGCGGCCTGCAGGGGTAGTCAGGTTCTCCTTCAGGACAATTTTCAAACGATGGCCAGCAACTGGGGGA
>JASHPB010000306.1 GCA_030038355.1 Candidatus Binataceae bacterium
GAATGGCGTGAGAAGCAAAGTCCCGGCGCTAACGGGTAAAGCGTTTCTCACCACTTTGGGTAGCATGAAGAGAATGAGCGACGATCGATCGCCGCTCTTCTTGGTGTTCCTTGTTGTTTCTGACTTGGTGATCTTGGTGTCTGCCCTCTTCGCTAGGCGAACAGCATCTCGGACATCGAGCCGCCCGGCGGGATCATGGGCATCACCGCTTCTTCCTTCGGGATAACGACGTCGATCAGCACGGGACCCGGTGTCGCGAAGGCTTCCTTCATCGTCGCGACGAGGTCCTTGGATTTCTCAACGCGAAAGCCGTGCGCGCCGTAGGCCTCGGCGAGTTTGACGAAGTTCGGTACCGACATCGCGGAATACGAATAGCGCTCCTGGTAGAACTTCTCCTGCCACTGCCGGACCATCCCGAGGAAATAGTTGTTCAGGATGATCACCTTGATATCGACGCCATACTGAACCGCGGTGCCGAGCTCCTGGATATTCATCTGGATCGAGCCGTCACCCGAGACCACGATCACGGGCTTGTCCGGCGCGGCGAACTTGGCGCCGATTCCGGCGGGCAAGCCGTAGCCCATCGTGCCGAGACCGCCCGAGGTCAGCCACGCGCGCGGATTCTCGAAGGGGAAGAGCTGCGCCACCCACATCTGATGCTGCCCCACGTCGGTCGCGACGATACAGTCGCCCTTGGTGAGGTTGTACATTTCCTCGATCACGTCGAGCGGCGACACGGTCTCGCGCTCCTTGCCGTTGCGCTCGTAGAGCGGCCGCTCCTTCTGCCACTGCATAATCTGCTGATGCCACTTGTTCCACTCGGCGCGCCGCTGGCCGATACTCTCGCGGCTCTTGATCTGCACCAGCATGTCCGCGAGCACCGACTTGATGTCACCGACGATCGGGATGTGCACCTTCACGTTCTTCGAGATCGAGGACGGATCGATATCCATGTGGATGATCGTCTCGGCCTTCGGCGCGAAGTCGGCGATCCTGCCGGTCACGCGATCGTCGAAGCGCGCGCCGACAGCGACCAGGCAGTCGGTGTTCACGACTGCCGTGTTGGTACCATATGAGCCGTGCATGCCGAGCATCCCGAGCCGGAGGGAATCCGATGCGGGCATCGAGCCGAGGCCCATCAGCGTCTCCGTCACCGGAATACCGAGGCCTTTGACCAGCTCGCGCAGCTCCGGCGCCGCCCCGGACCATTGCACCCCGCCGCCGACATAGAAGAGCGGGCGCAAGCTTTTTTCGATCGCCTCGATGGCGCGTTCAATCTGCCGCGGATTGCCTCTGATCGTTGGCCGGTAGCTGCGCAGCACCACGTTGTCGGGATATTTGAACAGATGCTCCGCCTGCTGCACGTCGCGGGGCAGATCGACGACTACCGGGCCGGGGCGTCCGGTGCCGGCGATATAGAAAGCCTCTTTGATCGTTCGCGCGACATCTTTGACGTTCTTGACCAGGAAATTGTGCTTGGTGCAGGGACGCGTGATACCGACGAAGTCGGCCTCCTGGAATGCGTCGTTACCGATAAGCGAGGTAGGAACCTGCCCCGACAGCACGACCATCGGAGTTGAATCCATGTAGGCATCGGCAATGCCGGTCACAGCGTTGGTCGCGCCCGGACCCGAGGTGACGATCACTACGCCCGGGCGGCCACTGACGCGCGCATAGCCCTCGGCCATGTGCGTCGCGCCCTGCTCATGGCGCACCAGTACGTGCTTCAGTTTGGAATCGAGCAGCGCGTCGTAAGTGGGCAATATAGCGCCGCCAGGATAGCCAAAGACGACTTCGACGCCCTCAGCTATCAGACTTTCGATGATAATTTGCGAACCCTTAATTTTCTTCATCTGACACTTAAGTGCGTCTAGGGTATATCAGCGTAGGCGTGCCGTACAACGATTGGTTCCGTGCGTTCAAACCTGAAAGCTGGATAAGCTTGAAAAGTGAAAATTTTCGTTTTCTCGCGGGCGAAAGTGATGCACTTTCAATCTCGACGAGACCTTCGCCTTCTTTTCCGATCCGCGTAATCTTGAGCTTCTTACGCCTTCGTTTCTGCATTTCCAATTCCGGCGGGAACCGCCTTCGAAGATCGCACCCGGAACAACCCTCGAGTATCGCCTCCGACTGTACGGCGTAGCGATAAATTGGCGGACGCGGATCGAAAGCGTCGAACCGCCGCGCAAGTTCGTCGACGTCCAGGACAAAGGCCCATACGCATTATGGCGGCACAGGCATACGTTCTGCGACCTCGGCGGAACCCGCACCGAGCTGACCGATCGCGTCGAGTATGCTGTGCCGTTCGGAATCGTCGGGAAGTTGGCGAATCGATAAAGTCGTGCGGCCAAGCCTGCGCGAGATTTTTGATTATCAGCCGAGCGAGCTCGCGCCGCCGCTCGGCGCAATTCGAGATCGCGACCATCAAGGCGCTCGCGATCTTCGGCAAGTTGATCGAGAATACACGGCGCAATGAGTGCGCTACCGCTCGAACGATTTCGCGTCGTCGACCTGACTCGAGTGCGTGCCGGCCCGACTGCAGTGCGCCAGCTTGCCGATTGGGGCGCGCAAGTGATCAAGGTCGAGATGCCCGACCCGAGCCAGAGCCTCGGCGGGCCGCGCCACGGCTCCGATTTCCAGAACTTGCATCGCAACAAGCGGAGCATCGCGCTCGATCTGAAGTCGCCCGAGCATCGCGAAGTCCTGATGCGCCTGGTCGAGCGCGCCGACGTGCTGGTCGAGAATTATCGTCCTGACGTCAAGCATCGCCTCGGCATCGACTACGAAACGCTGCGCAAGATCAACCCGCGCCTGGTCTATGCAAGCATCTCGGGCTTCGGCCAGGACGGACCCTACAGAGACCGTCCAGGCGTCGATCAGATCGCGCAAGGAATGGGCGGGCTGATGTCCATCACGGGCTTGCCGGGGCAGGGTCCCGTGCGCGCAGGAATCGCAGTCGCCGACGTGACTGCTGGTCTCTATTGCGCGCTGGGAATCCTCACCGCCCTGCTCGGCCGCGAGGTCTCGGGCGAAGGCCAATGGGTGCAGACTTCACTCCTGCAAGCCCAGGTCGCGATTCTCGATTTTCAGGCCACGCGATGGCTGATGGACCGCCAAGTGCCCCCGCAAGCCGGCAACGATCATCCAACCGCGATTCCAACCGGCGTCTTTCCAACTTTGGACGGCTACATCAACCTGGCCGCCGCGGGGCAATCAATCTACGAGCGCTTCTGCAGGGCGGTCGGCGCTGAACGACTCATCACGGACGAGCGATTTCGAAGCGACGGAAGGCGATCAAGGAATCGCGTCGAGTTGAATGCCGAGATCGCGCAAATCATGAAGACCAACTCGAGCGAGCACTGGGTGCGCTTGCTGAACGAGGCTGGCGTGCCATGCGGCCCGATCAACACGATCGACAAGGTGTTCGCCGACCCTCAGGTGGCACATCTCAAGCTGGCGCAGCCCGTGGAGCATCCGAAGCTCGGCACGATCCGGCTCGTGGGACAGCCGTTCCAGCTGTCGGGCGTGGAGCACAAGCTTCGCTCGGCCGCTCCGGAAGCAGGCGAGCATAGTGAGGAAATCCTGCGCGAACTCGGCTATGACGCCGCCGCGATCGCGCGATTGAGGAACCGGTCGGGAAGCTGAGGTCGTTACTCTCAGCTGAGAGTTTGGAAACATCGAGTGGCGTCCGATGATCCCTTGCCGATGCGGGAAGGGCGAAGAGGGTTAGCTTGCTTTTTTGCTGCTGAGACCGCAAAGCAGCCGTAAAGAATCAGCTAAGCGACCTAACTCCGAACCGCTTCCCGCGAAGGGGTGTCCAACGGCTCGCCCTTCGTTGTAGATGTCAGCTGCGGGCCGAATTTTTTCGCAATTCTCAATAGTGGGAGGGTGGCTGGAAAACACCGCCGCCAACCTGGGTATCCACCACCTCGAAGGTATGATCGAGCGGCGCGTACATGCCTTTCACGGTAAGAGTTTGACCGGGCTCCAGCTTTTCGAACACATCGGAGTTCGCACCCTGCGTCTGGAAGTTCGGGCGGTACTGCTCCACCTGCTGCCAGATATCTATCCAATGGACTATCTGGCGCGGGTCGTCGACGTACGCGTCCTTGAGGATAAACCGAAAGGTCTTGTTTTTAACGCCGAACGAAACGACCTGCTGGTCGCCATAGGTCTGCCCCGGGGCGGGCTTGGTGACGATGATCGTCGTAGGTAACGGCGGACCCATCGCCATCATCTGCGCGCCCACGGCTGCAACAAAAACCAAGAGCGGGACAATCGCCGCCGTGGCGACAACGTAGATGCGGGATCTGCCGGTCGAAGCTATCTTGCTTTCCACTTGGAGAGACTCCGTTCCACATCATAGAGGCGCGCCGTGGCGGCGACAACCGGGAGTTTCTGCGGCAGCCTAACAGGCGTAAGATGGCGCGAACGGACTTTCGAAATTTGTCTGTATATGCTAGACAGATGGCGCAGCCGGCCGGCATCGGGGCCAGCCGAACCCTGGAGGATCACTATGCGGTCGATTTTCACGACTCTCGCTACGGTCGCGGCCTTGGCGACGCTGCCGTTAACGCCGGGCGCGCTGGCCCAGGTCAAGCCGGGCGACGATATCACCAAGACCGACGCCGGCAAGGTGCAGAGCCTGCTGAGTCCGGGTAACTTCCTGCTCGTGCAGAAGGGCATGGAGCTCAAGATCGTGCCGACGGAGAAGCTCGAATGGCCGCCGCCCTTCAAAACCGCGACCGAAAAGTACTCGCCGCAGGTCCAGCTCGCGGCCGACGGCACGCTGAAGAACTACGTCGCCGGGCAGCCCTTCCCGCTGCTCGACCCCAACGACCCCAACGTCGCGACAAAAATCATGTGGAACTTCAGCTTCCGCCCGCTCTACAGCGACGATATCGACATGCGTTATCCCGAGGTCGCGAGTTTCGGCGCCGAATCCAACGGCAACCCGCTGAGCTTCTTCACCGTCGGACACTTCGCTTTCTACAACAACGTCGGGCGTATCGAGGTGCCACCGACCCCGACCGATCCTGATGCTGCCGCCAGCGGGTTGCGCTACCGCTTCGCGTTCTATCCGTTCCTCGAACCGTCGTCGTTGCGCGGCTACGGGATGGTGCGCATGCGCCATATCGACCCGAAACTCGAGGACAATGTGTGGGTGTTCAATCCGCTGTCGCGGCGGCTCCGGCGTCAGTCGGCTGAGATTCTATCTGATGCAATCGGCGCCTTGCCCGGGTTCGGCGGCTCAGGCGGCAGCAATTACGGTGGCGGCGCCAGCAGCTCCGCCGGCTCCGCCTACGTCAACACCCTCGACCCCGATTCGTATTTCGGCTTCTCCGCCAAGATCGAGGACTTCACCTACAAGTACCTGGGCGAGAAGGAGATGCTCGCGTGCGTGCACGCCGCCAACTCGCCCGAGCAGCCCTGTCCGACTGACGGCGGCAAGACGATTTGCCCCGAGAACTGGGAGATGCGCCATCTGTACGTCGTCGAGGCGGACGTGAAGCCCGGCAACGATCTCTCGATTCCCAGGCGAATTCTTTACCTCGATTCCGAGGGTTGGTTTATCACCGCGTCAGATCAGTACGATCGCCAGGGCAAGCTGTGGAAGACGATCGCGACCTTCGACGCCTACCGCGATCGGCCGGTGCCTGACGCGAAGGTCGCGGTCTACCCGTACAAGCGAATGTTCCAGCTCGGCCTCGTCGATTACGACGTGCAGAGCAACTACAGTTCAGTCGTGTACATGCCGGGCGCCACTTCGCCCGATCGCGAGTGCTGGTACATAGATATGGGCACGGTGGACAACGCTTTCTTCACGCCGGTGGCGCTGGAGCGCGCCGGCCACTGACGCCATCGAAGCAATTTGACGCAAGCGCAATTGAGCAAAACGCCGAGGCTCTGCAGCCGCGGCGTTTCGTCATCCTCGCTTACAACTGCAGCAGAAAGCGGATGTCGCCGAAGCGGACCTGGCTGCCGGGACTGACAAACACCGAGCCCTGCACCTTGCGCTCGTCGACGTAGCTACCGTTGGTCGAGCCGAGATCCATCAGCTCGAAACCGCCGTTACGGCGCATCAGGCGCGCATGCGCGCGCGACACACTCGCGTGCGGGATGACGACGTCGTTGTCCTCGCCGCGGCCGAGCGTGACCTCATCCTTGAGCAGCGCGTATTCCGACGGAAGCGGCGCTACTGGATTCACCGTCACGAGGCGCGCGCCCTGGCTCATACCCACCCCAGGCGGCGCCGTCACTAAAGCTGCCTGCGAAGAGCGCGCCTGCGCTTGCGCGGCGGCCGAACGCACCGTCCGCACCGCCTGCTGCATCATCGCCGAGGGAGGAGGCGCCTTGGCCTGCGCCTCTACGATGGCCTGCAGCTCCTCCTTCGAGACGCCGAATCGCGCCTGCGAGAGAGCGAACAAGAGGAGCAAGGCCAATAGCGGAACCGCGCCGTTCCACCAATTGAACGACAACTGGCGAAGTCCGGTGCCCGAGGCATTCTCTTCGCCGCTCGCTCCTCCCTCCGGGACATTGATAGCCGCGCCGCCGACGCCGCGCACCTGGTAGGACGTGCTCGCGTCGCCGTCCTGGCCGTTGTAGTCGATCTTCAACTCCACGCCTCGATTGGTGCCGTCCTCGATCGGCCGCGGCGTTTGATAGGTCAGCGAATATTCAGTCGCGATCGAATGGCCGATTTCGCGCACCAACTCGGGGAAGCGGCCTTCTTCGGTGATGATGTTGTAGGAGCGGCCGTGCGTCGCGTCGACGATTTCCTCATACTCGGGCGCGATGAAGGGCGGTGGAACGACGGCGTAGAGAGTCAGACCGTTCTTCTTGAGCGTGGCTGCGACGTCGTCACCGGTCAGGTTGGTGACATCGGCGTTCTTGTCCTTGTGGTGATCCCAGTAGGCCTGGTCGTGCTGCGTGAACGCGGAGCCATCACCCTTATGATGCGGCGGAGCGTCGGTCACGATGATTATGATGCCCTCAGCTTCGGGCCGGAACGGAAAACTGGCCGCGTAGGTCAAAGCATCGAGCTGATCTTCCGGGATATCGCCGCCACCGCCTGCGTGCAGGCTCCCGACCCAATCGGTGAACTGCTTCACATCGGAAGTCATCGTGTTGCGGTAAGCGCAATTGCAGTCCGGATATTCCGAAACGACGTAATCCTCGAAGGTGACGAGTCCGAGGCGGTAGTCGCGATTGTTGGAGGCGAGGTCCTGCGCGAACGCGATCACGTTCTGTTTCACCGCGTCGATATACGGCTGCATCGATTCGGTGATATCGAGCACGAACACAATGTCGACCGGACGGCCCTGGCCGACGCCGCGAAAGTCGACGATCTTGGCGAGCTTGCCGTCTTCGTAAACCTTGACGTTATCGGGCCGGAGATTGCCGACCGGGTTGCCGTTCTGATCGGTGAGGCCGAAATCGAGCTGCACGCCACCATCGTTGTCGAAATGCTCGAGACCGGGGTTGCCGACCGTAACCTTGAGATCCGCGCGCGCGGGAGTTGCCGCAAATGCCAATGCTGCCGATATCAGAATGGCGAGGGTGATCTTGTGGACGCCTTGAAAAGCGGCTTTCATGTATCCCCAATGATTCTTCGGATCGCAACCCCCTTTAGTCAAGATACGTCATCCTCTGGCAGAGAGTTTCTTGCCTTCTCATCCCTCTTAGGTTATCCCAATCGCTAACCAAAATTTTCTCCATCTGGAATTCGTGGTGATCAAAAGGCGTCTCGGTGCATCGCTCAGGGCGCTCCGCGCGTCAACCGCCCTGATTATAATAGCTACTGTCTTCACGTGCATATTCGGCACTGGCCCGCTCTCGAGTGCATGGGCGAAGCAAAAGGGCCTGCTGCAGATCGGCTTCACCGGAACGATCACTGCGAGCTCGGGCACGCCGCAGCGTTTCAAGAACTTTTACCTCAATATCCAAGAGGTGCGCGTCAACGCCAATGCGGCTGCCGCCGGAAACGGCGGCGGATGGCAAGAGATCGTCGTGCCGCAGGGCGTCGCGCAGCAGGGGGCGGGCAAGCCCGCCGATCTGCAGATCGATCTCAACAACCTGCAGAACCAGCCGGTGCTCTTCAATGCTGGCCAGATCAGGAGGAACACCTACAAGCAGGTCCAAGTTTTTCTTGATACGAAGCATCCGGGGTCGATCGTGCCGCTCTGTCCGCCCGCGGGCGCGGGCGGGCTCGAAGGATGCGCCCCCTATCCAATCACCTTGCAAAACGTTAACGGCCTCATCGCGCCGCTCTCGCCCAGCGTCTCGGTCGGCCATTTCACGATGAGCACGCTACTAATCAACCTCAGTGCGACGGTAATCAGCGCGCCGCGAGCACCCGGCCAAAACTACACGGTGAACGTGGTGGTGACTCCGGCGCCGGCGCAGCAGGGGATGGGCCTTATCAGCGGAAACATCGGAGGCACCAACGGAATCAGCCCCAACGTGCGGCGGATACGCACGCTCTCGGTAACCGCAGAGGAAGCCGGCACCAATGTCCAGGTCTCATCCTCGCCGGTGATCAACGGCAATTTCCAAATCCAGCTGCCCGCCGCAGCTAACACCGGAACGCTTTACGATTTGTATTCTGTGGGCGGCGGAACCAGTTTTTCCGCTGAACGGTTGCCGCCGGTGTTCCCCGGCACGAACACCATCCCCAACTTCATTGTCGACACGGGCCTTCAGCTCGGAACCATCTCCGGCAACATCACCGATGCCTGCACGAAACTCCCAATCACCGGCGCCACGGTGCAGATTTTGATTCCGCCGCAAGGCTCGAACGTCAGCTGCTCGAGCGCCGCAACCGCGGGACAATGCGTGAGCGTGGCGACCGCCTCGACCGACAATACCGGGCACTTCCCGCTAACCGGCCAACCCAGAGATCCCGCGCCGTTCAACAATATCCCGATACCGCCGGCGGGCTCGGCCTACGCGCTCGAGGTCTCGGCTCCCGGTTACGACACGATGTTTACGACCGGCACACCGACAGTGCCCCCCGTCTTTAAGACGGTGTTGAATGGCGGCACCTGTGCCACGTCCGGCGGTGGATGCGATTTCGCGCTCACCTCGGGCCAGATCGCCGGCATGGTCAACTTGACTGCAGCGCCGGGTAGCAGCGAGACCGTGCTGGTGCAGGTCTTCGCCGAGGAAGCAGGAACCCAAAACGTCGTGGCCGCGCTTCCACGACCGCTGATCTTCCGCAACGCGACGGACAGTCTGCCGTTCACGATGACCGTTCCATCGGGGCCGGCGGCCTTCGATTTCTACGCGACGGCGATCGATCTCTACACCAACATCACCGATCCCTACACCGGCCATACAATCCTCGTGCAGTCCAACGTTCCCGGCTTCAACGGAACGCCGTCATGCACTCCAGTTACCCCCGCGGCGGTGCCGTTCGAGCAGAGCATGGATTGCACCGGTCACGGCAGTATCGCCGGCACGTTCGTCAACCCGACCGCGGGCACGACCGCGGTCCTGATGAAGGACGGAGTTCAGATTATGAACTCCGCAGTTGGACCAATCCTGCCGCTCGGCACCAACCCGCCAAATCCAACCTTTGCGTTCTGCGCGCCGGGCGATAGCTACTCGATTCAGCGCTTGAACGTAACTAATCCTCCCGCCGGGACGGCTCCCGTGGAGACGCCAACACCGGTTCCGGTCGGCACGCCGACCATGACTACGATCCCGCTTGCGTCGCCGACGTCGACGCCGTGCCCAACGACTTGCTCGAGCAATGGCGGATGCCCGGGCGTATGTAATGGCGTAGTCGCGAACCCGCTGTGATCGCGTGAAAGCCTAATTGCCGATGAATCTAAACAAAACTGTTGCAGTGATTCTGCTCCTCGGCGTGCTCGCCATCGTCGCCGCGAATTGCGGCGGTAACGGTAGCAGCGCCATTCCGAGCGCCGTTCCCGACGACGATATCGAAATTGCTCTTACCGGTTCGATATCGTTCGGCAACGGCGTTCCGGCACAGCGCTTTCGCAACGTCTTCCTCAACATCACCAACGTCCTTCTCAATCAGAAGAAAGATGCGATCCCCTCGAACAAGAAATGGCGGCCGGTAGGAGTGCCGAGTCCCCTGCCGACGGGCAGTCCGGCGGGCGCGTTCCAGCTCGATCTGAATAGCGTGGTCACCGCTCCGGTCGTCTACAACACGACTATTGTCCAGGACGGCCACTACAAAACCCTGCAGCTTCAGTTCGATACCGGTGCGCCCGGAAGTATCGTGCCGATCTGCACCAGCGGCCCGATCGAGGGATGCGCCGCGTATCCGATCCAGTTTCAGACGCCGCCGAACCTGATTCTGCCGCTCAATCCGGCGCTCCAAGTTAATGCCACGGCGCACGCCAACATTGCGATCAACCTCGCGTTAACCGTTGTCGGCACGCCGAGTGTGACCGGCGGCGCATACACGGTGACTCTTACTCCAACACTGGTGCAGCCCGCGCCCATCGAGGCCATCGTCACCGGCACGACCAACGCAACCTCGAGCAGCGGCACGTCGGCGAAGAAGGGCAACCAGCTCCACGCCACCGCCGAAATCGCCGGAACAAACACCACGGTAGCGGACCTGACGGTGACTAAAGGGCAGTTCGTCCTGGGACTGCCGGCACCGTCTGATATCGGCGCTCTGTACGACGTTACAATCTCGGGTGGCGATGTGGCGTTCGGCGCCTTACGCCTTCCCGCCCTGTTCCCCAATCAGCCGTTTTCTACGACGCTCAATGTGGCGAGCGACCAGACGGTCGCCGCAATTACGGGCACCATTTCCGATGCGTGCACCGGCACTGGAATACCCGGCGCAACCGTCCAGATATTGGTGCCGCCTTCGAACTCGACGAATGTCGATTGCACTTCGACGCCGGCGCAGTGCATCAGCGTCATATCCGCTACTACTGATAATGCCGGGAACTATCCGTTACCGTCGCAGATCAAAAACGGAGTGATTCCGTTTCAGAACCTTCCCGTTCCGGCCAAGGGAATCGATACTCCGTATACGCTGGAGATTTCGGCAACCGGCTACGACACTATCTATAAGACTGGAATTCCAAGCGCCCTCGTCGACAGCGTCGGCGGGAACTGCGGAAGCAAGGGCAGCGCTGAGCCATGCAATTTCTCGCTGACCTCGGGTCAGATCGCAGGCCAGGTGGTGCTCACCGGCGCGCCGCCTCCGGGCCAGACTGTCTCGGTCGAAGTGTTCGCCGAGGACACCGGCACCAGCAACCTCGTGGCGATGTTGCCGGCGCCGCTGGTCTTCACCAATCCGACGTCCAGTCAGTCGTTCACACTGATCGTTCCCTCAGGACCGGCGACGCTCGATCTCTATGCTGTGGCAACCGACACCTTCAACGGTGCTGCCGATCCATACACCGGTCACACGATTCTCGTGCAGCAAGGCGTTCCCGGCTTTAACGGCACGCCAAACTGCTCTCCGGTCACGCCGGCCACCGAACCGTTCACCGGGGATATGGATTGCGTCGGCCACGGCAGCGTCGCGGGCACGTTCAGCGCGCCGACCAGTGGAACGTCAGCCGTGCTGTCCAAAAACGGCGTGCAATTGTTTACGGCGGGCGTGGGCCCGACGCTTGATCTGGGCGGCGATACCGGACCGACCTACGCGATCTGCGCACCACCCGATAACTACGATATTCAAGCCTTTGCCGTAACCAATCCCGCGCCCAGCATGACCCCCATCGAAACCCCAACGCCGCTGCCGATCGGGACGCCAACTCCGGTCACGGTTCCCGCACCCACCGCCACGGCAACCAACTGTCCGACGACTTGCACCAACACGATGGGCAGCTGCCCCGGCAACTGCGCTGGCACGATTCCAGCCCCGCTGCAGGGTCCCTAGAGAGCAAGCAAAATGAAGCAGAACAGAGTCACCCTAGCGATCATTTCGGCCGCAATCGCGATCAGCGGTGCGGCCTGCCAGAACAGCCTCGGTGGATTTTCAGGATCGGTCGGCAATACGCCGCCCGTCACGCCCGAGACCAGCTACAAGGTGCTCGGCAATGTCGGCGCGCCGTTTACCGCGCTGGTCTCCGACGCTCGAATGTCGTGGGTCGTCCAGGGCGCTGCACCGCTCAGCATCGCGATCGTCAATGTTCAGACGCCGTCGCGGATCGCGGTGACTAAACTGATTGGCGACAATTCCTTGATGAGCATCGAGATCATCAACGGCTCGAGCGTGCAAGATCTCGGATCGACGACCCAGCCGTTCGGCACCGCCTCGGCACAGACGGGCGGCACCGTGTTCGCGATCGCTTCCGCCGCAAATCCCGATGTCGAGGTCAACGTCACCGGTCCGGTGGGCGAACATTTCAGCGGACTTATCGAAGACCAGGCGATCGCGTTCACCAGCGAGGATTTCGCCCCCGCCGTCTATCTGTTCGACAGCCCGAGCGGCAAGGTTACCGCGCAGTTTTTCCAGGATCAGAACCGGGGCGGAATCGTCGCTAACATGACCCTCAATGGACAAGTCGTCGCGAACGGTGTCGGCGGTCCATCGATCGTCCTTCAGGAATAGTATCGCCGTCCACCCACAGCACTCATTGGTTGAACGAATCGGCTCAGTTAGTTCAGTCGACAGAGCGATCGTTCAATGAAATCGAGTCACCGCCCGTTCCCAGATTGACAGCCTGCCCTCTTCGCTCATACTTTGCGACTAGTCAGGTGAACGCAGCAGCGCGAGGTTTTTCCGCGATACCCAGAACGTCCTGTTCAGTATGAATTCCAGGCTTGTACGCCGGGCGCTGACCGCGATTGTGCTGATTGCACTGATCGCCGCAACTATCCCCGGTTATCATTACTACGAATATTTCGAGAGCCACGTCAGCACCGATGACGCCTACGTCGATGGCACCGTGGCGCTCGTCTCGTCGCGCGTCGCCGGTACCGTGACCGACCTCTACGTCGAGGACAACTGGATGGTGAAAGAAGGGCAGCTATTGCTGACCCTCGATTCGCGCGATTTCGACGTGCGCGTGCAGCAGGCCAAGGCGCAACTCGATCGCGCACGCCAATCTGTAGATGAACTGGTCGCCGAGGTGCAGGCGGCGCGGTCCGGCGTCGAGCTCGCCCAGTCGCAGTATCGGCAGGCCAGAATCGATTACGATCGCGCGGTCCAGTTGAAGAACCAGGGCGTGGTCTCGAGTGAGTATTACGATCAGGCAAACACGGGCCTCAAAATCGCCGCCGCCGACCAGGCCCTGGCCGAGCATCAGTTCACCCAGGCCGAGGCGGCGCTGGGCGGACCCTTGGAAGATCACTCGCGCTACGATCGTCCGGTCGTGGTGCAAGCCGAGGCGGCTCTGAAGGCTGCCGAGCTCGATGAGAGCTACACCAAGATCACCGCGCCGTTCACCGGCATCGTGACGCACAAGTCAGCGCACGTCGGTAATCGGATCCAGGTCGGCGAGCCTCTGCTCGCCATCGTGCCGCTCGGCAAACTCTACATTACGGCGAATTTCAAGGAGACCCAGCTTACCGATGTCCGCGTCGGCCAGCACGCGACGGTCGAGGCAGATATCTATCCAGGCTACGTTTATAGCGGCCACGTCGATTCAATCAGCATGGGGACCGGCGCGGCCTTCTCGCTCCTCCCGCCCGAGAATGCGACCGGCAACTGGGTCAAGGTTGTGCAGCGCGTACCGGTGAAGATCGTGATCGACGGCCCGATTCCAGAGGACAAACCACTCCGTCTTGGTCTCTCAGTCGAAGTCGCGATCGATATCAGCGACACGCGCGGACCGCTGCTGACCTCGATCGTGCAGGGGCACTACCAGAAAGGTGCGGAGACGATGCCGAACGAATCGCTGCCGGTCGCGCCGATCCCAAACGTTAGCCCCGGCGCTCAGCCAAGCGCATCGGACGGCCAGCCGCGGCTCTTCAATCGGCTCAATCACCTCTTCCATCACGACGATAATTCCGCCGCGCAGTAGAATACGCTCGCGCTGACGCACCGCCGCCGGCGCGCTGCAAAATTGAGTGCCTCACATTTTGATTCTTGACTAACTGTGCTGGGGAAGGTGATACGCGCGAGTTACTTGTCCGGCATCATCCGTCAACACCGCACGTACCTGCCAAGTTCGATTAGATACGCTCGCGCGAGCAAGGTGACACGCATGTCAGGTGGAATTGCTCATTCGCCCGGCGTGTAATATTTTTGTTCACGCCGCAGGGGTTCGAACTTCGATGCTCACGCCACAGCAATTCGAACAGCAGCTCGCCGCCTGGCTTGAAACCGGCATCGCCGGCCTAAAAGTGCTCGCCAGCGGATGGGAAACCACCGTCTTCGAGTTCGTGCTGACGTCACGCTCGGCGCGCTGTCCATCGATTCCGGTCGGACTGCCGCTGGTGCTCCGCTTCTACCAGAGCTCCGATGCGCTCGAAAAAGGATCGCGCGAATTTCAGACGATCGATCACCTCGCATCAGCCCGCTTCCCCGTGCCGCGTCCGTACGCATTCGAAGCCGATCGCGAAGTGATCGGCGCGCCCTTTTTGATCATGGAGCGGCTCACCGGCGGCCCGCTCTTCACGACCAGGAGTTTCGCGCAGGCCGTGAAGACGTTCTCACTCGCGTTCTTCGCGTTCGTGCAAACGCAGGCGCGGATGCACAAGCTCGACGTATCGAAGAGCGGCCTCATCGAAATCCCGCGGAGCTCAGCCTCCCCCGCCGACACCGCCGATTCCTCGCTGCTCGACCGCCTGCTGAGAATTATCGACGACCGCGTCGCCAGCGGCCCTTTGCCCGGTCTCACTTCGGCAATGTCCCGGATTCGCGCCCGGCAGAATCAGTTCCGCAGCGCTCCACAATCGCTCGTCCACATGGATTATCATCCGCAGAATGTCGTGGTTAAAGGATTCAAGCTCACGGGCGTGATCGACTGGGTGCGCACCGATATCGGCGACCGCCATCTCGATGCCGCGACCACCGCGGTGATTCTCTCGTCGTCGGCCTTCGAGCATCCACGATGGATGCGCGACAACCTTATCGGCAACACGCTCCGCGCCACTTTCGCCTCGCTCTACGTGCCGCTCTACCATGCGATGGCGCCGATGGATCTCGAGCGCTTTCGCTACTGCCAGGCCGTCGCTGCGGTGCTCCGGCTCTCGATGATGGGCATGATGCGCGCGCGCGGCGCAGAGACCGTTGGCTTTCGTCCCGAAGCGATCGGCGAGGTCACGCCGATGGTGGTGCGACTGCTGTCCGCCTACGCTGCCCGCAAAAGCGGCGCAGCATGCGGCGTGGACGCCGCGCCGCAGATGGCGTAGCGCCTCGCTACCCGCGGAGCAGATCTGTCAGCAGATCGTGCCATCGTTGCTGAGCTGAGTTTTCGAACGCCGGCATACCATTCTGCTCGGCAACCTCAGGTTTGCGACCGAGCTGTTCAGCGTCGCCCTGATGGCGCTGATGATCGTGGCGTTGTACACGGTCGGGATCGACGAGTTAATCGGTGAGCGGACTCGACTTGTTCCTCAAAGAAAACGCAGAGGTCAATCGGCTGGATTACTTGCCGCACCGGCTCTACTTAGAAGATTGGCGCTCTTCGTCGTACCCAGTTGGCACCCTGGACGTGATCGGATCGATCACCTGGTTTCTTTTCTTTGCCTTCGTAACCTGGACGGAGGTACGGAGCGTTCTCAAACAAAACGAGATAAATGGCGAGACGATAGGCATGGCGATCTCCGGTCATTTAGTGGTGGGTTTAACCTGGGGGATGCTGTATGAGATTCTGGTTTCCCTCCAAACGGACAGCTTCAACCTGGGCGCAACACCGGTCAAGAGGTTCGTCCGAGGTACAGTCTTTCTTTCCCGTCCTGGTCTATTTCAGTCTAACGACCTTGTCGACCGTGGGTTACGGTGACATCACCCCGTTAAGTTTGCAGGCCGTTATGCGGCGGTGGCTGAGGCGATCGTCGGACAGTTCTACTTGGCGATACTCTTGGCCCGCTTAGTGGGACTGCAGATGAGTCAGGCCGCCACCAAGGCTGAGAGCGAACCCCAGCCTTCGACGAAAGCAAGCATCGACGCCGGTGACTAGGTAATGGCCGTTATACCCATGCTTAGGATTGCCAATTAGCGAGTCGCCGCGGCAGGTGCATTCAATTGTCGTACGCGCCGCGACGATGGGCGGCGCGAAGTTACGCACGCAGCAACTCTCTCAGCACATATGGCAGCACGCCGCCGTGGCGGATGTAATGAACGTCCTCGGGCGTGTCGACGCGCGCGATGACCTCGAACTCCTTCACTTTGCCGTCGAGTTCGGCGCGCACCTTGAGCGTCTGGCGCGGCTGGATTCCGTCCTTGAGTCCGGTAATCGAGAACGTCTCGCGGCCCGTGAGGCCGAGCGACTGGCGGTTCTCGCCCTTCTTGAATTCGAGCGCGAGCACGCCCATCCCGACCAGGTTGCTGCGATGAATCCGCTCGAAGCTCTCAGCGATCACCGCTTTCACTCCCAGCAGCTGCGTACCCTTCGCGGCCCAATCGCGCGACGAGCCCGTGCCGTATTCTTTACCGGCGATTACGACCAGCGCAACGTGGTCTCTTCGATACTCCTCGGCGGCGTCGAAAATCGTCATCTGCTTGCCATCCGGCAGATGCACCGTCACGCCGCCCTCGACCCCCGGCACCATCAGATTCTTGATCCTGATGTTTGCGAAGGTACCGCGCATCATGACCTCGTGGTTGCCGCGGCGCGCGCCGTAGGTGTTGAAATCCTTGGGCTGGACGCCATGCGCGATCAGGTACTTGCCGGCGGCACCCTCGGCCGCGATCGATCCGGCCGGGGAAATGTGATCGGTGGTGACATTGTCGCCCAGTACGGCGAGCGCTCGCGCGCCGGTGATATCGCTTAAGCCGCCGACCTCGGCGGTGACGTCGTCAACAAAAGGCGGTGCCTTCACGTACTCGGAATCTTTCTGCCACTTGAACAGGTTGCCGGCCGGCACCTCGAGGCTCTTCCACCGCGCGTCGCCATCAAACACCTGCCCGTACTCCGTGCGGAACATTTCGGAGCTGACCGAGCTCGAAACCGCGGCGTTCACTTCTTCCTGCGTCGGCCAGATATCGCGCAGATAGACCGGCTTGCCGTCGCTGCCCGTGCCGAGCGGCTGCGTCTGCGGATCGAGGTCCATCGTCCCCGCAATCGCATACGCGACGACCAGCGGCGGCGACGCCAGGTAGTTGAAGCGCACAACGGGGTTGATGCGGCCCTCGAAATTGCGATTGCCGCTCAGGATCGCGCACGCCACCAGGTTGCCCTGCGTGATCGCACCCGCGATTGGCTCGGCAACCGGCCCGCTGTTGCCGATACAGGTGGTGCATCCGTAACCGACCAGATTGAAGCGAAGCTGCTCCAGCGGCTCGATCAATCCCGCCTGCTTGAGATACTGCGTGACGACTTTCGATCCGGGCGCGAGGCTGGTCTTTACCCACGGCTTCGTCTTGAGGCCGCGCGCGAGCGCTTTCTTCGCCAGCAACCCCGCAGCGAGCATCACCGACGGATTCGAGGTGTTGGTGCAGCTCGTTATCGCCGCGATCACAAGCGCGCCGTGCGTCAGCGCGAAATGCTCGCCGCCTTCCGCGTGAACTTCGACTTTGCGCGCGATGTGGCCCAGCTGGTTTTCGGGAATCGGGCCCTCGTTCGCCTTCACAGCCGAGCCGCCTTCGCTGATGTAGCGCTCGATCAGTTTCGGATCCGGTCGATCAGATCCGTCATGATTCGCAACCTCCTTGACCAACTCGCGTCTGAACACCTGTTTGACGGACTTGAGCGCTACGCGATCCTGCGGCAAGCGCGGACCGGCGAGACTCGGCTCGACTGATCCCAGATCCAGATCGAGCGTCGATGAGAAGACGGGCTCCGGCGACTTTTCGGTGCGGAACAGGCCCTGCTCTTTGCAGTAAGCCTCGATCAATTCGATCTGCGCAGCGTCGCGGCCAGTGAGCCTCAAATAGGAGAGCGTCTGATCGTCGACCGGGAAGAACCCGATCGTCGCGCCGTACTCGGGTGACATGTTGCCGAGCGTCGCGCGATCCGCGACCGGCAAATCGGTGAGTCCCGGGCCGAAGTACTCGACGAACTTGTTGACCACGCCATGCTTGCGGAGCATCTGCGTGACGGTGAGCACCAGGTCGGTCGCGGTCGCTCCCGGCTTCAGCTGGCCATGGAGGCGAAAGCCGACGACTTCGGGGATGAGCATCGGCATCGACTGCCCGAGCATCGCGGCTTCGGCCTCGATTCCGCCGACCCCCCATCCGACGACGCCGAGGCCGTTGATCATGGTCGTGTGCGAGTCGGTGCCGATGACGGTGTCGGGATATGCCTCGCCGTTCTTGTTCGAGAAGACGACCGGCGCCAGATACTCCAGATTCACCTGGTGAACGATTCCGGTGTCGGGCGGCACGACGCGGAAGTTGTTGAACGCGCCCTGCCCCCATCGCAGAAAGAGGTAGCGCTCCTTGTTGCGATCGAATTCCATTTGCGCGTTGGTCTCGAACGAGCGTTTCGTGCCGAACGAATCGACCTGCACCGAGTGGTCGATCACGAGATCTGCCGGCTGCAGCGGATTGATCTTCGCGGGGTCGCCGCCGAGGCGCTTGATCGCATCGCGCATCGCCGCGAGGTCGGCAACCACCGGCACCCCCGTGAAATCCTGCAGCAGCACGCGCGCCGGCATGAAGGTCATCTCGCCGCCCGCGTTCTTGCCGTCGAAACGTGCCAGCGTTTCGACTTGCTCGGTAGTCACGATCGTGCCGTCTTCTCGGCGAAGCAAATTCTCAAGCATCACTTTAATTGAGAATGGCGTCCGCGCCAGCGAAAATCCGCGCTTCTCAACCGCCTCGAGTTTGTGGATCGTGAAGCTCCTGCCGTCGACCGTGAGCGTCGCGCGTGCGCCGAAACTGTTCTTGGCCATCGAAGTTCCCTGTTCCTTCTGCGACTGGATAGCGCTGGCGGCGCGTGCACGCGCGCCGCCCACACGATTTATGGGTACGCCTTCAAGGATAGCGCGCGATTAGTTTCATTCAAACTGTCGCGGCGGCCGAGCGTCGATTACTTAAGTGTCACCGGGCAGCCCGCGCCGGTGCCGGACCATGGAGACCATCGAACACGAGAGCCCGGCCGTCGGAATGAAACCGCATCGCGGCGAGCGCGCCGACCCGCGGCGACTTGAGCGCCGGCACCTCATCGATTGACTCGATCGTCACGTGGCGGCGCATCGCGATGATCGAGGCGATCGCCTCGCGGAACGTCTCCTCGTCCAACTCGCCCGCGGATATAAGCGTACGGGCGCGGAGACCGGCGACCACCTGCCCGGCGCGGATCACGACGATGTTGGAGGCTTCGCGCGTCACGCCACATCCGGGGAGTATCGCACCGAACGGATTGGCCGGGTCGGTCGCGACGAGAGCGATCGAATGCTCATTCGCGGGGTTCAGATTACGTGCGGCGCGAAGCTGTTCGACGGCTTCCGGCAGTGCGTACTGTTCGGCGGAGAGCGAGCGCACGAACCATCCGCGCCGAATCAGTCCGCCGTATTCGAGTCGTCTAAGCGCAAAGGAAATTTCACTCCACTGAACCGGCATCGTCTCCAGCGCGAGCATCTCCCGCGTGAGAATTCCGTTGCGCTCGAGCAGCAGCATGGCAAGTTCGCGCGTTTCGTCGCGCTCGCCGTCGCGAGCGGGCGCCTCGCGAAGAGCGCACCATCGGCCGGAAAAACTCGACTTGAGCCGCGCCCGGATCGCCAAATCGTGACGCGTGAGGCGGCCATGAGCGCGCGCATCGAGCGTCCGTGCAATATCGCGGTCGGCGGCAAACATCCGCAGCGGCGCGAAGTTGTCATTGCTCGCACGGCCTGAGGCTGCGAGCCTCCAGAGCACTGCGAGCGCATCGCGTTCCGAGAGGTTCGCGCGGTCGGCGACCTCATCGAGATACATCGCGCCGGCAGAGCCGACCGCGTCGAGCACTGCTCGGTCGCGCGCATCCGACGGCTCGCCCTCATGGTGCGGCATCAGCGAGCGCGCACCTCGCGGCACGAACATGATGCGCTCAGGAGAACTCACAATCCTGCCCGGCTCGGTGACGCCGACCCAAATGAACTGTCCTCCCGCGCAAACGAGATCGAGCATCTCGGGACGATAGCCGGGGACACGCGCCGGAAGGATTGCCCGCTCCCACTCCTCCGCTGTGAACGCAACACCGGCCAGCTGCTCCAGGACGGCGGCGACGCCGTGCTGATCAGATGTGACTGCGGCGCCGCCGGCATGCATCCAGTGGAGGCGGAATGCCGCAAACTCCTGGTCGACACACGGCTCCACTTCGGCACGCACCCGCGCGAGCGTAAGGCGGTGTATTCGCTCAAGGTTGTAGCGATCACACCATTCGATCTCATCGGCACGGGTGAAATGTCCACCAAAGATTGCTCCGCTCGCTTCAAGTTTCGCGAGCGCGGCGGCAACTGACGGTTCTGCGATCTTCGCACGTTGTGCAATCTCGCGCGGAACGACCGGCCCCGAAGTCTTAAGCGCGCGCCGCACGATCTCGGCGATCGCATCTTCGGCTTCATTGGTGGACGCCGATGTGTCGCCGCCTTCGATTCGCGCATGCGGATAAACTGCGGCAAAGAGTGGCGCGTCCTCCGCCGCAATGATCCACGAGACCCCATCCTCAAGGGCGACGCTCGCGATTCGCCGATCTTCGCGCAGCCGATCGAGCATCGCGAGCGCACGCTCCCCTGCCCTCGCCGCGATATCGTCACCACCAAGCGCGCCGTGCGCCTTGATCATTTCGCCGAGCTCGTCAGCATCGCGCGGCCGCCGCTCCGGCGCGAGCCCGCTAACCTCCGCACGTACGGCAGCGACGGCTTCGCCCGCGAGCATCTCGGACAGGTCCGTGCTCCGGAACACATCTTCTGCAAGGCCGCGATTCATCGATACGGTGCGGCTTCGGCGATTCGCGCGCTCGCCATCGTCGAGGAACGAGTAGTCCCAGGCGAGCAGCAGGCGATGAGCGAACACCGACGGTGCGACGGAATCGACAGTGACCACCCTGATATCGCCCTTCTCGATCCCGTCGAGCAGCTTCTCGATTCGCCGAATGTCTGTCGATTCCGTCAGGCACTCGTTGAGCGTCTCATCCACGATGTAGTGGCGCGGAATGGGAATCGCTGGCGGACGATTCTCGAAGCATGCCTGCTGGCCCGGGAACAGCGATGACAGCACTTCCTGCGATCGGAGACGCTGAATCCACGCCGGCACTTTGCGCCCCCGGGAGAAGCGCATGATCGTGAGCGCGCGGCTCGCGACATGGCGAAACCGCACCTCGAACATCGGTGCTGCGAGCAGAGCCTGGACCAGAGTGTCGCGCGCCTTCCGCGCCTTGAGCATCGGTAACAGCTCGTCGAGCGGAAAACTGTGGCGCGAGTTTAGCGCCAGCAGAACACCATCGTCGATCGCCGACGCCTGGATTTCGAAATCGAACGACTGGCAGAGCTTCTTTCGAATCGCGAGGCCAAGCCCGCGGTTCAGCCGAATACCGAACGGTGAGTGGACGACGATTTGGGTGCCGCCGAGGCCGTCGAAGAAGCGCTCGACCACAACTGTGCGCTCATCGGGATTGGCTCCCAGAGCGGTGTAGCCGCGCCGGATGTAATCGACGGCCTGCATCGCGCCGCGCTCGCTCATTGCGCATTCGCGCATCAGCCAATCGACCGCTTCGGTGCCGCGATCAAGCCGCGCGATCACTTCGCGGCGTAGATCGCTCATCTCGGCTGACAACGCCGGTGAACGTCCGCCCGCTTCGGTCTGCCAGAATGGCAGCGTCGGCGCCATGCCGGGCGCCGGCTCCACGAGCAGACGTCCGCGCGAGATACGCTGGATCTGCCAGGGCATCGAGCCAAGGGAGAATACGTCGCCGCGCGACGACTCCTGCGCGAAATCTTCCTCGACGTCGCCGATCTTGCGTCCCTCGGATTCGATCACGACATCGTAGTTGCCAGCCTCCGGAATGGTGCCGCCCGATGTAATCGCGGCAAGTCGCGCGCCGCGTCGCGGGCGGACGCGATGGTTCAAACGGTCGTAAAAAATCTTGGGCATCGCGCCCATGATTCGCTCGGGCAGTTCGCTAGCCATCTGTTCCAGCAGATGCGTCAGGTGCTCGGCATCGAAATCGCGGAAGTTGTATGCGCCGCCGAGGAGGCTCAACACTTCGGCCTCGGTGAGGTCTTCCTCCTCAGCGGCGATCGCGACGATCTGCTGGGCGGCGACATCGAGGCAGTTCTCTGGGATTTCGACTTCATCGAGATGCGAGCTTCGAATCGCGCGGACTGCCGCACCGCACTCGAGAAGGTCATCGAGCGTGAGCGCGAACAAGCGGCCCTTCGGCGTCGCGCCAAGGCTGTGTCCTGAACGGCCGATTCGTTGGATGGCGGCGGAAATCGACTTGGGTGTATCGATTTGGCAGACGAGCTCGACCGCGCCCACGTCGATTCCAAGCTCGAGCGACGCCGTTGCGACGATAGCCTTCAATTCGCCGCGCTTCAGGCGCTGTTCGGCCAGCAGCCGCTCAGCACGCGCGAGGCTTCCGTGATGTGCCATGACGGCGTCGGCGCCGAGTTTCTTTTGAAGATTGAGTGCGACGCGTTCGGCCCATCGACGCGAAAGCGTGAAGATGAGCGTAGTGCGATGCTCATCGACAAGCCGCGCCACTTCGTCGTACATCGCTTCCCAGTTCTCGTGCATCGCGAGCGGACCGAGGTCGGGACCAGGCGTGCGAATCTCGAGATCCATGTGACGCGCGCGATCGTCAGCACGGACAATTTTCACGGGGCGCGGCTTTGGCTCGGCTCCTGGAGCGCTCGTGTCATATCCGGCCAGATATGCGGCGAGCTTTTCAATCGGACTTAGGGTTGCCGACAGACCGACTCGGCCGGGCCGCGGCTCGCCTCCAGTCGTGACCATTCGGTCGAGGCGTTCGAGCGTGATCGCCAGATGCGCTCCTCGCTTGTTACCCGCCAGCGCGTGCAGCTCATCGACAATCACGTGTCGAACGCGGCGGAGCTTCTCGCGGAACTTCGGCGACGTGAGAAGGATGAACAGCGACTCGGGCGTGGTGACGAGGATGTGCGGCGGACGCCGCAGCATCTGGTTGCGCTCTTTGGCGGAGGTGTCACCGGTGCGCAGACCAGCGCGAAGCCCGCTCAGGTCGATGCCCAGCTCGCGGCCAGTCTGGTGAACGCCAGCTAGCGGCTCCTCGAGGTTCAAGCGGATGTCGTTGGCGAGCGCCTTCAGCGGCGAGACATAAAGGACCGAGACTTCGTCCTTGAGCTCACGCGCGGCGGCGGCGAGGACGAGGCCATTGATCGCCCACATGAATGCGGCGAGCGTTTTGCCGCTGCCCGTTGGTGCACAGAGGAGCACGTCGAAGCCAGGAGCGCGCTGCGCGTCGCCAATCACGGGCCATCCGAGTTCCTGCGCACGCGATGGCGCACCGAATCGACGTTCAAACCAGGTACGAACTGCAGGATGAAATCCGTCGAATGCTGACGGCATGGCGCCACTATATCACGGCGAAAATTTGGCGATAGTGATTCGCCGATCGCTGTGAATGCGCCCGCATGAGCAGATCATTTTATTTGCCCTGCAGCAGATCGGCGAGCCGCGCGGTGAATTCGCTCCGCGAAAGCGTCAGCTCGAATCCAGCGTCGCGGGCAGCCTGGAGCGGCTTCAAATCGATATGCGATGCGAACCCAACCAGGCGCGCATCGGGTGCCGCGCCCCGAATGCGACGGGCGGTATCGAGTGGCGGGAAGGACGCATCCGACAGGTCCGCAAAAACGACCGCCGGCTTCAGTTCGGTGCAGCGGCGCACTGCCCCATCGAGATCGGATGCGTAGGTCACGGCGGCTCCCAGAGCGCTCGCGACCGCGTCGATTTTCGAGCGGAAGAAAAGATCTCGCACAAGGCCGAGCGCAATCATCACAATGCCTTCAACGTGATCTTCACGCGCTCGAAATTGCCATCGCGAAAGCGTGCAGGCGCGATCGGTTTCAGATCGACGCCCGGCGTCCGCCCGTTTACGAGGTCGGCGACGATTTCGCCGGTGAGCGCGGAGAGCAGGATGCCGCTGCGGAAGTGGCCAGACGCGTAGATCACGTTTCCAATCGACGGCGATGGCCCGATCACAGGAAGCAGGTCATCGGTCGCGGGACGAAGCCCCGCCCATGCCTCGCGAAATGGAATCGAGCCGAGGCTCGGCGCGAGCGCGCGCACGGCGCTTAGGATCACTTCCATCGCTTCCATCGTCACGCTCTTGTTGAAGCCGGCCTCCTCGAAGACCGAGCCCGCGATGACGCGCCCGTCGCGGCGCGGCACCAGTATTCCGCCGCCGGAGAAAAGCGAAGGACCGAGCAGACCGGGACGCGCGTCGAAACAGATGATCTGCCCGCGCACGGGATAGAAGCGGATTCGATCCTGCTCAAGGCCGCGGACCTCGTTCGACCACGCGCCCGCGGCAAGCACGATCACTTCGGCGCCCAAGGTTTCGCCGCCATCGAGTCGCGCGCCAGTCGCACGGCCACCGCTCTCGACGATTGCCTCGACGCGCGCGCCTTCGCGAATCGTGACCCCTTTCGCGACGGCGGCGTTGATGTAGGCCTGCGTGAGCTTTCGATTATCGACGCGCCAGTTGGTCGGCATGTGGAGCGCGCCGACAACCTTCGGCGAGATCGCAGGTGCGAGCTTTCGCGCTTCGGCCGCTGACAGTTCGTCGACCTTGGCGCCGAGCTCGCGCTGCCATTTGGCGCGCGCCTTCAGTTCTTCGGCCGCGGGTCCGTCAAACGCGGCGTAAAGGACGCCGTGATGATCGTACTCGCAATCGACGCCGCTCTCGCGCGTGAGGCGATCCACGATCGAATCAAACGAGTTCTTGGCTTTGACTGCGAGATCGAAGAAAGGCCCGGGCTCATGCGCCTCGGCTTGCGGCGCGATCAATCCCGCCGCGGCCCATGAGGCTTCCTGGCCGAGCCGCCCGCGCTCGAGCATCGTGACTTCGAGACCCTCGCTTGCGAGCCGCCACGCCACGGAACTTCCAATAATTCCACCGCCGATTACGAGAGCTTTCACGCGTCAGTTCACTTCCGCCGCCATGCGCATCAGGATGCCAACGAGTCTATCGACCCGAGCGAGCGCGCGAAACCGCTTTGCTGAACGCCGATCGCGAAGGAGATAATGGTTTCCACTCGAGGGGAGCGCGAATGACGATGCCGATGAAGGGAATCGAAACGAAACTCATTCACGCGGGCGAGCCTCAGCCGCGAATCGGTGGCGCGGTGGCGACGCCGATTTTCCAGTCGTCGACCTTCGTCTATGAAGGCCAAGCCGATTATCACGACCTCAAGTACATCCGCCTCAGCAACACACCCAACCATGACGTACTGCATGCGCGCCTCGCGGCAGTCGAAGGTTCGGAGCGCGCGCTAGTGGCGTCAAGCGGGATGGCGGCAATTTCAGCGACGCTGATAACCATCGTGGGCGGCGGCGGCCATATGCTCGCGCAGGATTGCCTCTACGGCGGAACACACGATCTTCTGACGCAGGACTTCCCGCGCCTCGGGATTGAGGTCGATTTCATCGACGCTAATGAGCCAGCCACCTGGCGCGAGGCTCTCAAGAGCAACACGAAGGCAATCTACGTCGAGACGATCTCGAACCCGCTGATGCAGGTCGGCGACCTGATAGCGGCTGCGGACTTTGCGCGCACGCACAAGTTGGTCTCCATGGTCGATAACACCTTCGCGAGTCCGGTCAATTTTCGGCCGCACGAGGCGGGCTTCGATCTCTCGCTGCACAGCGCGACGAAGTATCTGAACGGCCACGGCGACATCGTGGCCGGCGCCGTGATCGGACGCGCGGGACTCATCAAGAGCATCAAGCGCACGCTCGATCACCTTGGTGGATCGCTCGACCCGCACGCATGCTTTCTGCTCGAGCGGGGCATGAAAACGCTTGCGGTCCGGGTCCGATACCAGAATGAGAGCGCGCTCAAAATCGCGCGCTTTCTTGAGCAGCATCGCGCAGTCGCGCGCGTCAACTATCCCGGACTCGAAAGCCATCCGGCGAACCTTCGCGCATGCGAGCTCTTCGACGGATTTGGCGCGATGCTCAGCTTCGAGTTGAAGGACGGAGTTATGGCGGCGGAGCGCTTTCTCTCGCGCGTCATGATTCCGATCGTCGCGCCAAGCCTTGGCGGCGTCGAGTCGCTAATCACGAGGCCGGCGATCACGTCGCACGCTGGGATGTCGCCGGAGGATCGCGAGCGCGCCGGAATCTCCGACGCGCTGATTCGGCTCTCCGTTGGCCTCGAGGCAAGCGAGGATTTGATCGAGGACTTCGAGACCGCACTCGCTGATTCCTGAAGAGCGCACTTTTTGAGAGCAAACATCTGACAGCGCGAACAGATCATCGGGCACACATCGCTCGAGCTCGGTTTCTGGATCGATCAAACGGCCAACAATAGAGTTCGCCGAGGAGCTGGCAAAAGCCGGCGAGCTTCGCGAGTTCGAGCAGGAGATCCGCACCCGCGAT
The DNA here is from genome assembly GCA_030038355.1 of Candidatus Binataceae bacterium. GTDB lineage: Bacteria > Desulfobacterota > Binatia > Binatales > Binataceae > JASHPB01. The sequence goes on from JASHPB010000306.1 coordinate 26,612, forward strand.
GGCCGCACGATGCTGTCGCTGACCGCGTGCCGATGGACATCAACGGCGAGTAAATGCGTGGCCTCATTTTCGCGCGACATCACCGCCACGAAACGCGTCCAGCGTGAGCGCGAAGCGGCGCGCGCGGCAGCACTTGCCGGATCGCGGGCCAAGGCCGAATTTCTGTCCAGTATGTCACACGAAATCAGGACGCCGATGAACTTCGATTCTCGGCATGACCGACATGCTGATGTACCTGAAGAACACTCCCTAGCTGCTGCAAGAGGTAGAAAATGGGCACGAGGCGATCGATCGATTTACAGCGGGCAGCTACGCCGTCGATCTGATGGATATCCAGATGCGTGTAGTCGATGGCTAGGATGCGGTGCTCGCAATTCGACGATGGGAACGCGAGCACAACTTGTCACCAGCTAGGAGGCCGTCAAGAAAGCTACCCTGTTGAAGGCGATTCGCGATGCAGTCTCGCCTGCTCGGGTGATGGGCCGTGCAGATCGCGAAGGGGGCAGCATGAGCGCACCGGTGAGAGTCGAGGTTGATGAAAGCCTCGCCGATCTCGTGGCGGAGTTCCTTGCAGGCAAACGGCTCGATCTCGAGAGACTCCGCGACTCATTTGCGCCGCGCACAATTATGCCGAAGGCGAGCGCCTCGGCCATCGCCTCAAGGTGACGGCGGCGCTTACCGCTTCGTCTCGCTGAGCAGCATAGGAAGGCGGTTGGGAGAAGCCGCCGAGCGGCACGACGATGCTGCAATCCTGTCGCACGCAGTCGCGTCGCTCGACTGTTTCGATTAAATCGACATCGTGTAATGCGAGATGGAAGAGTAATCGTGCCCTCAACACCTTCAATGGGGCGATCGCCTGCGGGCCGCGCAGTTGCGCATGCTTTAGCGGCGATGCTAGCGATCGAGGCGGGTTCGCGATGCCTCCGTTCTCAATACCGGCCTTTCGCCGCTCGCCCATCCTGTCGGCGGTTGCTCTCCTTCTCGCGCCCTTTCTGCTTGTGGCCGGGCTCCACGCCGATGAAATTCCTGATTCGGTCGCTGAATACTCGAGCACTCTTTCCAATCTGATGAAATCTCACGGCCGCGAGTCGCTCGAGCCGGTCTTCGAAGCCGGGATGAAAACGACCGCCCGCCTGCAGGCGGTTCTGCCCTCGCTCACAGAGGCGCAGTATCAGCAGGTTCAGCACGAGATGCAGGGATTCGTCGTCGTGCGCCATCTGGGCGAGCATAGCCTCGTGCGCCCAAATGTCAGTTTCTTCAAGTCACTCGCAAAGAAGAAGGGAACGAAAGCTGACCGCGCGTTCTTCGATATTTACGAGCAGACCGAGCCCGACGGCAACGGCGAATTCCCCGCTTATGTTCGCGCGGAACCCAACCGTGAGACTGGATGCACGATGTTCGCGGGTAAGAAGCTCGGCGATCTCTATCGCGGATGGCTAACGTTCAGGACCGCGAATCCTGACGCGTACGCCAACGAAGCACAGGGCGAGACCGACGCGATCGAAAACGAACTCGAGTCAGGGATCTGCTCCTGCGATTCAGCAGATGCGACCGCGACGGGCCTTCAATCGTTCGTCGATACTTTTCCGAATCTGCCGATGACCCCGAAGATCAAAGCCCGCATCGCGACGATCCGCTCGGGAACGTCAAGCTTCCGTTTTGATTGCAAAGCCTGAATCGAAGCGCCGTCGGCTCGCAAGATCGCGGCGCTAGATACAGGGAGCTAATGCGGATCCACTACTGCGCCAGATATCGCGCGATGTCGACGTTTCTGACGGGGCGAAGCGTCGCACCTGCGGCGACAACTGCCCCTGGGGACTGAGTAAAGACCATTCCCCTGGCTTCGCTGCATTCCTCCTTACTATCCGTGAAGGGGGTCGTCACGATCCCGTTCTCGCCGTATGACTGGTCAAGAGTGCCGTGGAAAGAACCAGGGCGACGGCGAAGGCATTGGACTGCGTAGACCTTCGGTCAATGTTGAAAAATCTGACTGCCGCACCCGCGAGGGCTACGTGAAGTGGGCCCAAACTGCCATTGCCGATTAGCACCGGTTTGGCAGCGAAGTTGGGAATCGTTGGCTGCGCCGTCCCGCAAAATAATTTTGCCGTCGACCCCGAAGACCGGAGCCAACCCCCCCGGAGCACAAAGCACCGATCCCCAACCAGATCCGCGCTGAGTGCAATAATCGCGGAAGCCGCAAACGCTTTATTCATCGCAGTCCCCGCTTCATTACCAATTTGACTCAGCATCACTGATCGAATCGAAACCGAGAATTAGCCGGCGAGATCGCGGCCGTGCTCACCAAGGCCCTCGAGGCTGAGACCTTTGAAGGCCGGCTCTTCGGCAGCCATCTGCCTGAAAATCGCCGCTGCGGACTGCGCCCGCTCGACGCCCTCCAGCGCACGTCCGAGACGTGCAATCGCCTCGATTGCCGATAGCGCTTGCCCCGGTGGCGGAAACGCTTCGTAGAGACGCTGCACCCGCCCTTTGAAATTGGTAAAACTGCCTTCGAGCTCCGGATACGCGGCGATCGGCCACACCTGGTTCGCCATCTGGCAGGTCTCATTGGCATCAGTCGAGAGCACCAGCAGATAGTCGAGCGCGCCAAACTTGCGCATGAATTCCTGCTCGCCCATAGCGCGCACCAGGTCTGCGCGCAGCATGATCAGCATCTTGAGTTGACCGGCACCCACGGCTGACGCGAGCGATTCGAGACCATCGGGGGGCAGGCCAAGCGCGGCGAGGCCGCGCGTGTTCGGATTCTTGTTGGCGCGGATGAGCAGGTCATCGTCACCGCTCGCGTTCGGCGGCGACCAGGTGAACGCGGCGATTTTCTCAGAACCGATCGTGTCCTTGATCAGCTTCTTCAACGCGAACGCTTCTTCATTGGTCGACTGAGCACCGATCACCGCGCCGATCGCATTGGCACCGAAGTCGCTGCCGATATTCTTGATGATGCTGGCGGAGCGGCGCAATGCCTCGGCCCAGGTCTCGGCCACCAGCTCATCCTTCTGCTGCACGAGCGGCACCGTGAGCCGCGTCTCCTGCTGCAACTCGGGGAAACTGTGCCGGCCTTCGTCGCACATCCAGTAGCTGTTTACGTCGGGATTGTAGCGCGGCTTGAAGCGGTAGATCCGCCCGCGATGATAGTGGATGTCGATCGAGCAGCCGCGCTCGCATCCGCCGCACACTGAAGGCCTGCGGTGCAGGTACCAGACCCGCATGCGGAAGCGGAAATCCTTTTCGGTCAGGGCGCCGACCGGACAGATGTCGATCACGTTGCCGGCGTACTTGTTGTTGATCGGCTGGCCGGGGTTTATCTCGATTCGGTTGTGGTCACCACGCTCGAAGATCGCGAGCTCACTCGTGTGTGTGACCTCATCGAAGAAGCGCGTGCATCGCGCGCATAGGATGCATCGTTCCTGGTCGAGCATCACTCCAGCGCCGATGTCGAGCGCCTTACCCTTGCGGTTTTTCTCGGCGAGCGGAAAGCGCGACGGCCGCTCGTCATAATCCATGTAGTAATCTTGCAGCTTGCACTCGCCTGCTTGGTCGCACACCGGGCAATCGATCGGATGATTGATCAGCAGGAACTCCAGCACCGCGCGCTGTGCGGCCTTGGTCTTCTGGCTGGTCGTGTGAACGACCATGCCCTCGGCAACCTTGGTATTACAAGCGATCTGCAGCTTAGGCGCCTTTTCGATCTCAACCAGGCACATTCTGCAGTTGCCCGGTATGCTAAGCCCTGGATGATAACAGTAGTGCGGAATCTCGATGTCGAGTTTCTCGGCCGCCTGGATCAGGTTCACGCCGTCAGCGACTTCGACTTGCTTGCCGTCAATCGTGAGCTTGGGCATCGGTGAATCTCGCCGGCTAAGCTGCCTGCGCCTTGGCTTCCGCGGACTTGAACGGGCATCGGCCCAACTTGATGTGCGCTTCGAACTCGCCGCGGAACTTTGTCACGTAGCTCTTCACCGGCATCGCGATGCTGTCGGCGAGCACGCAGATAGTGTTGCCGACCATGTTGTCCGAGATGTTGTTGAGCAGGTCGAGCTGTTCGATCCTGCCCTGCCCCGCTTCCATCTCGTTCATGATCTTCTCAATCCAACCGCATCCTTCGCGGCATGGGGTACACTGTCCGCACGACTCGTGATGGTAGAAGTGCGCGGTCGCTCGCAGCATGTCGACCATGCAAGTGTCCTCGTGCATCACGATCACGACGCCCGAGCCCATCGCCGATCCGATCGCGCGCATCGAATCGAAATCGAAAATCGCTCGCTCTGATTCTTCCTTATTAAGCACCGGGAAAGACGAGCCGCCGGGGATAACGCCCTTAAGCGTCTTGCCGTCGAGCATCCCGCCGCCGATGTCGTAGATCATATCTTTGATCGGCATGCCCATCGGGAGCTCGTACAGCCCCGGCTTGTTGACGTGCCCCGAGAGGCACACGAGCTTGGTGCCGGGACTCTTCTCGGGGCCGATCGCTTTGTACCAATCCGCTCCGCGATTGATGATGTGTGGAACGTTCGACAGCGTCTCGATATTGTTGACTACGGTCGGGCAACCGAACGCGCCCTGGATCGCGGGAAACGGAGGTCGGTTGCGCGGATAGCCGCGCTTGCCCTCGAGCGATTCGAGCAGCGCGCTCTCTTCGCCGCAGATGTAGGCACCGGCACCCCGGTGCGTCCAGATTTCGACATCGTAGCCGGAGCCCATTACATTCTTGCCAACATACCCGCGCGCGCGAGCTTCGGCGAGCGCGGCATCGATGCTGCGCTTCTGCACAGTAAATTCTCCGCGCATGTAGATGTAAGCGGTATGCGATCCGACGGCGCGGCAGGTTATAAGGATGCCCTCGATAATGCCGTGCGGGTCGTTTTCGAACTGGTAGCGATTGGCGAACGTTCCCGGCTCGCTCTCATCGCCGTTGACACAGACGTAAACCGGCTTCTTCGAATCCTTGGGAATGAAGCTCCACTTTGTGCCAGTAGGGAATGCCGCGCCGCCGCGCCCGCGGAGATTCGAGTTCTTTACCTCGTTGATAATATCCTCGGGCTTCATGTCGAAGAACGCCTTGCGCGCGGCCGCGTAGCCGTTATTGGCAAGATAGACGTCGAGTTTCTTGAGGTCAGGGATATCCAGCCAGCGAGTCAGTATCCGTTCCATCTGACGAGGCCCCGCGCGTCAGGCTGCTTTCGTTTTGGGTGGAAGTCCGAGCAATTTCTGTTTCTGCCCCTGGATTTTCCGCTGCAACGCCATCAGCCCGTCCAGCACCGATTCGGGCCGCGGCGGGCATCCCGGGACATACACATCAACCGGTACGATTCGATCGATGCCGGGCAGAGTCGCGTAATTGTCGTAGAATCCGCCCGACGAGGCGCACGCGCCGAAAGCCATCACCCACTTCGGCTCAGCCATCTGATCATAGACGCGCCTTAGAATTGGTCCCTGGCGTATCGTGACCGTGCCGATCACCATCAGCAAGTCGGCCTGACGGGGAGTGAAGCGCGGCAGCAACGCGCCGAACCGATCGATGTCGTAGGGCGTCGTCGAGAGCGACATATATTCCATCGCGCAGCAGGCGGTCGCGAATGGATAAGGGAAAATGGAGAACTTGCGCGCCCATCCTATGGCCTTGTCGACGCGCGTCAGCACGGCAGTGTCGCCGAGCAGAGTTTCTTCGCCCTTGCTGAGTGCGGAATCGTTGTTTGCTTCAGCCATTGATCCCTCAGGCTTCGCTCATCGGGTCCAATTCGAAACTATCAAGCAGGGCGCAAGCCGGTCAATCAATCCTAATGAAACGGGGCTTGTAAATGAAGCAAAACTTGCGCTCAGGTTGCCGCGCGATGAACAGACGCCCGCGCGCTTGCCGCCCCTGCCGGCGATCAATATATACCGGTGGTCGGAATTGAAGACTCTGAGAATGCTGATCAGGAGGACGCTGGTGCCGAAGCGGGGGCCGAATTTGGTCTTAGTCATGGCGAGTGTGATGTTGGCGGGCGTGATTGGCTCCGTGTGCCGTGCGCTGGCTTTGGACGCGCTCTTGCCGCAGCTATCACCTGCTGTGATCACGAATGATTCGCGCAATCAGCCTTTCGGTGACAATTTCATTCGGCTGATTTACGTGCCACACGGGTTGTCGGTCACGACTCTCGGCAAACCGGGCGCGAGCCGAGCGTTCTTCGGCAACAGCCGCTTCTACTCGCCGCCGCTTTCGGCCTCACAAATCGTCGATTTCTTCGGCGGCACGACCAATGGTGCCTTTGACTTGGTGGCGATGCGATGCCAGCCAAGCAACATCAACCTCGTCGATCCCGAACTCGCCACTTGGCCCAAGGTCGCGCAGTTCCTTCTCGACGATCTCACGCCCGCACCCTCATGCCCCGGCTCATCAACATCAGATCAAGCGTATTGCCTTGCGAAGAACTTCGAGGACCCGTCGAATCAGCCGTTGATACTGAGCCTGTTCAACGCGATCTCCTTCGCCAAGGACCTCTACTCGATCAACAACTTCGACGGCGGCAATTTAATCAACGCCCTTTACGGAATCGGCAACAGTAGCAGCGGCCTCGGTTTTTCGGTGAAGGGCAGCGCGAATCAAAGCTTCAGCGCGGAGCAGACTCTGGTGAATTCCGTGGTGCCCGAGTACCTGCTGAAGAATGTGACGCTTGCGCAGGCGAACTGCCGCTGCGTGCAATTGCCGGCATACAATGGCCGCGACCAGCAGCCGCTCTCGATAACGTTCGTCTGGAATCGCGGCAGTCTCGACGGCGGCGCCTGCCGCACCGTGAAACGAATCCTGCCGTTCTGATTCAGGCAACGCGGAGCACGCCCGCACCTTTGATCTCGTCGTGCTTGAGCATCGCGAGCGCGGCGTTCGCGTCGCTCAGGCCGAACGCGACAGTATGGGTGCGCACCGGGATCGCGCCCGCGATTTTCAGGAATTCCTCGGCATCGGCGCGTGTGTTGGCGGTGACGCTCCTCAGCTCCTTCTCATAGAAGAGATGCTTTTCGTAGTCGAGTTCCGGAATCGGACTCAGGTAGATGCCCGCGACTGCGAGCACGCCTCCGCGGTCGAGCGCTTCCAGCGCGGGCAAGACGAGATTTCCCGCCGGCGCGAACAGAATCGCCGCGTCGAGCGGCGCCGGCGGCGTTTCGTCCGCGCCGCCGATCCATTCCGCTCCCAGATCGCCGGCCAGATCGCGATGAGCTCCACCGCGGCTCATCACGAACACACGGCATCCCCAATGCTTCAGCACCTGCAGCGCGATGTGCGCGGAACCGCCGAAACCGTAGAGACCAACTGTGGCTCCGCGTGCGATCGCGGCTCGTTTGATCGCGCGATATCCGATTATTCCCGCGCATAGCAGCGGCGCGGCTTCCTCGTCGCCCAGCGAATCTGGCAGCTGATAGGCAAACTTCTCATCGACGACCGCGTACTCGGCGTAACCGCCGTCACGATCGTAGCCGGTGAAGCGCGCGTTGGGACATAGATTCTCGCGTCCGCGCTGGCAGTAAATGCATCGGCCACACGTCTCGCGAAGCCAGGCGATTCCGACCCTCGCGCCAAGCGGATGCCGCGAGCAGTGCGCGCCCCGTTTCTCTACGACGCCGACGACCTCGTGGCCGGGCACGATGCGCGGCTGATGGCGAGGCAAGTCGCCCTCGCATACGTGAAGATCGGTGCGACAGACACCGCATGTTTTGATGCGAACAAGGAGATCACGCGGTCCGGGTTCTGGTATAGGCAAATCAAAAGCGCTCAGCGGCGAATTCTCGATCGGCGCCGGACGTTCAATTGCCATTGCCTTCATATTACTTGGATAGCGCGATCGTTCCGTGGTGGCGACGGGAGCAGTTAGTATGCTTTGGCTAAAGAATGGCGTAGTATCGCGCGCGCGATGCGTTCGTGTTTGAGGTCGCTGTCGGTGTTCTCTCGGCGCCAGACCGCTCCAATCGTGATTTTCGCCTGCGCGCTCGGCCTCTATGCCTTCACTTCCTGCAACAAATCCGCGCCCCCGCCTGCAGCGCCGCTACCGGTCACGATAAGCGCCGCCACTGCCGCTGCACGGTCCAAGACTGGCGCCTACTCGGCGAATATCGCCGCCGAAACGCAGGTCGACGTTGCCTTCAAGGTAAACGGCTACGTCAAGTCGATTTTGCAGGTGAAAGATGCCGCCGGCCGTCTGCATCTGATCCAGAGCGGCGATCCGGTCAAGGTCGGTCAGATCCTGGCGACGATCCGCGACGACACCTATCGCCAGCAGACCTTGCGCGCTTCTTCTGCACTCGCAAGCGCGCGCGCCTCGCTCGCAAAGACCAAGGCCGATTACGAACGCTACTCCGCACTGCTCAAGCAGCACGTCTCGTCGGTCGCCGATTATGACGCGGCCAAACAAGCTTACGCGTCGAGTCAGGCCGAAGTTAACTCAGCGCAGGCTGCACTCATGCAGGCCCAGGTCGATCTGGATGACTGTCAGCTCAAGGCGCCGATCAGCGGGTTGATCCTTTCGCGCCCGATCGAAGTGGGCACGCTGGTCGATGCCGGCACGGTAGGATTCCAAATCGGCGATACGAAAAACGTTAAAGTAGTGTTCGGCGTGGCTCCCGTGATCGTTCACGGCATCAAAGTCGGCGATCCGATTTCGATCACGACCGAGGCCTTCCCGGGCGATAATTTCGACGGCTCAATCACACGGATCGCGGCGGCTGCCGATCCCACCAGCCGCATTTTCGATGTCGAGGCGACCATTCCCAATCCCCATCAGCAGCTCAAAGTTGGCATGATCGCGGGTCTCCATCTGAAGAGCGCGCCCGCCGCCGCCCTGCAGGAGGTGGTCGTGCCGATGCGCGCGTTGGTGCGGCCGCCGAATGATCCAAAAGGCTACGCGGTCTACGTCGCCGATTCACGTGACGGCAAAACCTTTGCCCGCCTTACGCCGGTCGAAATCGGCGATGTAACGGGCGATCGAGTGGGAATCGAGTCGGGACTGGCTCCTGGAGCCAGCGTGATCGTTAAGGGCTCAGATATTGTTTATGACGGCCAGCAGGTAAGCGTTGTTCCCTGACAACGCTCGGTTGCGGCGCGGGCGCATTTGATGGCGCATCGACCTGACAATGAAATAATCGCGACGACGCATAACACGGCGCGCTACTTCACCGAGCATCGCCAAATCTCGTGGGTTGCGCTGCTGCTGGTCATCGCGTGGGGCATCTACGGCTACGACAAGATGCCCAAGCGCAAAGACCCCGACATCCCGGTCAAAGAGGCGCAGGTCGTATGCCCATGGCCGGGAGTCAGCGCCGAACGAATCGAACAGCTCGTCACACGCAAGATCGAGGACAAGCTGACCGAGGTTCCAGAGGTCCGCGCGCCCAGTCCTGAAGATTATTCGATTAAGTCCACCTCGCTCGAGGGAGTATCGATCGTCAACGTGCAGGTGGATGATCGTTACGCCGAGACCAAGCCGATCTTCAACGAGATGGACTTGAAGCTGAAGCAGATCAACAACCTGCCGCGCGGCGCGGGTCCGATCCAGTTTTTCAGCGGCTTCGGCGACACTGCGGCTTTGATGCTCACGGTCGCAAGCCCGAAAGAAGGCGATGTCGCGCTGTCGCTTCGCGCGCGCGCGATCGCAGACGCAATTCGAAAGACACGCAACGGAATGCCCGACGCAATGAGGCGGGCGACCGTTATCGTGCCGTTTCCGATCTCCGTGCACCTGCCGGGCTTCGGTGAGTCTGCTCGCGGCGATCTCGGCCCATGCCTTGGCCGCGACGGATTGTTCACTTCGCTGAAATCGATCGACGGGCACGGTTTCGTAGGTCTTGACGGAGTCAGCGCCTCGTCAGATTCAGCGCTGCTGAGCCGCGTGATGCAGTGCATAAGCGAGCAATACGGCACGGCGTCATTCGATCCCGACGTGTGGGCTCCCGTCCTGATCCGCGATCCCGCCGACGCCGAGGCGCGGCTCAAGACCGTTGCCGGAGACAAGTACAGCTTCCGCGAGCTTTCGGACTTCGTCGATCTCATCCGGCGCGGACTGACCGGCGTTCCCGAAGTTTCGAAGATTCTCATCTCGGGTGATCTGCCGCAGCAAGTCAACCTCGAATACTCGCAGGTCAAGCTTGCCGCGTACGGAATAACACCCGCCCGCCTCGAGCAGATCCTCACCGCCCGCAACATCGTTACCCCCGGCGGAATGATCGAGAGCAACGGCGAGAACCTCGTGGTCCTGCCGTCGGGCGAATTCAAGAGCGAGAAGGAAATCGGCGACGTCATCGTCGGCACGTCCGCGAGCGGCACTCCACTCTACTTGCGCGACGTCGCGACGATCACGCGCGGTTACGCCGACCCGGCACGCTATCTCAATTACTACACGGTTCCCGACCGAACAGGCCAATGGCAGACGCATCGTGCGATCACGCTCGCCATCCAGATGCGCTCGGGGCGCCAGATTGCCGCCTTCGGCGAGAACGTTGACCATCAGCTCGATGTGCTGCGGACGCAGCTACCGTCGGATTTGATCATGGCGCGGACCTCCGATCAGCCGCGCCAGGTCGAAGAAAACGTCGAGCTTTTCAACCACGCGCTCGAAGAGGCCATCGGCCTGGTAGTCGTCATTGCGCTAATCGGATTCTGGGAGTGGCGTTCCGCGCTGCTGATGGCGGTCTCGATCCCGCTCACGTTGTTCATGACCTTCGGCTTCATGAAGCTGGTGGGATGGGACATTCAGCAGGTCTCGACCGCCTCGCTGATCATCGCGCTCGGATTGTTAGTCGACGACCCGGTCGTGGCCGGTGATGCAATCAAGCGCGACCTCGACCACGGCCATCCACGAATCGTTGCGGCGTGGCTCGGGCCGACCAAGCTCGCGCGCGCGATCCTCTACGCCACCATCACGAACATCGTCGCCTACCTGCCGTTCGGATTGCTCTCCGGCGACACCGGCCGCTTCCTGATGTCGTTGCCGGTCGTGATGACCGCGTCGCTAATCGCGTCGCGCCTCGTCTCGATGACGTTCATTCCGATGCTCGGCTATTACTGGCTCCGGCCGGCCAAGAACAAGGAACTGCCGATCGAGGAAAAGCGCAAACAGGGATTCAGCGGATGGTACTACCGGACGGGGCGTTGGTGTTTGGAGCATCGCTGGACGGTTTTTGTTGGATCGCTCGGCTTTCTCGTGGTCGGCTTCTATTTCGGCTCGATGCTGAAGAGTGCGTTCTTTCCCACCGACCTTCAGTTTCTCTCAACTGTTGATGTCTTCCTGCCCGACGGTACTGCCCTTTCTGAAACGTCTCGCGCGACGGCTGAAGCCCGCAAGATCATCCAGCAAACGGCGTCCAACTATACCGCTCAGCGCAAAGGCCCCGATGCTCCCTCAATTCTGAAATCGCTCACGACTTTTGTCGGCGGTGGCGGACCCCGTTTCTGGTACTCGCTCGGGCCTGAGCCGCAGCAGCTCAACTACGGACAGGTGGTCATCGAAATCACCAACAAGCGCGATATGCCGCGCTTCAGCGCGATGCTTCAGCCTGCGCTCTCGGCGGCGATTCCCGGCGCCATCGTTGACGTGCAGGAACTACAGACCAACGGCGCGAAGTATCCGATCGAAATCATGGTATCCGGCCGCGCCGAATCCACGACTGCGGGCGAAACCCGCGACATCGATACGCTGCGAAGCTACGCCGGGCAGGTCGAACAAATTCTTCGTTCGGTGCCTGCCTCGCGGCGCGTGCGCCAGGACTGGTTCTCGCCGATCATGGTAGCGCGCCTGATTATCGATCCTGACCGCGCGAACCTGGCGGGCGTCACCAATCAAGACGTCGCGCTCTCGACGACAGCAGGTCTCAGCGGAATTCCAGTCGGCAACCTGCTCGAGGGCGAGAAGCAGATCCCGATCGTCGCGCGGCTGACTCGCGGTGAACGATCGCACGTCTCGGACCTCGAGAATCTCTATGTTTACCCGCCCAAGCAGGGCAAACCGGTTCCGCTTCGTGCAATTTCAACTATCCGCTATGAACTCGAAACCCAGCGCATCCGCCGCCGCGCACACTATCGTACGATCTCAGTGCAGGCTTTCACCGCTCCTGGCGTCTTGGCATCCGAGGTGCTGGCGGACGCGATGCCGCAGCTCGACGCGCTAAAGGCGAAACTTCCGGCGGGCTACCGACTCGAGATCGGCGGTGAGTATGCCAAGCAGCAGACGGGCTTCGATGAACTCGCCATAGTCTTGATCATTTCGTGTCTGATGATCTTCGTGGCGCTGGTGGTTCAGTTCAACAACGCCGTCAAGCCATTCCTGGTCTTCGCCTGCGTGCCGTATGGCGTCGTGGGCGCGCTGATTGCGTTGCTCGTCATGGGCACGCCGTTTGGTTTCATGGCCTTCCTCGGCATCGCGAGCTTGGTCGGCGTGATCGTTAGCCACGTCATCGTGCTTTTCGACTTCATCGAGGAAATGCACGAAAAGGGTGAGCCGCTTATCGAGGCCGTGCTCGACGCGGGAATCGAGCGGCTTCGCCCGGTGATGATCACCGTCGGCGCGACCGTGCTCGCGCTCTTTCCCCTTTCGATACGCGGCGGCCCGCTCTGGGAGCCGCTTTGCTACGCACAAATCGGCGGCTTGAGCGTCGCCACGTTCATCGAGCTGCTGCTAGTGCCGGTGCTGTACGGGATCTTCGTGCTCGACTTGAAGCTCATCAAGTGGGAAACGATCGCGAAACCTCCCGCCGCGCCGGAGCAATCCGCCGACATCGCCGCAAGTTGAACGCCCCAGGCTTCATCTTTGATCCTCTACGCTGAAAGTCTATGAAGAAGTTCAAAAGCTCGCCCTCCTCCGGACTCATCCCGAGCGAAGTGAGTCTGCGCGCGAAGCCGAGAGATCTTGGAGGCCCCGCAGGGGCCGCTACCGCTTAGTGCACGAAGCGCTTCCTTTCTTTGAGGAGGGGCGCTATGCGCCTACTTTCCGGTACCGGCGAACGCGTCAAACGCGGCGCCTATCCGAGACTCCTCGACCTCGGCAGCCTGCGCTCGAGGTGACAGATTGTTATAACATCTTGTTTGTCCGTCATTCTGAACCGAGTCTGCGAGACGAAGAATCCCCGACCCTTTCAGTGGTACGTTCACCGATGCTGATGGTCAGGGAAAGTGATCATCGGGATGCTTCGACTCCGCTCACCAGACTCGCTTCGCTCAGAATGACAGCTAGGGTGCGTCCGCTGCTCGTTTGTCATTCCGAGCGAAGCGAAAGCATCGCGAGGGGGCTAGGGATCAACACGGAGCGACTGAGCTCCTGGAGCAGGTGGGCTCGATCCTGACCGCATAAGTCGCCGCGGTTCGCACTTGCTAAATCGAAAAGGGCGTAATGATTCTGCGACCGGCCGACCATCTCAAACGTCGCATATCGAAGAAATAAGTGGCGCCACGCCCTAGCCTTTCGGCGCTTCGGTTTGTGCCTCATACAGATAGCGCTGCCATTCTTCACTGGCGCGCCTGAGCGTGCGCGTCACAAGGGAAGTCCAGCCGGTCTGGTGACAGGCGCCCAGACCACGTCCGCTATCGCCATCGAAGTACTCATAGAAAAGAATCAGGTCCCTCCAATTCGGATCTTCGGCGTAGCGCCGATCGTCACCGTGGCACGGACGGCGCCCGTTCTGGTCCGGCAGGAACAGCAACGACAGGCGCCGTGAGATTTCGGCAGCCACTTCGCGCAGCGTCATCATTTTTCCCGAGCCGGTCGGACATTCCACCTTGAGCGTCTCGCCGTAGTAGAGGTGGTAGGTCTCGAACGCCTCGATTAACAGGTAGTTAATCGGGAACCAGATCGGACCACGCCAATTTGAATTCCCTCCGAACAGGCCCGAGTCCGATTCGGCGGCCTGGTAGTGCACGCTGTAATGCTCGCCATCGATATTCAGCTCGAACGGATGATCTTTGTGGTAGCGGGACAGCGACCGGATTCCATAGGGCGACAGGAACTCGTTTTCATCGAGCACATAGCGCAGCACCCGCTCGAGGCGCCCACGTGAAGGCACCGCCAGAAGGCCACGCAGCGCGCCAGGAGATTGCGTCGATTCGCGGAATTGAAAATGCCGCGCCAGGTTCTTTCGGTTCTGCCGGAACCACATAACTCGCTCGTAGAAGTCCGGCAGTTTCACGATCATGTCGCTCTCAACCACCGACGCCGCCAGCATCGGGATAATCCCCACCAGCGAGCGCAGCTTGAGCGGGATGGCGACGCCGCCGACGATCATCTTGTCATAGTAAAAGCCGTCTTTCTCGTCCCAGAGCCCGCTTCCGTCCTCGGCGTGCATCGCCTCGACGATCGAAGTAAAGTGCTCGAGAAACTTGTAGGCGATGTCTTCGTAGGCGGCGTCGTGCTCGGCGAGTTCGAGCGCGATCGACAGCATCGTCGCGCAGTAGAAGGCCATCCACGCCGTGCCGTCGGCCTGCTCGAGCTGACCGCCGCCGGGCAGAGGCTTCGAGCGATCGAAGACGCCGATATTGTCGAGACCGAGAAAACCGCCCGCGAAAATGTTCCGCCCCTCAGGATCTTTACGGTTCACCCACCAAGTGAAGTTGAGCAGGAGCTTCTGGAAGACGCGCGAAAGAAAAACCCGATCGATGCCGCTCCCGAGCGGATTCGCCACCTTGTATAGGCGATAGGCCGCCCACGCGTGCACTGGCGGATTCACGTCACCGAAGTTGTATTCGTAGGCGGGAATCTGGCCGTTCGGATGCATGTAATTCTCGCGCAGCATCAGCTCGAGCTGACTCTGCGCGAACTTCGGATCAAACGAAGCGAAAGCCAGCGTGTGGAAGGCCAAATCCCACGCCGCAAACCAAGGGTACTCCCATTTGTCGGGCATCGAGATGAGCTCGAGGCTGTGCAGGTGGCGCCAATCGGCATTGAGCGGATGAGATCGTCGCAGGGGTGGCGATGCCGGGTCGCCGGCCAGCCAATCATCGACCACGTAATGGTAGAACTGCACGGTCCAGATCATCCCGGCCATCGCCTGACGCACGATGAGGTTTTCTTCGCTGGTAAAAACGTCGGGCTCGACTCCGTCGCTCTCGGCCGCGCGCGCGAGCATCGCGGCGTCGGCCGCTGAGAGGCGCGACCGAAACTTGCGCTTCAGCTCGGTGTAATACTCGCGGCTTTCCGCTTCGCGACGCGCGAACATTTCGTCGACCTCGCGCCACGACTTTAGTGCCGTCTCTTGATGTTCCTTGAAGAACCGAATTTCGACGACGCGCTTGTCGCCAGGCGGGATGTTCAGCCGATAGAGCGCGCCGACCTTGGTCCCCTCGCCGGCAGGATTCACCGCTTTGCGCTCGCCCTCGATCAGATAGCGATGGAACGCATCCTTAACGTAGGGGCTGGCATTGGGCGACTTGAAGAGCCGCTCATTATTGGTCTCGTTCTCAGTGAATAGTAACTCGGCCGCGGTGCCATCCGAAGCCGGAGCGAGCTGCATCAGGTAGCTGCCGATCGAATCGTGAACGAGGCGCGCCGCTGACGCATCGATCCTGGAAATTTTAGGCTTGCGCCAATAGCCGCTGCCCTCGCGGCCCCAGGTCCACGAGTTGCGAAACCATAGCGTCGGGATGATATCGAGCGGCGCCGCGTCGGGTCCGCGATTGTACGCGCTGATTCGAGCGAGAATATCTTCGGTACCCGCCTGCACGTACTCGATAAAGATGTCGAAGTAACGGTTATCGTCGAACACTCCTGTGTCGATAAGCTCGAACTCGCGCGTATCGCGGCCGCGCTTGCGATTCTCGGCGACCAGAAGATCGTAGGGATAGGCGGCCTGCGGATACTTGTAGAGCGCCTTCAGGTAGGAGCCGGTCGGACTGGCCTCGAGGTAGTAGTAGCACTCCTTTACGTCTTCACCATGATTGCCTTCGGGGCCGGTGAGGCCGAAGAGACGTTCCTTCAGTATCGGATCGCGGCCGTTCCAGAAGGCCGGCGCGCAGCATAGGCGGCACCTGCGGTCGCATATTCCGAGCAGCCCGTCTTCGCCCCATCGATAGGCGCGGCTCCGCGCCTGGTCATGAGTGAAATAGTTCCAGCTGTCGCCGTCGCGAGAATAATCCTCACGAACCGTCCCCCATTGACGCTCCGGAAGATAGGGTCCCCAGAGCCGCCAGTCGCTCTTGTGCCGCGCATCCTCGATGAGCCGCTCGAGTTCGTGGTCTATCTCGGATGCGGACCGCCGATTTTCCGCCATCGCTCGGAAGCCTCGCACATAAAACAACGGCACAGGCCGCGAAGAATTATTTCTCACGGCGATGCGCCGATGCGCAACAGTAGCGGACGTGATTTGGTGCGAAGCCTTACAGCTCGAAGTCGGCTTCCTCGAGAATCCGCGCGGCGCGGTAGAGAAAGCGGTTGCCGAGGACGCCGTCAACCACGCGATGGTCGTACGACAGCGCGAGATACATCATCGTGCGAATTACGATCGCATCGTTGCCGTCGATATCGACGACGACCGGCCGCTTCTTGACCTCGCCCATCCGGAGAATTCCGACCTGCGGCTGATTGATAATCGCAAAGCCGTAGAGATTTCCCTCGCGCCCGGGATTCGAGAGCGTGAAGCTCCCGCCCGCGAGGTCGTCGGCGCTGATTTTCTTATCGGCGACCTTGCGGCGAAGGTTTTCGATCTCGCGCGCGATTCCGATGAGCGACATCGCCTCGGCCGCCTTGATCACCGGTACGAGCAGACCCTCTTCCGTATCCATCGCGATTCCGAGATTGATCTGCCGCCGGATCACCAGCGAATCGCCCACGACAGAGGCATTCATCCGCGGAAATTCCTTCAGCGCGCGCACCGTTGCGAATGCCGCAATCGGCAGCATCGTTAGCGCAAAACCCTCGTGGCGCTGGAAATCGTCCTTGTGTGTCTGCCGAAAGCGCATCGCGCGCGTCACGTCCACCTCGGCGACCGTGCCGACGTGCGGCGAATGCGTCTTCGAGTAAACCATGTGCTCGGCGATTAGCTTGCGCCGGCGCGTGAAGGCTTCGACCTCGTCACCCTCGCGCGGCTGATAGAAGGGAGGATTGTAGGCGCCGCCAACGGCGGCTGCGGCAGGCCGCGTCGCCGGCTGCGCCGCGATCGTCGCGGGCCGCTCCGCAAGCGCAGCCTGTGCGCCGCCGCCAGATGCAGGCGCAGCCGGCACGGCGCCTTTCCGTAGCGAGTCGAGATAGCGCTCGACGTCGCGCTTGCTCACGCGTCCGCCAAAGCCAGTCCCCGGCACGCGCTCCAAGTCGATTCCGTGCTCAGCGGCGATCTTGAGAACGACTGGCGAATAGCGGCGATGATCTCCGGCTGCCGCCGCCTTTGGCGCTTCGGCGCGCGGCGCTGATGCCGCAGCTTCGGCCGCACGCGGCGGCGCTGCACTCTCCGCAGGACGCGCTGGCGCGGGCTGCAGCCGTGACGGCACCACACTGAGAGGCGCCTTGGTCGGCGCCTCGAGCTTGGGCGCGCTATCTGCGCGCCCGGCCTGCGCACCTTTCGCTGCAGCCGCCGGTTCGATTTCGGCGAGCTTCGCTCCGACCGGGAGAGTCTGCCCCTCGGCGGCGACAATCTTCGAGATTCGCCCCGCGCCGGGCGAAGGAATTTCCGTATCAACCTTGTCGGTTGAGATCTCTACGAGCGGCTGGTCCTCGCTGACCACGTCGCCCTCCTGTACCAGCCACTTCGCAATCGTGCCTTCGACGACACTCTCGCCCATCTGCGGCATGGTTACTTCGATTGCCATATCAATAAGCCGCCAGGCCACGGATCGCTTCGAGGATTCTGTTCGTATCGGGCAGGATCGTTTGTTCGAGCGGCGGGCTGAAGGCGACGTGCGTGTCGAGCGCGGCGACGCGCCGCACGGGACCATCGAGGTCTTCGAACGCATGCTCGCTGATTAGCGCCGCGATCTCGCCGCCGATTCCGCCCGTCAGGCGGTCTTCGTGAACGATCAGCACCTTGCCGGTCTTGCGCGCGGTGGCGAGGACCGCCTCGCGATCGAGCGGCAGCAAGGTGCGCAGATCGAGAACCTCAACCGCGAGGCCATCTTCCTTCTCGACGATTCGTGCCGCGTCGAGCGACGGACCGAGCGTGCCGCCATAGGTGATGAGCGAAAGGTCGCCGCCTTCCTTGCGGATCTCGGCGACGCCGATTGGCACGGTGAAATCGCCCTCGGGCAGGTCTTCCTTGATACTGCGGTAAAGTCGCTTGTGCTCGAAGTACACCACGGGATTGCCGTCGCGGATCGCGCTCTTCAAAAGTCCCTTGGCGTCGTAAACAGTCGCAGGCGCAACGACTTTGAGGCCAGGCACGCGCGTGAACCATGCCTCAGGGTTCTGCGAATGGAACAGCGCCCCGTGCACGCCCGCACCCGACGGAGCTCGCACGACCAGCGGACACGCGGCCTTGCCGCCGTGACGATAACGCAGTGTCGCGGCCATGTTCACAATCTGATCGAATGCGCACGAGATGAAATCGGCGAATTGCATCTCGACCACCGGCCGCATCCCGAGCACCGCCGCGCCGATTCCCGCGCCGACAATCAGCGCCTCTGAGATGGGCGTATCGATTACACGCTCCTCGCCGAACGCTGCGAGCAATCCTTCGGTCGCCTTGAACGCGCCACCGAGGTCGGCCACGTCCTCGCCCATGATGAAGACGTTTTCGTCGCGGCGCATCTCCTCGTGCAGTGCGATGTTGATCGCCTTGATGTAAGTCTGCTCCACCGCTCAGCGCGCTCCGTGGTTGGAGTTGGAATTCGAGCTCGGCGTCACCGATGCTGCCGGTGAAGCGTATAAATCTTCGAGCGCCTCCTTTGGATCGGGCAGCGGGCTCTGCTCCGCGTAATCCACGGCTTGCTGAACGACCTGGTTCGTCTTTTCGTCGATCTGCTCACGGATGCGCTTGATGTCGTGGCCTTTCTTCTCCAGATAGAACTCGAAGCGCGGAATGGGATCGCGGCTCTCCCATTCGATCAGCTCTTCCTTGTCGCGGTAGAGTGCCGCGTCGTGCTCGCTATGCCCGCGATAGCGATAGGTCTTGCATTCGATTAGCGCCGGGCCTTCGCCGGCGCGAACCTTGTCAACCACGCGCTCGGTCACTTCGAGCACCGCCAGCAAATCATTGCCGGAGCATACGTGGCCCTTGAAGCCGTAAGCTTCGGCGCGATCCGCCACATCTTCGATCGCCATCTGCTTCTCGAGCGGCGTCGAATACGCGTAGCGATTGTTCTCACACACGAAGAGCACCGGAAGTTTGTGCACGCCCGCGAAGTTCATGGCCTCGTGCACATCACCACGCGATGACGCGCCCTCGCCGAAGAACGCAACCGCGATATTGGGGTCGCGCTTCATCTTGAATTTGAGCGCAGCACCGACGGCGACCGGCAGCGACGATCCCAGCATCGAGGTTGAACCGAACACGAAATGCTCCATGTCGCCGCCGTGCAGGAATGAATCCTTGCCGCGCGAGAGCCCCGTTTCCTTGCCCATGAGCTGCGCCATCAGGCGGCTCGGCTCGACGCCGCGCATGATGAAGACGCCCATGTCGCGATGGAGAGGCGCGACGAAATCGCCGTCCTTGAGCGGCGCGCAGATGCCGGTAACGATCGCCTCCTGGCCAGCGCCCGAGTAGACGCCGCCCAGAATTTTGTTCTGTCGATGGAGCCGCGAGACGCGCTCTTCGAAGGCGCGGATGAGCTTCATCCAGTAGTAGAGTTGAAGTTCGTACTCGATGCGTGGCGAAGGCTCGGCCTCTCCGCGCGCGCCGATAGTCTCAGGCATCTCGGGTGCTCCTGTTGCTAAAGCCGTTTCATACAGCTTATCGCAGGGCGGCTCGCGGTCCAAAAACTGCAAATTGTCGCTTTGGTGACGCCATCAGGCGAGCTGGCGAATCTGCTCGCGGACGGAGTCATTTACCGACAGCATGAACGGCGGCAGCCTGAGGGCGAGCGTCGCCCAGCTGCGATCTCGCGCCGTTACCGATTTCAACCGCGCCATTCCCTGCTCTACTTTGCCCGATGTGAGCAGACCCATCGCATGCCAGAATCGCAACTCAAGATTATCGGCAAGAAGATTCGCTGCCTTTTCGAATTCGCGATTGTGCTGGTCGAAGTCTCCGGCTTGCATCGCGGTCAAAGCGGCCCGCATGTGCCAATACGCGCGCGCGACCGAAACCAACCGACGAATCTCCTTGAGCGGCTCGGGCGCGTCATCTACGCGGACGTCATAAACCTTGTCCGACCACGGCCTGCCCGTGTTCTTGCCCGAAACAATCAGGATCGCCGCCGATTGCCGTCCGCGAATATCGCCGCCTTCCGCTTCGGCCGCATCCAGAACCGCCATCAACCGATCGACGAGCTCACCGCGCGCCGACCTGTACGCTTGCGCCATCGCGGGCCACACCGTCGCGCGAAGCATCATGTTCGCCTGCACGGAGAAACCTTCGCCGGTGATGTGACCCGCCTCGGCGATCGTCATCGACCCGCTATGTGCGGCGACACGCCCTTCGACATCGATCATCGCGACTTGGCGAACGGGGTTCATCGGATCGCTCGCGACAAGGCCCGCCAGCGCATCGGGCGCACTCTTGCCAGCGCGCATCAGGTCGAGTCCAAGCTTGCCGTAGCTCGGCTCCACGAGCGCCTGCGTCGCGACCGCGCCGACGCCGGCCTCGGCCCACGTCACGACGGAGCCGACCGAGAAATAATGTGACTCGACCGCAACGCCGAGCTCGCCGGTATCGGGATCACGTGCGACGATCGAATAGGTATGGGCGAGCGGTGAGTTGCCGAATGCGACCGAATTGTCATGGGTCATGGCGCGGCTCCTTGAATCGGCTTCGTACTTCATGACGGAATAGCAGGCGGAAGACCAGTGTAGATGAGCATCTTCGGAAGCAAAGGTCGCGACCTCAAGGAGTTCAAAGCGTTCGCGCGCGAGCGCGCCATTCATCTCGACCGGGAAGTCTCACCGCTCGACAACGCGGCGAAGCTCGCGCCGCTCGATTCGATCGTCGCGGGCCAGCGCCTCGCATTCGTCGGCGAGCCCGATCATTTCATCCATGAGAAGTATGCATATCGCGCAACGATGCTCGCATATCTTGCAGGGCATGGATTTACCCGCATCGGCGAGGAGCTGAGCCGCACCGACGGCGTGCGCATCGAGCGTTTCATCGAGAGCGGCGACGCCTCGCATCTCGGGCGAGTCGCTTCATACGGTTACCGCGGCGGCCGGCGCGACGATCGCGACGACACGCCAACGGGCGTGCTGAAAGACTCTTACGGCGACCGGTATCCGCTCGTTGAGTTCCGCGCCGAACAGGTCCGCTTCGCCGAAGCGCTCCGTGCGATTGCCACCCAGCTCAAACCTGGCACGAGTCGCCTCCGATGGTTCGGATTCGATGTCGACGCGCAGCCCGGATGCGCCTATGAAGATTTGTCGGCGATGCTCGAAGATGCGCGCGATGATTCGGCCGTCGCCACGATTCTCGACGGCCTGCGTCGCGTCCCCGGCGAATCGATCGATGACGAAATCCGTCGCCTCGACTGCGTGCTCGAGAAGCTCCACGCCGAGCGCGACCATCTCGGAACGATTGTCGGGATTGATGTCACGGAGGAGGCCACGTACCTCACGGCATGGCTCCGCGACAGCTTCGCCTACCTCCGTAGCATCATTCCGATCACAAAGTGGGAGCATCTCAATCCGGCGATGACTGAGCGCGAGTTAATGATGCATCGCGAGGTGATGCGTCAGCTCGAGTCGGCGCGGCCCGGCGAAAAGATTGCGCTGCTCAGCCACGATGCTCATCTGTGTCGCGATACGAGCGCGATTCGTGGCATGAGCGCGGCAGCGGGCCCCGGAGGCAAATCGGCGCCGCCGCTCGGAGAATTCCTGTCGCGCGAATTTCCCGGCGAGGTGTTCGGCACCTGGATGCTCGTCGGCAGAGGCCGCGATCGGCAGCAGTTCGCCGAGCTGAGCGACGAAATCCGCCCTGTCGCCGGCAGCCTCAATGCCATTCTCGCCGACGTTGGTGAATGCTTCATCCTGCCCGTCGATCACAACGACCCGCGCGCTCGACTGCTTCGAAGCGAGATGCAGCTCGTGATGGACGGCAACGCTTCGCTCTACTGCGCGCCCGCTTCCCAGGCTGACGCGATCTTCTTTATCCGCGACGTCACGCCGATTCGTAGCTGACAAGACCATGCTTGTAGTTTCAATTTGCAACCTGGTTGCCTCCTCTGATCCGATGGCCTATAAGGCGATCGATGGCCTCCGTTCACACCTCGTCCACCGCCGACGCACGTGCTGCTGAGCCGCTCGCCGCGATCCTCGATCGCGCGGTTGTTGGCTCGGGGCTCTCCCTCGCTGATGCCGTCGCACTAATCGAATGCTCCGATGCCGAACTGCCCGCGGTGATGGCCGCGGCGGCAGAACTTCGCGATCGCGCTAAGGGCCACGCCGTCACCTACTCGCGCAAGGTTTTTCTGCCGATCACGAATCTCTGCCGCGATCGATGCACCTATTGCGCGTTCCGCAAAGATCCCGGCGAGCCGGGTGCGTGGACGATGATGCCCGACGAGATCGCCGGATGGTCGCGGCGCGGCGCCGAGCTCGGATGCAAGGAAGCGTTGATGTGCCTCGGCGACAAACCCGAGGTCGCCTTCAAGGAGTATCGCGCGACTCTCGAATCACTCGGCGTGCGCACAACGATCGAATATGTCGGCCGCGCCTGCGAGATCGCGCTCGCCGAAGGCCTCCTGCCACACACCAACGCCGGCCTGATGACCACCGAAGAAATGCGGATGCTGCGGCCGCTCAACGCCAGCATGGGCCTGATGCTCGAGAGCATCTCGCTCCGCCTTCGCGCACGTGGCGGAGTGCATCAAGCGGCGCCTGACAAGGAGCCGGCGTTGCGCGTCAAGATGATCGACGAGGCGGGAGCGCTTCGGATTCCCTTCACTACCGGAATCCTGCTCGGAATCGGCGAGACCACTCCCGAGCGTGCCGAGAGTCTCATCGCGATTCGCGACATCAACGCGCGCCACGGCCATATCCAGGAAGTCATCATCCAGAACTTCCGCGCCAAGCCCGAGATCGCTATGGCCGATGCGCCAGAGCCGGATGCCTATGACATGGCACGCGCGATCGCGACCGCACGCCTCGTGCTCGGCGCCAATATGAACGTTCAGGCGCCGCCCAATCTGTCGCCACGCCAAATCGAACTTTTCCTCGACGCCGGAATCAACGACTGGGGCGGTATCTCGCCGCTCAGCAAGGACTACGTAAACCCTGAAGCGCCGTGGCCGCATATCGAGCGGCTCGGCGAGCGATGCGCCCGGGCGGGTTTCGATCTCAAGGAACGGCTCGCAATCTATCCCGAATATATTAATGATGAGTGGCTCGACCCGGCGGTCGCGACCAATGTGCGCGCGATGTGGGCTCGAACCGTCGGAGGCCAGTCATGAATTTGGAGTTTTGGAGTAATTACGTCGACGAAATCGAGGCAACGCCCGTCGAGGCACTGCTCTCGAAATCGGCGCCCACGGTGCGCGCCGCGCTTGAGCGGAGCCTCGCCGATGAGGAGCTTACGCCCGACGAGGGATTCGCACTCTACACCTCAACGGCTGACGATCTGCGCGCGGTAGTGAAGTGCGCCGACCTCGCGCGGGCCAAAGACGTCGGCAACGAAGTCACCTACGTCGTCAATCGCAACATCAACTTCACCAATATCTGCTTTGTGGGATGCCAGTTCTGCGGCTTCAAGCGCCAGCGCTGGGAGTCCGACGCCTACGATCACAGCAACGAGACGATCGTAAAGAAGGTCGCCGACGCCGTCGCGCGCGGCGCCACCGAAGTATGCATGCAGGGCGGCATCAACCCCGAGATGCCCGACTTCAAGTATCGCGATCTGCTCGACGTGATTAA
>JASHPB010000307.1 GCA_030038355.1 Candidatus Binataceae bacterium
GGCTCGACCACAAGCACTTCCACGCCGAGTCCGCGCAGGATTTTGGCCAGAGATTGCCACTGGCGTCGGGCACGCTCAGCATCGACCGTTTTCCTAAAACCCAGGACGTTTCGGGTGTGTGGATTCGCGCCACTTTTCACCGAGAAGTAGAGAGGATCTCCCATCAAGATGGTTCGGACATCTTTCACGGCGATGTATGCCAAGGTTCGCTCTCGTCAATATACCACAAAGAGGTCGGTCCCCCCTCCGAGAATGGCTGACTCTTCGCAAATCGTTCGAGCCTTGGCACTTGTTCTGTCGCCGCTAGGTTGGGCGGGAATCGAGTGATGCTCACACGCGATTCGATCACCACGAGAAGAGCGTGGGAGCAGTCCGTGCTCCGGCGAGCACCGCAACCGCTCTAAATCCATCGGTTAAATACGGATCGCCAGTAAGGTTGTGACGAGGCGAGCCGATAGACGCAGCCTCGACGCCCGGTACAAAGCCGAACCGGGAGACGCGACCGGCTGCCAGCAGGTCGTCCAGCACGTAGTTGCGCGCTTCATCGACGTCGGGATCAATCCGATGGGTCGTTAGGTTCCAGGTTTTAGCGGTTAAGCGCACGCCGATATCGCGACTGACCTGACCGATCCAAACTGGTTTGCCGTCGAAGCGTGCACTGGTAGCCCAGAGTCTAAGATGGAGGCGTTGGTTGAGACTCAGGCGCGCACGTTGTAACGCGAGGTCCTGAATATGTCCCCTGAAATACAAAGGGCTGACAGGCGAGTAGCGATATTGCGACTCAAGCAGGAAGGCTTTGGCAGTCTTCCAAGCGGTGCTTATGGTGAGCGATTCAGTCTCGTCCCAAGCGCTCAGACACTCTTGAATATCTGCGCGCTCTCCGACCATGACGAGATTGAGAGGGTCGCCTTCAAGGGTCTTGTGTGCGTTGGTAGTGCAGCGCGGTTGCGCTAGCAGCCATCGTTGGAACGAGGCCTGATCGAAATCCTCGCAGCTGTCGGTGACTGGTACGGCGTGCGATAGTGTAAGGCCCGGCACTTCAACGGTAAACGAGAAATCGATCCTAGCGCTGCGCCCCAATAGCCGCACTTCAATTCGCTTAGTACCCTCATCCGCCGGGGTAAAGACAAAACCCTTTACCGTCTTGCCTGCCAGCATAGCCCGTGTGGGAAAGCCAACCGTACGAAGGAATTCGCACAGACGGCGATTGGCCGCACGCGCACTCAAAAGCTTGAGCGGCAGCAGTGGGAGGAGAGGAAGGAACAACCAGCCCAGCAAGCCAAACGCTATCAGTCGTTTCCCCAATGCGAAGCGCACGACATTGGCGGCCTCTAAAGGCGTGTAGTAATTCGGAGCAAGCTGGACCAGATCGAGCCACAGTGGCTCACGGCCATCGTTCACGACCTCCAACCAAACTGCCTGCAAGCCGTGCCGAGCCAGCCGAACTCCAAAAAGGCGTTGGCTCTCATGGTCGCTAGGCACCGCTACGGTGACCGCCACATCTCCTTTTCTCAGGAAGCGCGCTCGCTCCATAAATGACCGTTCTTCGAGACATGGTCGATAATCTACCGTAAGTAGCCTTCGCAGGAGTGTGAACGATTCTTCTGACATTCAACTCTTGGAACTTTTGGCGTCTCTCGTCTTGATAATATATATCCTCAGAACGAGTTGAAGTTCAGCAGCCTAACGGTTCTGCGGCAATAAGTGTGTAAGCGAAGGTTGAGGGGTAAAGGAAAGCAACGTACTCCTCTTTGGTTAAGGAACCAAGAAAAGACGCCTGGCAGGGCGCGGGAGGTACCTCGCGATGGTGCCTGTAGCGATCGATTTGAGTGAAGCCGAGGCTTTGTCGAGGAGATAAGGGGTGAGGGTGGGTGCGGCTGAAGGCGCTGTGGGAATGGGTACCAGGGTTGCCGGGCGGTGCTCGAGGCGCTGTCGCGCATGGAGCTTGGCGCTGGTGCTCGAACGCGAGGAGACGGCGGGAGTGGTCAATTGGCGCGACGGCTATCACAAGCGGACGCTTTCGCTGGCCGGGCTGGGGCGGCTCGAGTTCCTGATTCCACGCGACCGGCTTCTCATTAGCGCAGCGAGCTGGTGCCGTTTTGCCAGCGGCGCAGCGAGGAGCTGGAAAAAAACTGGCCGCCTAGACGTTCCCGGCCGGACTTTCCACCCGTGACGTGGCGCTGGTGTTGGAGCGCCACTTCGGCGAGCGCTTCGACTCCAAGGAAATGCTGGATGGTAGACGGAGTGACGGGGAAGCTGGAGTCCTGGCACCAGCTAGGCAAGCGATCCATTGGTTCAACGGATTGTCGATTTGCGCATTTTCTTTGTTGTGACCTTACTCGGCCTGACGGTGGGCATAGCATCTGCGGCTCCTCGGCCGTGGCAGCGGAGCCGTTCAGCTCGCGGGTTGTTCCGACTGTTCGCCAGCCGATGCATTGCACTGCGATGTCAAGGCAACCGCTCCTGTGTTCTCGCCCTGGATCTGCACGTGACGAATTGTGGCAGTGCCGCCTGGACCGATCGGTTCTCTCTCCCAAGCCGCTACTGACTTCAGAACCACTATACTTCTCTCACGGGCAG
>JASHPB010000308.1 GCA_030038355.1 Candidatus Binataceae bacterium
TCCGCCGCCTCGTACGCGGAGACGATGTCGGCGACGATGCGCGCCCGGACCACGTCGTGCTTGGAGAGGTGCACGAACGACAACCCCGTCACCGAGCCGAGCACCTCTTCGAGGCCCCTGAGCCCCGAACGCCCGCCCGCCACGTCGATCTGGGTCACGTCCCCGGTGACCACCACCTTCGAGCCGAACCCGATGCGCGTCAGGAACATCTTCATCTGCTCGGGCGTGGTGTTCTGCGCCTCGTCGAGGATGACGAAGCTCGAGTTGAGCGTACGGCCGCGCATGAAGGCGAGCGGCGCGACCTCGATGGTGCCGCGCTCGAGCATCCGGCGCGCGCGGTCGAAATCGACCATGTCGTGCAGCGCGTCGTAGAGGGGCCGCAGGTAGGGATTGACCTTTTCCGCGAGGTCACCGGGCAGAAAGCCGAGCTTCTCGCCCGCCTCGACCGCGGGCCGGCAGAGCACCATCCGCGTGACCTGGTTTTTCATCAGCGCCGCCAGCGCCATTGCCATCGCGAGGTAGGTCTTGCCGGTGCCGGCCGGGCCGATTCCGAACACGATATCGTGGTTGCGGATCGCGTCGATGTAGAGTTTCTGGTTGATGCTCTTGGGCGAGATGACGCGCTTGTGGGCCGAGACATAGATCGTATCGAGGAAGATATCTTTCAGTTCGGCGTTCCGGTCACCACGCAGGATTCGAACCGCATATTCGACGTCGCTCGGATAAACGGGGTAACCGCGCTTCAGCAGGTCGTAGAGCTCGCCGAAAACCTTGCCCGCGAGGGCCTGCTCGGCGTGTGGTCCCGCGATTCTGAGCGCGGTGCCGCTCACACCGATTCTAACCCCGAGCGCCTGCTCTACGGTGCGAACGTGAGCGTCATGCTGTCCGAGGAGGTCGGTGAAGAGTCGCGGGTCGTCGAAGTGGAGTTCGAGCGAATCGTCGGTAGCTAACTGAGAAATCGCCTGTGCCCTCTAAATCTGGATCTTTCAGCGCTTCGACCGGGATCGAGCATCCCGATGCCGAGGCGGACTGATGCTATTCCAAATCTAAGGTGAGTAGAAGGCCGTATCAAGCGCTTGCTGCGGATTCAATCGCGCGGACGACCTGTTCAGCTTTGCCGTCCACGACGACCACCGCAATCTTGAGCTTTGGCCGATGCTGCTCCACTACGATAGCGACGATTCCGATTTGATCGAGGGCATCGCGGACGGCGGAAAGCTTCGACGGCTTGAAGATCGCCTCTACTCTTTTCATTTTCCCCTCGCCCTCGGACGAACTTCGGTTGAACCGATCGTGGACCCGACGCAAGCTGTGACGAAAACGAATTATACTCGCATGCGGACGCGAGGGTATCATTCGCAAAGGATACGGCTTCGAGCGGACGCCGCCACGCCCGACCCTGATGGAGGAACGTCATGCCTGATTCATCATACAAGAAAGTCGCCGCGGTTGTCGGCGTCGGACCGGGACTGGGCGCGTCGGTCGCGCGTCGATTTGCGGCAGGATACGCGGTCGCGCTCGTCGCGCGGCGTGCCGAGTACTTGAACCAGGTCGCGGCGGAGATTCAAAAGGAAGGGCACGAGGCATTGGCGGTGCCGGCCGACGCTGGCAACTCCGCCGAGATTGCGAACGCATTCAAGACGATCCGCGAGCGCCTCGGCGATCCGGAGGTCATGGTATACAACGCTGCAGCCGGACCGTTCGGCTCTCTCGCCGACATCTCGCCGGAGCAATTCGAGAACTCGATGAAGATCAACGCGCTCGGCGCCTTTATGAGCGCCAAGGAGTGCGCGCCGGCGATGATCGTGCGGAGGCATGGCGTAATGCTCTTCACCGGAGCGACAGCGGGAGTGAAGGCCGGCGCGCGCTCGGCGGCATTCGGGCCGGGGAACTTCGCCAAGCGCGGGCTTGCGCAATCGCTCGCGCGCGACCTCGGACCGAAAGGGATTCATGTCGCGTGGATCAACGTCGACGGCTCAATCGATATTCCGGGACGAAAGATTCCGGGAAAGACGAGCGAGGACATGCTGCGTCCCGACGCGATTGCCGAAAGCTACTGGCATCTGGCGCATCAGGATCAAAGCGCCTGGACGATGGAGCTCGACCTGCGCCCGTTCAAGGAGAAGTTCTAGACGATCGAGGCAGGCGCCTGCGATCGAACGTAAGACTCTCACCTGGTCAGGGAGAGGGAGACGAAAGGCGAGCAATCGAAGCGGATTCCGGATAGTTCCGAACGCAAGGTCCACCGTTGATGGAGCTGCGGACACAAATGATCGCCGCGATCCTTCGACTGCGTTCTCAGCCTCACTTCGCTCAGGACGACGGCAAGCGAAGAGCGAGAGTGAGCTATCCGCTTTATCAGGCGTTGCGGTTGGTCATCCCAAGGGCACTGGGGAAGTCGACTGATCCTAGCCGATGGTCTGCTCAGCAGACGTGCGAATCGACCGGCCGCGGCACCGATCAGGCGTTTTTGCCCTGCTTGCCCTCGACCCACTGGAACATCAGCGTGCCGTAGTACTCGATATTTTTGCCCAGCAGGAAGACCTGCGGCTTGCCCTCGACCTGCGCATAGATCGCGGTGTGCGTCGGATTTTCAGCGCCAAAGGTGATCTTGATCGGCTGCGGATGTCCGGACGATTGAATCAGCATCACGGTCTCCGGCTGCTCTAACCCGAACTGTCCGAGGTCCTTGGAATTTTCGGCAACGACCTCGACCTGCTTCTGGGTGAGCAACAGCTGCGTCAGCGCTTCCATCAAATCCTGCGGGATGAATTTGCCTTGTGGCGCGACGACCTGGAACGGCTTGCTGCTGTCAGCGCGCTCGAACTTGAGCGTTTCGTTGCCGCGGTCCAGCTCCACGCCAGTGATATCGTTCAGCTTGAGCAGACTCTCCTGCTGTTCGGAGAGTGCAACCGGTTTAAGGGATGGCCGATCCCAGAAGTAGATTGGCAACAGGATGAAGAATGCGATGGTGTAAAAGATCGCGGGCCGGATGCTCACGCGAAGAACCTCCTGCGCGTGAACACCGCGATCCCGACCAGGAACAGCAGGACCGGCTCAACGAAACTGCCGAGCAGCAGCAGGTCGCGCGACTGCGCGTCAGTCACGTAGAAGCCCGCGGTCTCGGACTGCACCAGGCGCTCGCGGCTCGCGATCAGCATCTCGTCGCCGGCGAGCTCGTTGATCAGGCTCACGGCCAGATCGCGATTGCCCAGCATCTCGATAAACTGGTTGGAGACGAAAGCCGAGCTGCCGAAGCCGATGACCCGCGTCATCTGCATCAGCGGAATATGAGGATTGCCGGCGGGCGTGAAGTCCACTTCTGAGCCAACCGGGATCGGACCTTTCTCATCGCGGGGGCTCTGGTACTCAGTGATTCCGGTCGTGAGCGCCTTGTCGTCGCCGGATGCCCAACTCTCGTGCGACGATTGCAGGAACAGACTCTCCTGCGCCAGCACGAGATTGTCGGGCGCCGTCGCCCCCACTTTGGCGGTGACGTCCACACCGCGAGCGAGCGAGAACACGGCGGGCGCCGACATCGAACGGCTGATTGTATTATCCTCGGCGCGAATCGGAATCTGGGTGGTCAGAATTTCACCTGCCGTCAGCCGATAGGCCGGGTCGACGATCACCCGCGAAGTGAAGTCGAGGTAGTACTTCTTCAGGAAGTCGACCAGCGACGGCGAGCCGTATGGATCGATCAGCGCGACGAACTTGCCGTCGCGAGCGAGATATTTGCCAAGCGACGTGAGCTCCTGGGGCAGGAAATCCTTGCGCGGGCCGAGCGCAACGAGCACTTTGCAATCATCGGGCACGTCGCCCGCGAAGAGCGAGACGTTGTCGATTTCGTAGTTGTTCTGCTGCAACAGGTTACGCCACTCGGAGTAACCGGTGTTGCGATCGGTATCGAACAGATCGCGCTCGCCGTGGCCGACAGTGAAATAGATGTGCTTGGTCGTATCCTGCGAGATCTGAAGGATCGCCGGAATCAGCAGTTCGGAGCGGGCATTGTCAAAATCGCGCCGGCGGCCCTGCGACTCGACCACCACCTCGCCAT
This sequence comes from Candidatus Binataceae bacterium, assembly GCA_030038355.1. Lineage (GTDB taxonomy): Bacteria > Desulfobacterota > Binatia > Binatales > Binataceae > JASHPB01. The sequence continues at coordinate 4,058 of JASHPB010000308.1, forward strand.
AGCTCGACACGCCGTATTCGCGCGCCATGCCGGGCGCCTTGTTGACGTCGATCACCTGGTAAGTGAGGCGCGGGGTGAACGCCGCCGCCTGGAACAGCAGGTTGGCGAGCTCGATATAGGCGGGATCCTCGGTCCGCACGAAGGCCATCACCTTGACCGGATGCGTCAGGCCGCCGAGCACGCGCTTGTCGAACTCAGAGAGCGAGTAGCGCTTGTTGGGCGTCAGGTCCCATCGGACGTTGTGATTGCTGATAATCGCGTTGATCACGCCTAACAGCGCAGCGAGCGCGAGCGCCGTGTAAATCAGGATGATGTAGTTCTTCCAAACCGAGCCGCGGCCAGCTGCGGCGGATGGGGCTATCGGCGGCCGGTCCACTTGCGTGCCTCCATCGAGCGCAGTGTCAGGAACAGGAAGAAGACGATGAAGAAAATGAAGTAAGTCAGGTGGTCGAGATCGATAACACCTTTGGCAAAACCGCCGAACTGATCAAACAGCGATATATCGCGCAGGAACCCGAGCCATGCGCTCTGGAAAGATGCCTCGTTCCAGTTGAGGATCCAGAGGAAGAGCAGCGGAATGATCGTCGCGACACCCGCCACAACCTGGCTCTCGCAGAGCGACGAAATGAAGAGTCCGAAGGCGATGAATGCGAGCCCGAGCAGCACCAGGCCCAGGTATCCGGCGAACAGCGGAAAAATCGGAAAGCGATGCACGCTGGAGAGGTACACCGGATAGACGATCGTGAGCGCCAGCATCATAAGGAAGATCAACGCCACGGCGAGGAACTTACCGCCCAGGATTTCGCCGTCGCGAAGCGGATAGGTGTACAGCAGCTCGACCGTGCCGAGGCGCCGTTCCTCAGCGAACGAGCGCATCGTGATGAAAGGCAGAGTCAGGATGAAGATCAGCCGGATATCAGAGAACAGCAACTGCCAGTAGTTCTGGATGATGTCCTGGGCGAAGGCGATCGTGATGAAGAAGTTGAGATCGCTCCACGCATACCATCCCGCGAGCAGCGCGAAGATGCCGGTCACTATATAGACCAGCGGGAAGGCGAAGTACGACCGCAGTTCCTTGCGCGCGACCGCAAACGAGCGGCCGAAGGAAAAGCCAGTCCGTGCCGATGTCGCCGCGACGCGCGCTCCGGATGCGGTTCGAGCGGCTTCGAGAGTGGCTGCTCCGTTGGCCATCGCTTATCCTCGCGGTCCCGCGGCGGGACGAGCGCCGGGGCTGTCCTTGTCGGTCACGAGGCGCATGAAGAGATCCTCGAGGCTGAGCGCCACCGCCTTGATTTCGAGCAGACCCCACCCGTGCTGCACCACGCACGAGGCCAGTCCCGAGCGCACTTCCTCGGCGTGGCCGTTGGAGTACACGACGAACATGCAAACCTGGCCCGACTCGCTCTCGATGGGGCGATCCTGCACGCGCTCTACATACCTTACACTGCTGAGCGCCTCGCGCACCGCCGGTGCCGGTCCTGATACGGTGACGAGCGTCTGATCGGTGCCTGATAGTTTGGCGGTCAGTTCCTCGGGCGTGTCCTGCGCGACGATTTTACCGCGATCGATGATCACCACGCGGCGGCAAGTCATCGTCACCTCCGGCAGGATATGCGTTGACAAAAGGACGGTGGAACGTCCGGCCAGCGAATGGATCAGCTGGCGAATTTCGACCACCTGGCGCGGATCGAGGCCGACTGTCGGCTCGTCGAGAATCAACACCTCGGGATCGCTCAGGATCGCCTGCGCGATTCCGACGCGTTGCCGATAGCCCTTGGAGAGCTTGCCGATCAGCTTGCGACGCACCTCGGCGAGGCCGCATTTCTCGATTGAGTAGTCGATACGCTGGCGGGCCGACGTCGAGTCGAGCTCGCGCACGCGCGCGGCAAAATCGAGCAGCGCCTCCACGCTCAAATCGGGATAAAGGACCATGTTTTCAGGCAGATAGCCGACGCGCCGGCGCGTCTCGAGTGAATGCTCGGCGACGTCGAGGCCGCCGATCAGCGCCCGTCCCTCGGTGGGCGGGAAAAAGCCCGTCAGGATGCGCATAATCGTCGTCTTGCCGGAGCCATTGGGCCCCAGCAATCCGATGATTTCGCCCTTTTCGACCTTGAACGAAACGTTGTTTACGGCAAGTGTTGCGCCGAAGTACTTGGTTAGACCCTGAACCTCGATCATTAAACCCGCGTCCGCTGGATTGGCGAAGTTCGGTTCCGAATTGCAGCGCCTGACCCGACGCCTCAAGCACGATCGCGGATTTCACGCAAATAGCGCCTGACCCGGAATGCGATCTTCGTGCATTTTATTGACGCTTCGGCAAGGAAGTCAATTCATTTTTTCGAAATGGCGCCAACAACGATCGAAGGCGGTTTATTTTAGCCCGCCGTTGGCGAGCGCGCATCGCGCCGGTATCCTCGAAACGTGGGCAAAGTGCTTATCGGCGCCGTCGTGGTGGCAATTGTTGCCGCGATCCTCTTCTATTTTTACTCGCAAAGTTGTCAGAGCAAGAGCGCGGCGCAAGCTCAGCAGCTCGCCGAGATGAGCAATCGGCTGAACCAGCTTCAACAGGACAATGACCAGCTCAAGGGCGAGCTGGCCAAAGTTCAGGACGAGGAGAACAAGCTAAACGCCCAGAACACCGAGCTGCTCAAGGCGATCGCCACCTTCAAGGCGACAGGCAAGATGCCCGTGGTGCCCGCCTATCCACCCAAGTAGACGCGAAACTACTGGTTCGACAACACGAAGCGCTGCAGCTCGGGAAGAAACGCAAGCGAGCGCAGGTCCGGCATCCGGTCCAGGTAGACGTCGCCTTTGAGGTGATCGGTCTCGTGCTGGATAACGCGAGCGTGAAAGTCGCTCGCCTCGATTTCAAGCTCGTTGGCTTCGCGATCGAGCGCCTCGACGCGGAGTTTCTTGAAGCGCGGCACACTCCCGCGCAGGTCCGGAATACTGAGGCATCCTTCCCAGTCCTCGACTTTCTCCTGGTCGAGAACCGTTACGACGGGATTGATCAGCACCGTGAGCGGCACCGGCGGCATGTCCGGGTAGCGCGGATGATTCTCGACCTCGAGCACCGCGAGCTGGATCGGCAGATGCACCTGCGGGGCGGCAACGCCAACGCCCGAATACTCGTGCATCGTCTCGACCATGTCGTCGATCAGCTTCTGGAAGTCGTGAGTCCTTATTACATCTCGCGGCACCGGCTGTGATGCGACGCGAAGGGTGGGAAAGCCGAGGCGCGCGACTTTTAGAATCATAGATTGTCCTGGCGACGCGAAGGGCGCATCGAGTGATCGTAGCGCGCGCTTCGTGCGTGGCACAAATCGATCGTCGCGTGGCCAATTTTGTTCAGGATGATCGGTTGAGGATAGTGTCGCGACCTCGTGATCGCTACAATTCGCCTCGTTTGGGGAGAGCTTCCGACCGTCGCCCGAAGACCTCGAGACTGCCCGCGACATCAAGAAGTCAACTCTGGTGCGCATCGCGATGCGCCGAGCCGTCATCGCATGCATACCGCAAACTTTCGCGATCCTGGCGGCAGAATTGACCGGCGAAAGCAGGCTCGGCGGCCACAACGACGATCAGCGTTCAGTCGGCGTCGCGGACCGCATCGTGGTCAAAATAACTGCCTTACGGGCCAGAGTCGCGGGCGTAGTCACGCTCGAGGACATCCTCAAGTCCGGAATGCAGGAACGATTCGAGCGGCTGCGCAACATCGGGCTCCGCACGGCTATGATTCACCGGCGATAATCCTCTGACTGCCGCAGCGATAGCTAAGCGGGCCGGCGTCGACGATTTCGCAGTCGAGGCGACACCCGCATCCATCGCCTACATCCGAAAAGAACGGGCCGGGGGCAAGCTGGCCGCAATGATGGGTGATGGCACCAACGACGCGCCGGCACTGGCTCAAGCGGACGTCGGTCTTGCGATGAACTCTGGTACCCAAGCTGCCGAAGAAGCGGGCAACGTGGTTGACCTCGATTCCGACCCGACCAAGCCTTTCGAGATTTTTCAACGCACTGATCATTCCTGCTCTGCTTCCAGTAGCTCTCAAGCGAGTCAGATATTCGGCCACTCGGTGCCGATGAGCTTCTGCGACAGAACTTTCTAGTTTGGGGCGTTGGCGGCGTGATTCTTTCTTCATCGGAATAAAGCTGATCGACCTCGTAATGACGACTATGCGTCTGGTGGCCTGACTGCATCTCTTGGCGTTAAGGATAAGAAAGAGCCAACGGCTACTGGTTACAACGGTGGTTGTTGGCTCCATCATTTATCCAGCGGTGCTATGGCTGATCGGACAAAGGTTTTTTTCCTTTCACAGCGAACGGAAGCATTGTCATGGATCACAATGGTAAAGCAGTGGGCTCGCTGACGATTGCTCAGACATTCACCAAGGACGAATACTTTTGGCCGCGGCCTTCAGCCGCATCCTATGATGCTTCGGCGGGCGCTTCTTCGGCGTTGGCCCCTTCAAACTATGCGCTACGGGATCGCGTCGCGCGCATGCTGGGCCCAATTATCAATATTCGAGCGGGCCGAAGGCCGGGCAGTTGGTGGCTCCCGATATCGAGGTATGGTTTCAACCGGATCGCTACCAAGGCAGGTAGTAGCGCAGTCGGCGGACAACCATAATGAATTCGCTCAGGGTTGGGTCAGCGCGGATCCAACGCATGCTTCGTACATTACGGATTGGGGGAAAACTCATAACTCGACCGTAGCTGATTGGATAAGCAGAATCCGGAACGCCGCAGCCCCAAGCATCTGATCTGGCAGTTCTTTTCTTTGAAACGTTCTCGAAGGAGAATCCAGGCAAATTCCCCTCGTCTATTAGCAGCACGGGTGCCGATGGAAAATGCCAGACCAGCATTCAGCCTGTTGCGAGCGGGTCTGACATCCAGTCGATCTTGTTCGACATGTGGCGTCAGAGTCATCCGGACCCAGCATTAGCGGACGTCCCAGGCGACATGGTGACGAGTTCCGGTTCCGGACTCGACCCGAATATATCACGCTGGACAACGCGGAGTACCAGCTTGATCGCGTCGCAGCGAAGTGGGCAGCTGACCCCAAGCAGGTGCATGATGAAGTTGAACGATAGTCCTTCGCAACACCGAAGCGCCGCTCGCAGGGCTATTCGGTGGGAAGATGGTCAATATGCTGCAGCTTAACCTGGCATTAACAGACCACTACGTTAGCCGCAGTAGGTTTTTCAGCTGTCCTGCCTGATCGAGGTTTAAACGGAATCGGCGCGCGGCCTCAGCAGGCTCAGGAAGAACAGACCCCCCGCGACAGTGATAATCAGCGGGCCGCTCTCGCGATGGGTCAACGTCGCGGCGTATGTGCCGACCAACGTCGCGAGTACCGCGACCGTGGTCGATACCGCAAACATCGCGTTAAGATTGCCGGCCAGCCGCCGCGCCGTCGCCGCCGGAATAATCATCAGCGACCCCATCAGCAGTACGCCGAGGTAGCGGAGCCCCAGCACCACCGTCAGTGCGAACATCAGCAGGTACATCAGATCGAGCCGCCGCACGTCGATTCCACACGTCAGCGCGATATCGGGTGAGACCAGCGCTACCACGAGCGCGTGCCGCTTGATCGCGACGAATCCGACGATCACCGCGGCTGCGATTAGCCCCAGGATCACTTCCAAGCCGGTGATTTTGCCCGCGCCGCCGAACAGTGCGTCGAGCAGCGTCTCTCCCGAGGTCATCATGGCGCCGACCGCGAGCGCCACGGAGAACACGACGCCGACGATTGTCTCGGTCGATATCGCGGTACGCCATTCGACCGCCCAGATAAGCACGGTGCCCGCGGCGAGCGTCGCGATCGCGCCGAGCAGCGGATCCAAGCGCAGCAGCACTGCCACCGCGATACCCGGCAGCGCGACGTGCGACAGCGCGTCCGCCGCCAGCGTCATGCGGCGCATCACGGCGAAGCATCCGATAAGGCCCGCCGCGGTCGCCATCGCGAGCGAGAGCACGAGCGAGCCGACCTCAATCGAGATCGTGGACATGAAAGCCGATCTCCGTTCCGTACAGCTCCGACAGCATCTTGGGCGTCAGCACCTCGCGCGGCGCGCCGAAAGATTTAAGGCCGCGGGCCAGGCAGATAACGTTGGTGGCGTGGCGAAAGACCACGCTCAAGTCGTGCGAGATCACCATCACGGTCACGCCGTCGCGCTCACGCAGACGTTCGAGCGTTTCCGAGACGCGCTCCTGCCCGGGGGCATCGACACCTGCCGCCGGCTCATCGAGCATCAGCACATTAGGATCGCCGACCAATGCAAACGCGATCAACAGGCGCTGGAACTGTCCCCCGGACATGGCACCGATCGGCCGCTTGAGGGTCTCGGGCGCGATACCGACCCTCTCGATTGCGCGCCTGATCGCGTCGAATCCGGTGCGCGCCACCGCCGCCTTGGCCCGCAGGAAGTCGCGCCCGGTGAGGGGCAGATCGCGCTCGATATCGAGTTTCTGGGGCACGTAGCCGATTCGAACTCCCGGCGCCCATCGGATGACCCCGCTGCTCTTCTCCGCGCCAATGAGCGCCCGAAAGAGAACGCTCTTGCCCGATCCGTTGGGCCCGATCACGGCGAGCGCACTGCCGCGCGCGACTGAAAAACTCACGTCGCGGAACACCTCGAGCGCGCCGAACGCAACGCTCAGGTGCTCGACCACGAGGATGGGATGGCCGGCTTTGCTCGCCGCCGCCTGCTTCTCGTTGGACACGTTGCTCTGGTTCACTGGATGCCTACGGCGCTACCCTACTGGGCCAGAGTGGCGGCGAGCGCTTGCTGCTTCTCGCGCATGATGCTGACCAGCTTGTCGTAGCCGCCCTGGTTGAGGACGCGGTTGAACTGGTTGCGGTAGTTGCCCATGACGCTGATCGAATCGACGGTCAGGTCGTATATCTTCCACTCGCCGCTGACTATGGTCATCCTGTAGTTAACAGGAAGCGGGGTGGCGCGCTCGCTGGTAATCACCGTGCTGAAGACCTCGGCGTCGCCGGCGCCGTCGATCTGCTGCTTCGTGAACTCGATATTGGTTGACTTGATGTCCTTCTGGATGCGCTGAACTGAATAACGTTGGATCTGGTCCAGATAGACGTCCTCGATGAATGAGGTAAAGAGTGGCACGAACTCCTTCTGCTGCTCCGGCGTAAACTCACGCCAATGGTAGCCGACTGTGGAGCGAGCCATCTCGGCGAAATCGAAGTGTTGTTCGGCGATTGCGCGCAGCTTGGCCTGGCGGGCGGCTGACGGAATGCTCCGATCCTTGAACACCGCGATCGTTTGATCGATCACCGATTTTATCATCGCCGTCGGATCGGGCGACGGTTGCATGGCCAACACAGCCGTAGAGCTCAACGCCCAGAGCGCCAGCACGACCATCAACGCCGCGATATGAATGCGGCCGCCTCGCGTGGCGCTCGATCCGCAAATACTCGTTGCCATCGGCCGTTCACCATCAAGCCCGATCTGACAAATCTTCCATGAGCGCTTACAGCAGGGCAACTCGGGGGCCACACGCGATGAGGCGTTGGTCGGGCGGCCTTCTTGACGGCTGCCACATGGCCGTTCACGTTGGTTGATTGGCTAACCGGAAAGGAAACGAGGTGGGGAAGCGACTCAGGCTTTAGACTACTATTGCCGCTATCGCGTTGGCCGACGCGGGGTGCGCCTCGCACAATGCATCAGCGCCAGCTGCGGCGCCGGCGCCAACGGTCAATCCTCCGCCGACGGCATCACCAGCCCGGCTTTCAGGTTATCGGCTGCGCCTCGCCGCCCAGCACTGACATGAAGCTCGCTCGTACCGAGGGGGATATCAAGTTTTGCACGCGTCCCGGAGAGCCTCTGGGCGTTGGACAGCACTATGAAGCAGCCGAGGGCCTACCGTTTCTGGCAGAACCAGTTCGAGGATGTGATGCTGGAGACCGGCGGCGCGAACAACGACCTTGCGGCTGGACTATTTTCAGAGCGTGATCGGTCCCCGCAAGCTCGAGGATTCAGCCTCGAAGCGCCCTATTTGGGCGGATTCGTCCCTCGTCGTGGTCTACGAGCAGCTTCCCGATGCGACGCACGATGCATCCGTTAGCGTCGGATGTCGCGTCGTGCAGGAAAAGCGTTAGGCCGCGATGATGGCCTCCCGAAGGCAGGAATCGGGCGAAGTAAAAGCGAAGATCGATCCTTTTGTAACTTTTTCCTTCATGGTTCGCGAGTAACTCGTTCGGAAAAGAAGCGCCGATCAAGGATGATCCTGATGGCATGGCGTTTGCGCTTCTCCTGCGCGGCCTACAGGAGACGCAAACGACTATGAAGCTCTACTCCCGAGCGTTCAGGCGTTTTTCAGCCGCGCGCAAAATATCTATTGCCGCGATTCTGGCGGTTCCACTCGCGACGTTCTCGTCGTGTGCTCAGTCTCCTGCTCCGAAGGAGACGGCGACTGAACCCCTGCCGCCAATGGTGATCGTGCAGAGCGAGGCCGAGAAAATCGATCTTCGCGGCGTAATCTTTGACCGCGATGGAACGATTCGCCCAATCTCCAAACCGGTGCTCGACGCCGCGGCCGAGATGATCAAGACGCAGCTCGATGCGACGGTCTACGTCTACGCGTATTGTGATCCTACTGGCGGCCCGGAGCTCAACCAGAAACTCTCCGAAGAGCGCGCGGCCGCGGTGAAGACCTACCTGATCAAGCGGGGCGTCCCGGGCGATCGTGTAGTGGCGCACGGATTCGGCGCGACAAATTTCGTTGCCAGCAACTCTACTTTTGAAGGCCGCAAGGAAAATCGCCGCATTGAGCTGGTGCTTGTCCGCGGCTAGTCCGACTGCATACCTGGCGATGCGCGGTGCGGGAGACAACCCGTGCCGCGTGTTGCTGTTTGCCCGCTCACGCTCCTTTCGCACGCGGATAAGCGTCGGCGAGACTCGATCATCCGCGCGCGGCCGAAACTCGGCTCGTGGCCGCCGTGCACGATCGTAACCAGGAGCGTGCGAAGCCGCTTCATCGTGCGGATATAATCCTGGACGTCGCTGTCGGGCAGAAAATTGAGCACCGTGCCGTCGTAGATCGCGTCGCCTGAGAAAAGAATGCCGATCTTCGGCTCCCAGAGCCCAATGCTGCCCGGTGAATGGCCGGGCAGATGGATTACCTGGAATGCGCGGTCGCCTAGATCGATCGCGTCAGCCTCATCGAGCGAGCGCGTCCGCGTGGTCGAGATAATCGCGTAGCTCTGTGGATATGTGTCGCAGCGGCGATTAGGGGCCGTTTAACAAGGTCCGCGAGGGCGTTACGCAGGAGGGAAAGGCCCGACCCGGTATCGACAACCAGGTCGCGATCGCGGCCGCGCACGTGCCAAATATTGCAGCGGAGGAACGAGTCGACGTGCGGCTCGAAGAGCCAGGTCACGCCGTCTGCCATCGCTCGCCGCTCGAACCATTGTTCTGCGATCGTCAGCATCGGCTTTGTCCTTTAGCGGGCCGCCCTCGATTCAACTTCGGATTCACCAGAGCCCCGGCACCAGGCGAGACCGAACGGCCCGGCAATAGGCATCGTAACCCGGAAGCTCCGCGATGAGCGCGCTCTCCTCATCGAAGATTCGCGCGATTAGAATTGGCGACGCCACAAGCGACGGAATCAACCCCCACCACGAGCCCATCGCCACCGGCAGCGCAAAAATCATTACCAGCCCGCCCGTGTACATCGGATGCCGCACGATTGCGTAGGGACCGGTCGAGATCACGCGCTGCCCCGGTTCGACCGTGATTGTCGATGCGGCAAAGGTGTTTGTGCGCAGCACCACGATAAAAAGCGCGAACGCCGCGACGATGAGCAGATTCGCGATGATGACTATCGCGGGCGGCACCCGCGACCATCCGAAACGATGGTCGAGGCCAGGCACAATTGCCAGCACGTAGAACATCGCGATCGTCAGCACCATGATGACCTTCTCTTGCGGGCGCGATTCGGCTTGCGGTCCCACCTTCATTCGGCGTGCAAGTAGCGCGGGGTCGCGAAGCCGCAGGTAAATGGCAGTTACGCCCGACGCAAGCACCAACACGGTCCAAAAGAGCCAGCCCTGCCAGAAATCAACCGTGCCCGCGGTAACGAAAGTTAGGGCGCAGGGAACGACGACCGCGATGGTCTGAAATATGGACCTTGCGACTGCTGAGCTCATCGCGCTTTTGAAGCCCTCGCGCCGCGCGACAAACATTGTCCCCAATTTGCCGTCTGCCGGGCAAAGAGAGGCGCGCGGGCTAGTGCGCTGGGGGGACGACAACGATCTCGAAACGCGCGGGCGGCCCCGTGATTCCGAACAGACTCCGCTGCAGGGTGACTTCTTCGCGGGCGCCGCCATAACGGCGAAACATCGAATCGATCACCGCCGCGCAGTCCTTGTTCCACGCGGGGCAAATGAGCGCGATACCGCGTAGCAACATCTTAGGGTCGGTCGACGATTCCAATTGCGGAGCGAAATACGGCGCGGCCGAATCGAGGTAGAACACGACGCCATCAGCCATCTCGGAATCGCCGCCGACGTAGCGCAGCGGCTGGCCGGTGTGCTTGCGCCACAAGTGATCGATTTCGCGTGCGGCCTGCTCATAGTGCGGACGTTCACTCGGCGCGTTATGCAAATGCTGCACAATGGCGACCGCGGGCGCGGCAACGATGGCGGCGATTGGGACAATGATCGCGAGCGCGAGGACCTGCGCTGCCACGCGGCGCGATGCGGAAAGCATCGACGGACCGAGCAACACCACAGGAAGCAGGGTCCAGTTGGGAATTGTCCAGAGTGGTGTAAGCCGCGTCGGCAGCACGATGTTGATCACGGCTGGGAGAATGATCGGCACCCAGAACGTAACCGCGACTAGGCGGCGTTCGGCCGTCGCCGGCAGCATGATGTCGGCGAGCGCCGCACGGCTCGGCCGCAGCGCGGCCACGATCGCGAGCGGGGCGACGATATATGCGACAGCGCCCACGAGGTACTGGAGCGAGTCCAAGATTGAATTGTAGAGTGGAGTGCCCACCATAGCACCGCCAATGTAGCTCAGCGTCTCGCGATGACCTGTAGCCAGGGAATAGAAGTGAGGCGCGACCACCACGAGGCCGAAAGCGCTCGTAATCCAGGGCGCCGCTGAGTTGAAATATCGCCGCCGTTCGGAGTTCACGAGTGCGGCAAGGCCGAAGCCGGCAATCAGCAAGATCGACCAGTATTTCGTGAGCAGCGCACAACCTGCAGTCATTCCCGTCAGCGCGGCAAATATCGGATCGCAGGTGGCGAGGCTCCGCAGAAAGAAGAACGTGGCCGCGGCCCAGAAGGGGATCATCGCCGTGTTGGCGTTGAACTTGAGCGCCTGGAAGGTGAGCAGCGGAATGAGCATGAGCATCGCGAGCCCGACGACGCGCTTCGTCTCATCGAGCCAGTCGCCGAAAATCTTCCACGCGATCCAGAGGCTCACGCCGACCGCGAGCGCGACGAGGAGATAGCTGGCCCAAGCAACGCGCGGGAAAATCCAAAACCACGCGCCTGCGACAAGCACCGCCATCGGCGGATGGTAGAAACCGACGGAGAAGTCGCGCGATACGCCGACAAGCTGGCCCATGTCGTAGTGCACGTCCTGGCCAGCGTGCGAGATGATTGCGTAGAGCGTCCACGCGGCGGTGAAGGCGGCGAGGAGCCAGATCACGGCACGCTCGCGTCGCGCCGGATCGATCAGGATCCCGAGCAGGCGGTCAGCCGCCGCGACGATCGAACGCATCCGGAAAGTGATACCATGCCGCTCGGCCTCCCCGCATCGTACCGGTCTGGCTTTTGCGCTGCTGCGCTGCAGTGTCGAGGATGAACTTACAGCGACGTTTGCGGGTCAGAACGTCAGAGCTTGCGCGTCTAATCAGGCGTGCCGTTGGCGTCCGCCGGAATGGAAGGGAGATTGGCGGCCCGATCGTGGATAACGGCCATCTTCTCGACTTCGTCGAAATAACAACAAGATCACGCACCGGCCGAGCTTTGCCTTCTACCACGAAGACGTGCGCGTGGTCGTCAAGGCGGCGCGCCTCCTTGGTCACGCGGGCGTAGGTAGCTTTCATTCACACCCATAGTCTCTAGCCGCACCCGGCGAGACCGACATCCGTTAGGCCGTCGATGACTCGCTGACGCTGGTCATCGCTTCCCCGATCGCGTGGCGCATCTCTGGCGCATCAAGAATGGCAAGGCGAAGCAGCTCACTTCACGCAGCTTAGGGGCTGATGGCGAATTTGCCTAAAGGCTGTCGCGATTTAAGGCTTAGTTCAAACGCAACCGGCCCGAGCCGTGGGAGAGACTGCCGCCGAATCGAAGCGCCATACGCTTGGGATCGAATTTCGTCGGCCGAAGTGGATTGCCTTGATAGCCATTGTCGGTTGCGCGTTGATGGTGATATTTGCGTTCGGTACATTCGGCCTGGTATTTATCGACAACAACAAAAGACGGATGGCTATCGAGGGGGCTGGAGTCGCTCTTTTGGCTTCCGCGGTCTGGTCGCAATTTGGCGCATGCGCCAGCCCGGCGCTGCATTAGCGATCTCGGACCGCGGAATCGGGTTGCAATGTTACAGTTTCAGTCCACTCTCCGGGGCGATGGGCGCGTTCTACTGCGGGCTTTGTGCCAGTGGCAAAACTTCGCCGCCGCCGGAGTAACGCAAGCCTAAATCAAGGAGTTCCTTGGGCTTAGCGTTTCGGACGTGGAGAGTTTCCCGAAGACGCGCCACCGGGTATCGAACATCGACGCCGCGTCGAACATCAGGAAGGGCGAGCAGTCGGCAGGCATCACTTGGGCGAGACGTTCCATGGAACCGTTGGTGCGCGTTTCCGACCTGGTTGTTCGCTTTCGTGGGATACTCAGGGCTGCCCGAATCTGACTCGGCGAAAGATTGCCTCGATTGGAACCGCACCAATTGGCATCACCACATCGTCATCTGGGGAGATTGATCGAGGGCGGTCCGGGCAAGCTGGCTTAGTTGATCAAAGGCCGCGCGAAAATTCGCGCGCATGGCTAAGCCAATCGAGCATCGCGCGGAAGCAACCGCGTTACACGCTGATGGCAAGCTCCTCGCCGATGCTACTGATAATGAAAAGCTCTCTATCGAAGCGAGCCCGAGCACGCTCGAAGATCTCTTTCACAAGGGTGTTCTGACCGGGAACGAATATCGCCGCCACCGATTGGAAATCGTCGGACGGCTGTGAGAGTGCACGGTCACCTCTCGAGTTCGAAGCGCTCGAACGATCGTTGGCTAACCGCACATTTCAGGTTCTCTGATTTACCTTAAGTTACCGCCGTCGCAAAAAAGTCAAGTTCACCGCCACGGAGACCGGTAGCGCGGAATCTCGGGAAGCTACAAGTCTGTGGGCTGCGGCAAGGACTTCAAGGGAGACAAGGGCGGCACTATCCCGCACGAGCAGTGATCATGTTTTCGCGGTATGAAGATGGCGGCACGGCGCATACCGTGCCGCCATTCTTTTGGCTACTCGCGAGGCTCGTCGTCGCGCTCGGATGGCGACGCGATATCAGGAGCTTCAATTCGAGCCGCTCTAATGACTCTGCCGCATACTGCTCACAGGGGACCCTCCAGGCTCTGCAGGAAGAGAGATCTCTTACACCGCGATAGTCAATTTTTCGATCCGCTGAGCACATCTGAAGGCATACACAGCTTCACGTTCGCGGACTTACTTAAATCACGTTATAGATAATTCTGTTCATCCAACTTCGGCCAACGTTACATCAACGCGATCATCCAAAGCACTATTGCGATGGCTAAACTATTCGGAACCAATTAGCATTGATTCATCGTATCAGCTCGCCATTGAACTTAGCTACATCGTTACTATATTTATTCTTATTATATAATATATATTCTGGTGCTTTCGGCATATTGGCGTTGAGGGGTGGCAAATGCAGCTTTTCCGACAAGGTTTTACCCGAAGGCGATTGCGCGGCAAATTGGTGGTCGCCACGGCTACCGCTCTGGTAGCGAGTCTCTGGACTGTCTGTGTTTAGCGGTGCAGGAGCCGCGCAAGGTGGCTCGCTTGGTTCAGTTTCAGTTGACCCGCCAGCTGCAGTGATCACGAGCCACAGATTGATGCGAGCGAGCTCATAGCACTTGCGGGAAGTACTGCGCCCCGAGCCAAGGTGCAAAACGGCCGTGGTCTGGGACACCGCGAGACTGGTCGAGTTCACAAGCGAGTTGGGCCTGAGCAACACCGAAATCTCCAACTGGAAAGTGAAAATCAGCGGCTCGGGGCCCGCTTAACACACGGTGAGCGGAGCCGTGACTTGCCGACAACGGACACTTCCAACCCGGCGAGAAATGCTGCCTGCTCAGGGCTGCGCGGGACGAGATGAGCGTTGACGCAACCAGTTGACGTCAAAACATGTCGGTCCCCTTCTCACTTGATTCTAAACAGGGAGGAAGGAATTGTGATTACAAAATTCACCTTGACTTATTCGCTGGTATTATTTTGCAGTCTGTTTGTGGTTGCCGGCCAAAGCTCAGCTGACGGGGTCTGTACGCCGGTCGTTTATGCTTTTCGGCATGCCGAGGACTTTAACCCTACCCAAGAGGAAATTGACAAAGGGGCCGACCCGACAGAACTAACCCCAGCTGGTGAGGCGCACGCTGAGCTTTATCCCGAGATGATCTTCGACTTCGAACATACTCACGGTTATTGCGATGTGGGTTGGGTTTATTCGATGTACGACCGCAAACCCAATACCGATCCGGGCACAACTAATCCATATTCTACTGCTGCACCTTTAGCCGGGGTCGCATGCAGCAATTTCTGGGAAGCGATTCTCGACGCGGGATTTGGCATCCCCGGTAGTCCTCTTCCAGACCCAGATAGCTGTGGCTCGCGGCCAAATTTACCGCCGGAAGAATGGATTACCGGAGGATCGTTTCCGAGGATGGCGTTGAGGAGTGGTGGGAAGTTGTATGAGTTTTTGGGGACGATACCAGCAGAACAAGGTGGCCCAAGCGGCCCCCCCAGGGGCGGCAAGAGTGCCACGTTCGACGACCTGCGCGTCGAATTGTTACAGGACATTTTCTGGATACTTGAGACTTCCTCGGGGGAGACCCAACCCCCCCGTTTTTCAGTTGCGATTTTTTGGACGAGTCAGGGCTTAAATGTTCTTGGCCAAGGTATCGTGCAAGGCTTCACGGGTATTCCGGAAACTCCGAAACCTCCGCGAAATGCGGTTTATGTTTTTGAACTCGAGGAACCTACCGCAGTACTCGTACCGCCAACGAACGTCGGGCAATATCTGCAGTGTTTCAACGTCAATAAGGACAAGAAGCTGGTTAATGACGGAAACTATTACTGTAGTCTAAGTGGTACTTCAATGTTTGATAAGAACAATCCTTTCATACTGACAAAGGAAGATCTCAAAGCCATACCGTTACGGGGAAGAATTTGCGATACGACCGAGCTGGAAACGGAAAAAACGGGCTGCGTAATCATACCTTGAGCGATGCTCAACCGGCCCGCGCCAATATCCCGCTATCGTTGCGGCCTCACGCCCAAGCACCACGAGCTCGGGATGGAGTTGCCGGAGGGTGACGCAGTAGCGGTCCGCGCCCGGAGGAGTTACGTCCGAACCACCTCGCGACCCAACTCGCAAGAAAAATGCTCGCGCAGGGGAAAGCGGAACATCAAGCGGGAGCCTGACCCTGAGAAACAACCGCGAGGCCCGCGCCGCTTGACCTACGAGCGCCCGCCGCGAAACTCCGACTGGTTCATCCCAACCAGCGCACGGGCGGCATTGCAGGGGATGCAACATCCTGAGCTGAGATTTGGCAGATCATACCGTCCGCGCAGCGACTCCTCTACTGGTGTCGCCGCATGTAACGCTCCGACGATCGCAGAACAACATAGCCGCCGTGGCTGGCAACGCCGAAGCCGTTCAGGCACGAGACACCCCTCGGCTCTTCGCTCGCCGCGACGGATGGTCACTCCCTGCGGTCGCGGCGCTTCGGACGGAGGAGTTCCTTTTCGGCAAAGTCGAGGGACGTACGCCCAATTCTCAGTCTAACGCGTCGCGCCAGGCGATTCGGCTTGCAGTACAGATTTTAAACTCGACGGCGCCGGCACTCACAACCCTGGGAGGAAAGCGGAACCGCGAGGCCCGTGATCTTCTGAGCGTCCCGATGCGATGAGAAGGAGGAGTAACTTCACTACCAAGGTGATTTCCTTTTGCGAAATAGCCTTCTAACCAATCGTGTAACTCCGGGTTGGGATGTGTTGGCGTCGTGGCACCGCCGCGACTAAGCTCCAGACCTGCCCTATCTTGAGGGACTTCTTGAATGAAAGACTGCAAGTTCAGATCGCTCTGCCAACTCGTCGGCTTAGTACTTCTCTCAATGTGGCCGGCTCTGGGTGCCGCTCAAATGCCGACCGGCACGCCGCCCAAGTACTCGCCGAACGTGCCGGCGAAGATCACGACACCCGACTCGGTCGAGACCCGAATCGGAACGCTTCGCTTCAAGGACGGCGCCTATTCAGATGCTTCTCCGGTGAGACCTTCCTCGGAGGCTGCCGCGCTTTGTTATTCCATGGCGGTCGCGGGAACATAACCAACGGCTTTGTTGTTGAGCTGAATGCGTAGCCAGTTGGCACCAGTACCGGTCACGTGAACATTTCTGCGACGCTGTACCCGGCCGATGACGAGCGCGCTGCTGCTTGTCGAGCTATAAGGGAAATTGTTTTCGAAGCTTTAGGCTTAACGATTTGACTTGAAGCAACGGCGCTTGGATAGCCCGCATTTTTAGGGTACATCAAGAGCCCATTTTGGCCCCGGACCGGGAGCAGAAACAAATGAGGATAAGGTCGCCGCGCGGAACTAGCTCGGCATGGCGTCGAGAAGTGCCTTGGCGCGGGACTTGATCAGCTCTTCCATTACGCGATCTGTGTGTATGTACAAGCGGTTTTCCCGCACCGCCTTCAGAACCATCTCACCGACTGCGTCGATGCTGACGCCTTGCTCGAGTATCTGGGTCGCAAGCTCTCTTCGCTCTGCTGCTCGCCGTTCCTCTTGTTGCGACAACGACAATCCACTCTTGGGAGCAGTATCGGCGGACCGTTGAACGATCCCGGTCGCGACCGGACCAGGGCACAGCACGCTGACACCGATACCTATTGGCGCCAGTTCGAGGTTGAGCACCTCCGACATCCCGACCACCCCGTACTTGGATGTGGTATACAGCAGCCCGGCGCCTGTTGCCGCGAGGCCCGCGCCCGACGCTGTATTCACGATATGGCCACCTTGGCCGCGTTCGACGATCTTGGAGAGAAATGTTTGCACGCCGTTGATGACGCCGTAGAGATTTATACCCATGACCCAGTCCCAAAGTTCGTAGTTGAGTTTCGACGCGGGGGCACCGCCAGCGACACCGGCGTTATTGAACAACAAGGACACGGCACCGAGTGCGCGTTCCGCGGCCTCTGCCGTCGCCGCGTAGGCATCGCGATCACGAACATCGAGCTGGAATGTCTCGACCGGGGTAATGTCTTGTAGTTCCGCTTTGGCTCGCGCCAGCGCGTCGGTATCCACGTCAACCAGGGCGAGCTTGGCCCCCGCACGCGCAAAGCTGCGGGCGATCCCCAATCCGATGCCGTTGCCACCGCCCGTGATGAATGCGGTGCGTCCTTTCACGTCGGTCATGTAATCCTTCCTCGCTTTATCTCGTATTCAAAAAGAAACAGCTCTATTGGGCGTAAATTGATGACCGCACTTGATGCATGTCACGATGATGGCTCTCGAGTCTAGAACCCCGCCCAGAAAATGCATTCGTCAAATCCCACTCCAGAGCTTGGTAAAATATCCGTTATAGGTAGGGACTCGTGTATCTCCGATTTGAGCCTCCCTACCGGCGCGACGTTAAGGGCCCCGGTTTCGGAGCTTGCTACGGTACCACATTCAGCAAATCCCGACCTGCGAGAAAGCGCCGAGCACTCGGAACGACAAGACCAGGTTGGATGCCCTCTTCGTAAGGATGATCCTTCAGGGCGTCAAACGTCCCTGATGCTGATCTGTGGGGATGTCGAACCCCGTACCCAAGCTAGCCTTCACCAAACGCTACGATCGCAAAACTCCGATGGAAGCAACGAGCTCCTCAATGACCGGGAGATTCCGTTGTTCGATGAGCCTCGACGGTGCTACTAGAAGTTCGAGATAATTGACGCGAGTACGATCGCGGCGATTCTGCGCGTTTGAGAGTGACCGGGCTAAATCATTGGTCTTCTCCATCAGGCGCAATCATTGATAAGTATTCACGATGTTCGAGCTACGGACTAGAGCTAAGGCAGTTGCGAATGCGCTTGTGTGCGATCAGATGCGATCTTTGCCATCTCGGCCGAGCCCGGTCATTTGCTCACTGAGATCCCAAAGGCGCTGAGCAACGTTGAGGTCGTACGACTCTTTGTTGGAACGCTTCTCACGGCAGTTGGCGTAGTACCTTCCGCTGAGCCCCTCGACCTCGGGAGAAGAGGCCAGATAGATCGTGGTCTGCGCGCCCTGCTCTGGGGTTTTGAGAAAGAGCTTTCCGGCCTTCATGATGAACCGCGCCATCGCTCCGTTGTTCGTCCACAGCCCGCTCGCGATCCCGCCTGGATGGAGGCAGTTGACGGTGACACCGGTTCCAGCCAACCGGCTGGCCAAATTGTAACTGAACAGGATATTCGCCAGTTTCGACTGGCCATAGGCCCCCAGCGTGCTGTAGCGTCGCTCGCCGCCTAAGTCGTCGAAATTGATGGTTCCAAACCGGTGCGCTTCCGAGGCAACGTTGACGATACGTGCGGGGGCGCTCTCCTTGATCCGGTCGAGCAGGAGTATCGTGAGCAGGAAGTAAGCGAGATGGTTGACAGCAAAAACCATCTCGATACCGTCCTCGGTCACTAGCCGCTGCGTATTGCCTAAGCCCGCGTTGTTGATCAACACATGCAGCGGCTTTCCTGTGGCTAGGAACTCCGCCGCCGCCCGTCGAATCTGTTTCTGCGACCCCAGATCAGCCTGAAGAAGATGGAGCTTCTCGCTGCCAGTCTTGTTCCTAATCTCGGCAACTGTTTCATCGGCTCGCGCCTTGTTCCGGTAGACCAGGAACAGTTCCGCCCCCATTCTCGCCAACTCCAGCGCGGTAACCCGTCCGATCCCGTTGGTGGCCCCGGTTATTAGGCAAGTCTTGCCTACCATCGCTGTTTGTCCTGGTTGATTGTGCGTCATGCCGGTGCCCGTCGCCGGCCGATAGCATGCCACTCGGCATTCGCGGACCGCAATTGCAAATTCGTCGGTTAAGCGACCGAACCGACGGGAAATTATTCCTTGCGAAACCTGCCACATCATCGCGTCACTGGCGGGCCCCGCCAGACGCGCGTGTTCGGGAGGTTTCTGGCTGAGAGATGGATGACACGGCTGCGACCGGTCAGCGCGGGCGCCGATTCTCCTAAATCCGCGCATCGACTAACATCGCGACCGTTCGTAGGCGTTCGAGGGGGAGCTATGTGCTGCTCGAAGTGCGGTACGGACAACCGGAATACTGCGAAGTTCTGCGACAAATGCGGCGCACGACTCTCGCCCACGTGTTCATCGTGCGGCGCGGAAGATCGCGAGGACGCAAAGTTTTGTGACTCCTGCGGAACGGCGATCGGAGGAACCGCAAGTGGTGCCTCGCCGAAGCAAGCGAACGAGTCGGCAATTCGAGTACTCGAAGCAGCCGCTGAGAATATCGAAGGCGAGCGCAAGACGGTCACGGCGCTGTTCGCCGACATCAAGGGCTCGACTGAACTCGAACAGGACCTCGATCCAGAGGAAGCGCGTGCGATCGTCGACCCGGCTCTCTCGCCCCGAATACTCGCATCACTGGAATAGCTTTGCACTCCCAGGTCAGAGCCGAGCACGTGCATGCCTCGGCCAATTCCGGCCGCTAGCAGCATCCGCTCGGTGACAGGTCGAAACAGTTCGCCCTGTTCGATCAGACGGTCGTACTCGGCGTTCGTTCGACCGAATGCGTAGTCCGTGTCATCCATCGGGTTGCCTCCGGGGTGAGACGTGCTCAGATCACGTTGCTGGATTTTAGCCTGGCTAACTCTTCCGGTGTAAGACGATCATTCGTG
>JASHPB010000309.1 GCA_030038355.1 Candidatus Binataceae bacterium
ACCTTGTTTGATTCGGCCCGCTAGTTTCCCTTGGGCAGCCCCAGTACGCGTTCGCCGATGATGTTGTGCTGGATCTCGCTCGTGCCGCCGGCGATCGTGAGCGCGCGCGACGCGAGCATGCGATACGACCACTTGCCATGATCGACTGCCATCGGCGCATGGAACTCAATCTGGCTGAAAGGCCCGAGCAGCTCCATCGCGAATTTGTTCATCCTGAGATTCAGCTCGCTGGTGCAAAGCTTGAGCACCGAGCCCTCCGGCCCCGGCGGCAGGCCCTTGAGCCGCCGCGTGAGCTGACGATAACCGGTGTACTTGAGCGCGAGCGCCTCGCACGCAAAGCCCGCGATGCGTTGCTGCACGCTGGCGTCGTCCCACGCCGTGCCGCCGTTGACCTTCATCATCTTGGCGAGATCGCCAAGTTCGCGCACCGCGCCCATCATGTCGCGGCCGCCGCCGATTCCTGAGCGCTCGAACATTAGCGTGGTGATCGCGACTTGCCATCCTTGGTTTTTCTCGCCGATCAGATTTTTTTTCGGGACCTTGACGTCCTCGAAAAAGACCTCGTTGAAGTTCGCGTCGCCAGTGATCTGCACCAGCGGGCGCACGGTGACTCCGGGACTATGCATGTCAACCAAGATGTAACTGATACCCTTGTGTTTTGGTGCCTGCGGATCGGTGCGCGTCAGCAGGATGCACATGTCGGCGTGATGTGCGTCGGAGGTCCAGACCTTCTGGCCGTTGATGATGAAGTAATCACCTTCCTCGGCGGCGCGCGTCTGGAGCGATGCAACGTCGGAACCCGAGCCGGGCTCGGAATACCCCTGGCACCAGATTTCTTCGCCTGAGAGGATCTTCGGCACGTAGCGTTTCTTCTGCTCCTCGGTCCCCCAGTGGATGATCGTGGGGCCGACGAGCATGATGCCGAGACCGTTCACCAGCATCGGCGTGTTGGCCTTGGCCATTTCCTCCTGGTAGATGAGCTGCTGAATGATGCTGGCGCCGCGACCGCCGTATTCTTTCGGCCAGCTGATTCCGACCCATCCGCCCTCGTGCATCTTCTTGTGCCATTCGAGACGACGCTTCCAATCATCGCTGTCGCCCTCGTGAAACTCGTCCCCTGTATCGTCGCGCTTCACGTTGCGGGGCGCGTTCTTCTGCAGCCAGCCTCTGAGCTCCTGGCGGAACGCCTCGTCCTCGGCGCTGAACTTGAAATCCATCTGGTCGGCCTCCGTTGTTGGCGGTACCGGTCGCGTAATCGCCTGCCTCAGCGTCGCCGCGATCTGGTCCCTAACAGACGTTATATAAGCTGCGCTGCGAAAGCCGCGCAAGAAGGCTCAGGCGAGTTGCAGGAAGCGGCGCACCAAGGTCGCGAAATCGTTGGCCGCACGGTCTTCGCGCGCTTCCAGATTCGAGAGCATCGAGCGTTGGTCCTCGAGAGGCCGGTTCTGGCCGAATTTGAACTTGCCCTCGATGCGCTCGACGCTGATCTCGATTCCGACGATCGCTTTCATCAACTTGGACTTGAATTCTGCCGGCAACTCGCCCGACCAGGGATTCGGCAGCGGGCCTTCGTAGTTTGCAATCAGTTCATCGAGCAGCCGGCTCAGCGACCTGGCATCATCGAACACTCTAGCGGTTCCATAGACGTGCGCCGCGGCGTAATTCCAGGTCGGCACAGCCGGTTCGGTCGCATACCAGGTCGGTGAGATGTAGGAATGTGGCCCCGTGAAGATTGCGAGCACCCGCGGATTACCGGCTAGATATCGCCAGTGCGGATTTGCGCGCGCGACGTGCCCCAGAAGTATCCGACGCGAATCGACGCGACGCATGATGAGCGGAAGGTGAGTCGCGAACAGTTCGCCATCGCCGTTCGATACCAGCGCGGCGAAGCTGTGCACCGCGATGAACTCGTGCAGCGCTGCTTCGTCGGTCACCTCGAATGACTTTGGAACGTACATCGCGGATGTTCGAATCTCATTTCGCGGCGCGCGTCCGCAGATAGACCTCGGCGTCGACCAACTCCATGTGGCGACCAGGATCGGCGAGCGCACTGAATCCGAACTGGCGATACAAACCGTGCGCGTCACGCGTCGCCAGATGCCAGCGGCGTAGGCCCTGCAATCCGGCATGCGCGCGCATCGCCGCCATCAGCATCTTCGAGATTCCGCGCCCGCGATATTCCTCGAGCACATAGACGTCTGCCACGTACGCGAAGGTCGCGTAGTCGGTTACGACGCGCGTGAATCCGATTTGTCGCGCACCGTCGAACGCGCCGAAGCAGAGCGAATTCTCGATCGCGAGCGCGACGACCTCGCGCGGGATTCCCTCTGCCCAGTAAGAGCGCGCCAGGAATCCGCAAATTGCATCGACGTCCATTCGCGCGCGGTCAGTGCTGATATCGATATCGGCGCCGCCTGGAGCTGTCATCGCTGTCCGTTTGGCAGCGCGAAAGACTTGGTCAGAGCGAGCACGTGCTCAGGCGTCGCGGTACCTGACGGCATCCGCGGATCGACGATCGGCGCGCTCGCCGCGAGCCGCAGCGGAATGACCCCCGCCCAGTGCGGCAGCGCGTAATCTGCCTCGTCATCCATCGGCTGACCAGTGCGAACCTTGGCCGACGCCTCTTCAATCGGGAACTGCAACACCATCGTCGCCGCCAGCTCCTTGTCGGTCGGCGTGCGCGTATGCGCCCATCGCCCGGGCGCGATTTTCTCGACCAGCGCGCGCAGCACGCCGAGCTTCGCTTCGCGGTCATCGACGCGCGCCGCGTTGCCGAGGATCACGACCGAACGATAATTGACCGAATGATGGAACGCCGACCGCGCCAGCACCAAACCATCGATAAGCGTGACAGTAACGCAGACCGGGAGTTGCGTCGCGGCCGTGTTGAGCATGCGGCTCGCGGCCGAGCCATGGAGGTACAAACGATCGCCGTCGCGCACGTGAAGCGTCGGAATAACGTAGGGCTGATCCCAGTAGGCGAAACCGACATGGCAAACGAGCGCCTCGTCGAGAATCGAGTAGATCGTTTCCCGCTGGTAGGTGGCGCGTTTGGGGAGCCGTCTCAGCTGGGTTCTTTCCGTCGCTCTCACCGCTTCCATCTGCCTGCTCCTTTTGTTACAGTACAAATTGATGAATGTATCAGTACATTATCACGCGCGCGGCGACTCAAGCAACGCGATTGCCGCCGATATCGAAGAAGCGATCCGCGCTGGCCGTCTCCGCTCTGGCGAGCATCTGCCGACCGTGCGCGAGCTGGCTAAAAAGCTCGGCCTCAGTCCGACCACTGTGAGCGCCGCCTACAGGGCCCTCCGCGTGCGCGGCCTCGTGCGTGGCGCGGGCCGGCGTGGCACCGTAGTCAATCGGCGTCCTCCACTCATTGCGCCGGCCGCCGCGGAACCGCCGCCCGGCGCCCGCAATCTGGCGGAGGGCGGCCCCGATCCGAAACTGCTGCCGCCGCTCAAGCCCGCGCTCGATGCAATTGCGGGCGAGCCGGGCCGCTACGGCGACAACGAGAACCTCGCGGAGCTGCTCGATGCCGCGCACCGGCAGTTCGGCGAGGATGGAATCGGCGCTCAATCGCTAGCAGTAGTGAGCGGCGCTCTCGACGGCATCGAGCGCGTGCTGGGCGCGCACATGAGGCCGGGCGATATCGTCGCGCTCGAGGATCCGAGCTACACGGGCGTGCTCGATCTGGTGGCTGCGATGGGACTCGCGGCCGAGCCTGTCGCGATGGACGAGTTCGGGATGCTTCCGCGCGAGCTCGAGCGTGGGCTCAGACTCGGTGCCAAGGCGGCAGTGTTAACTCCGCGCGCGCAGAATCCAACTGGCGCCGCACTCGATCGCAAGCGCGCTGCCGAGCTGCGCGCAGTCTGCGCGCGCCACCGTGATTTGCTCGTAATCGAAGACGATCACGCGGGTGCGGTCGCGGGCGCGCCTGCGCTTTCAGTCACGGCCGGCCTTGCGCATTGGGCGATCGTGCGATCCGTGTCGAAATCGTTGGGTCCCGATTTGCGCCTCGCGATTCTCGCGGGCGATCGGCTTACGATCGCGCGCGTCGAGGGCAGGCTGCGCCTCGGTCCGCGATGGGTGAGCCGGGTTCTGCAAGGTATCGTCGCCACGATGTGGTCTGATTCGAAAACCTGGCGCGCATTGAAGACCGCCGCTGAAAGCTATACTTCGCGGCGACAGGCATTGATCCGCGCGCTCGCCGAGCATGGAATCGAGGCGTTCGGCCGCTCCGGCCTCAACGTCTGGGTGCCGGTCGCCGAAGAATCCGGAGTCGTACAGCGTCTCGCGCGTGCCGGATGGGCAGTCCGTGCGGGCGAGATTTACCGGATCAAGAGCGCGCCCGGCGTGCGCATCACCGTTGCGGGCTTATCACCTGCCGACGCGTCGCGTCTCGCGCGCGATTTCGCCGCGGCGCTTCGTCCCGCGAGCTACGCGCATCTCGGCTAGCGCCGTACTGTTGCTGGATCGGGCGGAAGTATCGGCCCGGCGTTTTTCCGAAGGTCAGCCTAAATGCGGAAATGAACGCGCTCGTGCTCTCATATCCAACTTCGAGCGCGACATTCGTAACCGGCTCGCCGGCTGCCAGCAGGCGCATCGCATGGCCGAGTCTCAGTTGCTGCCGCCATTTGCCGAAGCCGATCCCGGTCTCGGATTTGAAGATACGTTCGAGCGTGCGCTTGCTGCCGCCCGCGATCCTGGCGAGATCGTTTAGCGATTTGCGCTCCGCCGGCGCACTTTGAAGTGCCGCGGCTACGCGCTTCGCACGCCCGTCGCGCGGCATCGGAAGATGAACCGCGTCGGATTCCATCACATGCAAGTGATCGAGCAGCACGGCGATCAGGTTCGCGTGCGCTGGGACTCGAACCCTCAAACTGTCGAGCTCCACCATGCTGAGGATCACTTCGCGGAGCAGCGGCGAGATCGCGAGTGCGCGGCATCGATCAGGCAAGGCGCGGCTGAGACTCGGCACGAGATAGAGCGTGCGCAGCGAAACGGCGCCGGACATCTCAATTGAATGCCGTGTGCCGGCGGGGACCCACACTCCGCGATGCGTCGGCACAACCCACGCGCCTTCCGGCGTTCGCACCGTCATTACGCCGCGCGAGGCGTAAACGAGCTGATGCCATGGATGCGAGTGCGTGCGAATGACCTGGCCATGCTCGTACTCTGGTACGGTTCCGCTGCGGACCTGGTACTTGTAGGCGTCGAAAAACCAGTGACGCTTTTTCGCCATCAGAGGCAGATCTAGCGCGTCTAAGCCTTTGCGCACAGCGGAAAAAGCGCCAATGGAAAGCCACCCGGTATTTGACTACGAATGGGGATGATCGAGATGAGTCCATGAGCGGAGCAGACCAACCAGCGGCAGGCGAAATCGGGGTCGCACCTCCCAACGCGCGCTATGCGGGCGGCGCCAGCGCGCTCTTCATTCTCTACATCGTCATTTTTGTCGGATTCATCGGCTACAGTCTGATGATCACGGTCTTCACGCCGATGCTGCTGGACGCGAAGAGCGCCATCGTAGCGGCAAGCACACCGACGGCACATCGCACGATACTGCTCGGCATACTGCTTTGCCTCTATCCGTCGGGGCAGTTTCTCGGCTCGCCTGTCGTCGGTGCACTCTCCGATCGTTTCGGCCGCAAACCTGTCCTGATGATCTCCCTCGCCGCGACAACGCTCTGGTACATCGTCATCGCGATCGCGCTCGATGTATCCAGCCTCACGCTGCTCTGCGTCGCCTCATTCTTCGCGGGGTCGTCGGAGGCAAACATCGTAACCGCGCAGAGCGCGATCTCTGACGTGATCGGCGCCGACGATCGCAACCGCTACTTCGGCTACATCTACATGAGCGTCAGTTCCGCGTACATCGTAGGTCCGCTGGTGGGCGGCAAGCTGGCAGATCAATCGCTTGCGAGCTGGTGCGGTTACTCGACGCCTTTCTGGGTCGTCTTTGGCTTGCTGATCGTCACGATCCTCGCAACGCTCGCGTTTTTTGTCGAGACTTGTCCGCGCGAAAAGCGTCAGCATGTGAGCTACTTCGAAGCATTCACCAATCTAGCGTGGGTCTTCCGTAGCCGCGGCCTCCGCGCGATCTATCTTGTAAACTTCCTGCTCTACCTTGCGATCTTCGGATTCTTCCGCTGCTACCCGATGTACCTGGTTGACGAGTACAAGCTCGGCGTATCGCGAGTGTCGGAATTCATAGCGTGGGTGGGAGTGCCTATCGTCCTAGCAAATGGCTGGCTGACTGGTGCGCTCTCGCGGCATTTCTCGGCACGCACGATGACGCTCTGGTCGGGCCTCTTGACGGGAGTCTTCATGATCATCGTCGTGCTGCCGCGGCCGCTGAACGCTGCCTGGTTGACGCTCTTGCTGGCGTCGATGGCGCTCGCGCTCTGCCTGCCGTCGTGCGCGACGATGCTGTCCCTTTCCGCTAGCGACGCGGAGCAGGGCAGGGTGATGGGCAATAACCAGGCCTTGCAGGTGGCAGCCGAGGCGCTCTCGGGCTTGGTCGGCGGCCTGCTCGCGGCAGTCGTCGTCAAGCTTTCGTTGATCGTTCTCGGCGCAGTGGCGATCGTTGCCGGACTGCTGCTGATAGTTCTGCTCACCGCGTCTCGGCCCGCGACAAAATAGTCAGTCGATACTAGCTGCGATTACTACTTCGGCTGCGGCCAGATGCGGGAAACCCTGGTGGCGAGCCACTTCACGAGTGCGGCGTTGACTTCCATCGGCTTCTCTTGCGCGATCCAGTGGCCAGCGCGAATAGTCAGTTCCGTCAAGTTGCGGCAGTACTTGCGCATCGGCTCCGGCAGGCGCGAGTGCGTGCATTCACAGATGTAATCGTAGCGCGCGTTGAGAAACAGCACCGGCATCTCGAGATCGTCGCTGCGGACCGCGTTGCCATAGACCTCGTTGACGGCGTGGTTCATGTACCAGGAGGTCGGACCGAAGAAGCCATTGCGCTCGAGCGCTGATGCGTAGATGCGGAGATCTTCTTCGCGGACGACGTCGGCGTCGCGCGGAACCTCGGGGATCGAGCCACCGCCGAGCATGCCGCCGTTGCGGCGGACGTCGGATGTGAACGCGCGCTGACCTTCGCCCGCGGGATCGCCCTTGCGAAATGCGAGCTTGAGGAAGCGATAGGGATTCGCATCCAGCGGTGCGATCGCTTGGGCGAAGCTCTCCTCGTAGTGGCGCATGTAATCCCACTGGCCGTAGGGATATTCGTTCTCCGGATAGAGTTTGCGATCGACCAGCGTCAGCGTGTGCTTCAGCCCCCGCTCGATTGTGTAATAGGGGACGCACAGATTCGCGACCGCATGGCATCGCTCGGGATGATGACGCGCGATGTTCCACACCACAGGGCTTCCCCAATCGTGGCCGACCCAGACCGCCCTATCACGCCCGATCGAATCGATCAGCTCGATCATGTCGCGCACGATGTGTTCCTGTGCGTAGTCTTCGTGGCGCTCGTAAACCGACGATCGCCCATAGCCGCGCATATCCGGCGCGATCGCGCGAAAGCCGAGCGCCGCGAGCGCTGGCAGTTGATGCCGCCAGCTAATCGAGAGCTCGGGCCAGCCATGAACGAAGATGACCAGCGGGCCGTCATCCGGTCCCGCCGCAAGATAGAAGGTCGTGTGCCGCGCAGTCTTGGCGGTGTGCTCGGTATTCGGCATCGCGCTGCTCACTCGATCGTCAAATTGTGTCGCTCTGCGAACCCTTAGCCCTTGGGCAGGCCGAGCACGCGCTCGCCGATGATGTTGTGCTGGATCTGATTGGTGCCGGCGTAGATCGTCGGCCCGCGCGCCGCCAGCATCCGAAGCGACCACTTGCCCTTGTCGATCGCGAAGTCGGCGCCGTATTCCAGCTGGCTGTATGGTCCGAGCAGTTCCATCGCGTACAGCGCGATTCGGAGCGCGAGCTCGGTGTTGCAGAGCTTCATCATCGAGCCTTCAGGCCCTGGCGGCAGGCCCTTGAGCTGGCGCGTGAGCTGGCGATAGCCGGTGTACTTGAGCGCCATCGCATCGGAGGCGAACTCCGCGATTTTCTGTCGCACGCCAGGATCGTCCCAGGCGTTGCCGCCGTTGCGCCGGACGCGGCGCGCGAGTTCCGCAAGCTCCGTCACTTCGCCCATAACGCCTTCACCACCGCCGCCACCGCGCTCAAACATCAACGTCGTGATGGCCACCTGCCAGCCATTGTTCAACTGGCCCACGAGGTTCTTCTTGGGCACGCGCACGTCCTCGAAGAACACTTCGTTGAAGCCGCGGCCACCAGTGATCTGCACGAGCGGCCGAACGGTGACGCCGGGACTATGCATGTCAACTAATAGGTAACTTATGCCCTTGTGTTTGGGCGCGGCGGGATCGGTGCGGACGAGCAGGAAGATCATGTCCGCGTGCTGTGCCATCGAGGTCCAGACTTTCTGGCCGTTGACAACGAAGTCGTCGCCGTCCGCGACTGCGCGCGTCTGCAGCGAGGCGAGGTCGGAGCCCGCGCCGGGCTCGCTATAGCCCTGGCACCAGATTTCCTCACCCTTGAGAATCGAGGGCAGGTAACGGCGTTTCTGTTCGTCGTTCCCCCAATGCATCAGCGTGGGCCCGAGCAGGCTGATGCCCATGCCGATGAAGGGTTCGTTGAGATTCAGGCGCTGCAGCTCCTCGCGATAGATGAGGCGCTGCATCACGGTCGCGCCGCGCCCGCCGTATTCCTTCGGCCAGTTGACGGCGACCCATCCGCCCTCGTTGAGCTTCTTGTGCCAACCCACGCGATCCTTCCAGTCATCGTCGCTCTCTTCCGCCATCATATTGCGCGGTGCGGGAGCGTGACGCTTGTTGGCCTCGAGCCAGGTGCGCAAGTCGTTACGAAAAGCTTCGTCTTGGGGTGAATAGTTGAAATCCATTGCGTTCCTCGCGCGCGGCGTCTCAGCCCTTGGGCAGGCCGAGCACGCGCTCGCCGATGATGTTGTGCTGAATCTGGTTGCTGCCGGCCGCGATCGTGCCGCCGCGCGACGCGAGCATCCTGAATGACCAGCGCCCGCGATCGTAGGCATGATCGGCGTGATACTCGAGCTGGCTATAAGGTCCAAGCAGTTCCATCGCGAAGAGCTGCATCCGATGATTGAGCTCGGTGCCGCAGAGTTTCATCATCGAGCCCTCGGGGCCGGGTGGCAGACCCTTGAGCCGCTTGGTGAGCTGCCGATAGCCCGTATAACGGAGCGCCACCGCCTCGCAATAAAACTCCGCGACTTTCTGACGCACGCTCGCGTCGTCCCACGCGGTGCCGCCGTTGCGAGGCAGCCGCCTTGCGAGGTCCGCAAGTTCCTGGCACACGCCGAGCGCGCCGCGATCGCCGCCGCCACCTGAGCGCTCGAACATCAGCGTGGTGATAGCGACCTGCCATCCCTGGTTTTTCTCGCCGACGAGGTTCTTCTTCGGCACGCGCACGTCCTCGAAGAATACCTCGTTGAAGCCGCGATTGCCCGTCATCTGGACGAGCGGCCGCACGGTGACTCCAGGGCTATGCATGTCCACCAGCAGATAGCTGATGCCCTTATGCTTCGGCGCCTCGGGATCGGTGCGAACGAGCAGGAAGATCATGTCGGCGTACTGCGCCATCGAGGTCCACACCTTCTGGCCGTTGACAACGAAGTCGTCGCCATCTTCGACGGCGCGCGTCTGCAGCGACGCTAGGTCCGAACCCGAGCCCGGCTCCGAGTATCCCTGGCACCAGATTTCCTCGGCCTTGAGGATCTTCGGAATGTAGCGTTTCTTCTGTTCTTCGGAGCCCCAGTGGAGCAGGGTGGGGCCGAGCAGGGAGACGCCCATCCCGGTCATCGGCGCCGCGAGCCCGAGCCGCGAGAGTTCTTCGTTATAGACGATCGTTTGCAGGATCGTCGCGCCGCGGCCGCCGTATTGCTTGGGCCAGTTGACCGCGAGCCATCCGCCTTCGGCGAGTTTCCTCGCCCAGCGGACCTGTTCCTCCCACGCCGTTTTGCCTTCGGTCTGAAAGATGTCGCGCGGGCGCGGCGCCGCGCTCTTATGCGCCTCGAGCCAGGTGCGAAATTCCTCCCGAAATTCTTCGTCGGCCGGTGTGAAGTCGAAATCCATCGTCGTGCTCCCGATCGAGGCGGCGCTGTGGCGCGCCGTACCCGTGCTCAAAGTGAATTCTACTCGCCGCAGGCTAACCTAAAACATTCGGGGCCGGATGCGCAAAGCTCGGATTTGACACTTCAGCGGCAATCGATGAAGCTCGCATGCGCAATGGTGTAACGATTGCTATGGAAATCAAGATCGTTCTGCCGCCCGACCTCTTCGACGAGCGCTTTCCAGAGACAAAATTCGTCGAGCGAGTGCGCGAGCTAGCCCTGCTCGAGCTACTCCGCGCGCGCCGGATGCACGAGCATGAAGTGGCCGAGATGCTCGGCTGCGAGCGATGGGAGCTGGTCGAGAAGATGAAGGCGATCGGGATC
This sequence comes from Candidatus Binataceae bacterium, assembly GCA_030038355.1. Classification (GTDB taxonomy): domain Bacteria; phylum Desulfobacterota; class Binatia; order Binatales; family Binataceae; genus JASHPB01. The sequence goes on from JASHPB010000309.1 coordinate 10,487, forward strand.
GCACCTACTGAAGACATCTTCGAGGAGATTAGCGGCGGCCTCAACGAGGCGATTGCGGCGCGGCGGGGAGCCTCCGCGCGGAAGAAAAACTGACGTGCGCTGCATTCATCGAGGATTCGGCGGAGTAGCGGGCATGGCAAAGGAGTATCAATGAAAGCCGCGGCATTTCAGGCAATCGACAAGGTAACGGTAATCGACGTACCAAAACCTGCGCCGGCCGCCGGCCAGGTTCTGCTCAAAGTCTACGACTGCGGGATTTGCGGATCCGATCTGCACGTCGTTCAACACGGGATGGCGATGCGGCCGGGAAGCATCATGGGCCACGAGTTCTGCGGCGCGATCGCGGAGCTTGGCGCTGGGGTGAGCGACTTCAGGGTGGGCGACCGCGTTACCTCTCTGCCGTACATCTCGTGCGGCAAATGCGAGCAGTGCCGGCGCGGCACCGGCATGTATTGCGAGCATATCCACGGCCTTGGCCTCGGGCAGCTTCCGGGCGCCTACGCCGAGTACGTGATCTGCGGAGAGCAGAGCTTGCTGCATCTGCCCGACGGCGTCAGCTCGCGTGAGGGCGCGCTGGTCGAGCCGCTTTCGGTCGCGCTCCACGGCGTCAAGCGCGCGGACTTCGATCGCGGCGCGGGATGCGTCGTGATGGGCGCGGGTCCCATCGGCCTCGCCACCATTCTCTGGTGCAAGGCGAAGGGCATCGAGACCGTGGTGGTGTCGGAGCTGGCGCCTGGACGCGCTGAGCTTGCGTTCAAGCTCGGGGCCTCGGCGGTGGTCAATCCTAACGAGAGAAATCCATCGGACAAGGTTCGCGAGCTGACCGGCCGCGAGCCCGAAGTCGTATTCGAATGTATCGGCGTCAAGTCGACGCTGATGTCAGCCGTCCATCTCGCGGCGCGGCGCGGACAAATCATCGTGATCGGCGTCTGCCTCGAGCCCGATGAAATCATGCCGCTCACTTGTGTCGCCAAGGAGTTGCGCATCGATTTCTCGATGGCCTACACGCACGACGACTTTCGCGAGACGATCGACGCGCTCGCGACCGGCAGGCTCGACGCCAAGCCGATGATTACGGACGTGATCGGCATCGACGAAGTGCCGGCGATGTTCAACGCACTCAAGAGGCCCGGCTCGCGAGCGAAGGTGCTCGTCGAGTTTCCGCAATAGCGCGCGATTATTTCGCGACGGGAGATTGCGCTCCGTTCGCGAGCGTGCGCGACCGGAGCCGCTCCGCCACCAGCCGCTGGCTGATCTCGGATGTCCAGTAATCGGGCTCCTCGGCCCACAGATCGCGCAGACGCGGTGCGACTTCGAGGCCGAAGAGGCGCGTGTTTTCGGCGCCGATTTCCTCCGGCAGATTTCCCATGTGAGGCGTCGCGATTAGCTGGCCGACGCGCAGATCCTTGATCAGCTCGCGAAGACGCTGGCTCACCCGCGCGGGAGTGCCCGCGATGATGTAGCCCTTTTCGTCATACTCCCAGAAGCTCATCTCGCCGCGGCCTGCGCGCAGTCGATCTTCGGGCGTGAGCTTCGTTTGTCCGATCTTCGCCTGCTGGTTCATCGACTGCATGGAGCGAATCGTCGTGTAGCCGGGAGGATTCAAGAAGCCCGCAGCGGGCGCGGCATTGCGATGAAAGTATCGCACCGCCTCGTAGTATTGCTTTTCCGCCTCGGCGTCGGTCGCGGCGACGCATACGATCTGTGTGAATGCCATCCGATGCGGATTCATCGTGCCGCCACGCTTCGCGACGTATTCCCAGAACGCGTCGACGAGCGGCTTCGACGAATACAATCCCGAGAACGAAAGATGGCCGTAGCAGTAGTCATGATCGATCACGAGGTCCCAGGTCTCGACGCTGCCGCCTCCGCCCGGCACCCAGACCGGCAACCACCTTTGCACGGGCCGCGGCCACACGTTGATGTAGCGAAGTTGCGTGTACTTGCCGTTGAACGCGAACGGCTCGGGCTCGCTCCACGCGCGCAGGATCAATTGGCGCGCCTCTTCGAAACGCTCGCGCATCTCAACCGGCGGCATCCCGTAAGCAAACGTCGAGTCCATCGGCGTGCCGAGCACGAAGCCCGCGGTGAGCCGCCCGCCCGAGAGACAATCGAGATAGGCATACTCCTCAGCGATGCGTGTCGGCGGATTGTAGAGCGCGAGCGAGTTGCCGACGACCGTGATCGCCGCGCTCTTCGTCGTGCCGGCGAGGCTCGCGGCGAGCAGGTTGGGAGAAGGTGTAACGGCGAGCGGAGTCTGATGATGCTCGTTGACGGTGAGGCCGTCGAACCCGACTTCATCGGCAAGCTGCATCAGGCGGATGAACATGCGGTACATCTCGCCCGCCTTGAGCGGATCGCAAAGGCGTGCCGGCGGTGTGACCCAAGCCGAGGGGTACTTGTCGCGGAAATCAGCGGGCAGATGCGGATAGGTGACCTCGGCGAACCAGTGAAATCTCATTCGCGCTCTCCTCGTCGCGGCAATTGTTTCGCACCGCTCCTTCGCGAATAGTAGTGCGGCTCGGCAGCTATCGCCAAACCGATCGTTCAAGGACTAGGTGGCCCTCGGTCATCCGGTGCTCTTGCGTAAGCCGCGAATACACACCAAGCGCGGCAGAAAGTCTCTGCGTATCTTTGCGCAGCGCGCGTTCGTCCAACACTCCGAGAGGTTTCTGAAATGGCTGAACAATCAATTTTCTGATGAGACGGCCAAGTTACTCCGGGAGGCTTGGTTTTGATAGCTCGATCCGATCGAGCCAATCAGGCCAGCGCTCTATCGATATTGCCGGAGAATGACGCCGGACATCTGGCACGCGAAGGACCCGCTGCTGCGCGGGTTCGGTGGAATCGGAGGTGGTGATCTGAGCCGCGGACCGGGAGGGTCTGTCAGGAATCCGCGCGCATAGCTCTTTCGCACGGCAAACCAATCTTGGATCGATCAGCTGCGCCGCCGCGAAGCCTGCCAACCCGACCTTGTCTTTGTTCGAAGCCGAGCAGCCGCAATTCGTGATGCTGCGTCAAGGCTCCTGGTCGAAGTCGCGCCGCAGGAGCGAGTCGCGCCGCGGCTCGAGGAAGTCCTCGAATTCTCGCTAAAGGAAATCGCCGAGATGCTTTCGACTACCGTGGGCGCGCCCGTGGCAACTGACTCGCTCGGCCGGACCGGCGGGGGGAATCTCTGCGTCGGCGAAGGAGATGCTCAAGTACGCACGCTTCCATCTCGGCGACGGAACCGCAGAAGACGGCACGCGGGTGCTGTCCGCGGAGTCATTGCAGGCGATGCAAATTCCGGGAACTAAGGCGCAGCTCGACACGAAGATGGGAATCTCGTGGATGATGGCCGATCATGACGGTCCCAAGCGTGTTTTTCACGGTGGCGGCACCTTTGGACAGATCTCGGCCTTCATCCTCGTTCCCGAACGCAAGTTTGCGTTCGTGATGCTGACGAACTCCTGGGTGCTCGGCGACTTAATGCGCGACACTGACGATCCGGTGCGCGAGTTTCTCGCTATGCCTTACAAAATTCCGCAACTGATCGCGATGGCTCCCGAAGCGCTCGCGGAACACGAGGGTCGCTATGTCGGGGCGCTCGATGATATCGAATTGAAAGTTGAAAACGGCGAACTGATGATGAATGTAACACCGAAGGGCGGCTTCCCCAACAAAAAGGTTCCGGCTCCGCCCGTGCCGCCGCCCTCAAAGCTTGGCTTCATCACGAACGAACGAGGGTGTGTCGTCGATGGCAAGCGCAATGAGATCCAGGGCGAATTCCTGCGCGGCACGGACGGCAAGATCGCGCACTTCCGAGTGGGCGGCAGAATTCATCCGCGGCAATGACTGATGCTACTGTGATGTGGCCTGGGTGAATGAATTGAGGCGCCTCCAACCGCATGATCGCCGCACAGAATCGGATCGTGTTCTCACTTGCACGTGGGCGCCGACCCTTGTCGTGCCGCCCGGCGAGAGCTCAACGGCCGCGGCCCTACGGGAGCGGTTACTCGCTCCAGTACGTAATGCCGAGCAATTCGGAATTGACTATCTACTGGTAGCACAGCGTTGGTGGGGTTCGGGCGAGGAGACCGAGCGCTCGACCTACGATGGTCTGGCAATGACCGCGTTTTATGCGGCTCATACCGACCGCATCCGCTTGATAACTGCGGTGCATCCCGGCTTCCTGAATCCCGCGCCAATCGCAAAGTGGGGGGCTACGATCGACCGGATTAGCGGCGGCCGCTGGGCGATCAATGTCACGTCGGGATGGCACGAGGTGGAATTTGGGATGTATGGCGCGGAGCTGCTGCCGCACGATGAACGCTACGCGCGATCGCGCGAGTTTATCGACGTGATTCGCGGCGCATGGAAACACCCTCGATTCGATTACGAAGGGCATTTCTATCGCGTGCATGACCTCCAGCTCGATCCGCGCCCATCGTCGGCGGAGATCGAAGTATTCCAGGGCGGGCAGTCGCCGGCCGCCATGAGTCTCGCCGCCGAGCACTCCGACTGGATGTTCTTGAACGGCGGCCCGCCCGAGCGCATTCGGCCAATCGTACAGCAGGTACGCGCGCTCGCGGCCCGCGCCGGCCGCCAGGTGCGGTTCGCCCTCTACGCCATCCCACTATGCCGCGACACGGACGCAGAGGCGTGGACGGAGATCGAGGCGATGCTTGCGAAGCTTCCTGCGGAATTGCACGAGCGGCGGAAGGCGGCTCACACCGGCGCTCAAGGGATGTGGTCGATGCGCGACAGCAAGCTTGCGATGCTCGACACCAACGAGGGTTACCTGAGCGGCCTAATCGGGAGCCCCGAAACGGTATTGCAGCGGATGGCGGTATTTCATGCGCTGGGCATCGACTGTTTTCATCTAGCGTTGATCGACGAGCGCTTTAATCGTGTAGTGCTGCCGAGGGTGCATTCGCTGCAAAAGGCTGAGTAAGCTGGCACGCTCCGGACCTGTAGCCCAGTGCCGCGAATTCAGAGGTTCAGGAATGCCTTCAGCGCGCCGAGCGCTTCGGGCTCGAGGAGAGACGGCGCGTGCGCGACGCCCGGAACCTCGACCACGGCGACGCCCTCGTGCATGGTGCGCATCTGGGTTGCGGTGCGTGATGACAGGATGTCACTGATTGCACCGCGGATGACCAGGATCGGCGCCGTGATGCGCGCGAATGGCACCCACAGATCGAGCCGCTGCTGCGCCGTGCCGCCGCGAATCGGCCGACGGATCGCGGGATCGAGCTTCCACAAGAGCCCGCCGTCGCCGGAATCCTTCACCGACCATTTGACCTGCTCGCGGAGCTCGTCCTCGGCCAGCTTCGCCATCGGCGGATAGTTCTTGCGGTAGTAATCGGTGACCTCGCCCATACTGTTGAAGCGATTTGGCGCCTCACCGAAGTAACCCTGGATACGCGTCGCACCGGCCTGATCGATCTCGGGCCCGATGTCGTTGAGCACGAGCCGCTCGACACGATCCGGCCATCCACCCGCGTACATCATCGAGATAATGCCGCCCATCGAGGTGCCGATGAGCGTGACGCGCTCGATGCCGAGAGCATCGAGCGTTTGCGCGAGATCGCTCACGTAGTGCTGCGGCAGGTACTCGGTCGGCGGCCCCCATTCACTGTCGCCGCGTCCGCGCACGTCAACCGAAAGCACGTGATACTTGCCGCTCAGATGAGGCGCGAGGCGATCGAAGTTGTGCGCGTTGCCGGAGAGGCCGTGGATGCAGACCAGCGACGGCTGCCCATCTTTTCCGTGATCGAGATAACTAAGCTTCAGGCCGTTGGCGGTGATGAACCTACTTGCTGGCATGTTCAAGTACTCTATTGCGCGACGGGTCGAAGTGCGTCAACTGCGACATTTTAGCCATCCGGGCGGGAACGACGATTAAGCGGCGGCCGTCGCGGAGGATGGCGCGCTCGCGTTCGAATTCGCTGAGTTGTTCGGTGGTGCGCTGGCGCGATGCGCCGACCAGTTCCGCCAGGTCCGCATGGGTCAGCCTGACCGTCAGCAGCGTGCCGCGCGCATCCTGGACGCCGAACTTCGAGGCTATCTCGAGCAGCGCGCTGGCCAGCCGCTCGCGAAGACCCAGGCCGACGAAGCTCGAGTAGCGCACCACCATGCTCCACCATCGTCCCATCGTCATATCCAGCACGTGCTTGGCGCGTTCGAGCGGTACGCCGAGGACGATATCGATAAAGGTCTCGGGTGCGAGCGCAGCCGACGAGCAATCGCTGAACGCCTCGCACTTGAAAACGTGAGTGGGCTGGCCGAGGAGCGCGGTGAGGCCGAAAACCTCGCCTGGACCGAGGAGGCCGACTAGAACGCGCTGACCAGCGTTGTCGAGTTGGAGCTTGGCTGCGCCGGAAAGCAAAACAAAGATACGTTTAGCTTCCTCTCCGCCGGTAAATATCGGTTCTCCTCTAATGGTACGGATAAGGTGAGCTTCCATCGCGAGACGCTTAATTTGGTCCGGCGCGAGCCACGACAGTGGCTTTAGCCGGCCAAGGGCGCGGAAATCAACGCCAGCATCCATGACCATATAGTCTTCGTAGCACAACCATGCGGATTGTCGCCAAGGTGACCACTTAGCGAAGTCTTTTCAGGAGATTGAGCTAATTGTCACCGGCGAGACAAACGTAAGTAACACTAATGATTGACCATCCCCAGATATTACTGTTTCTTGTACACATCAACTTTTGGCGGGAACGAACAGGAGTAACGGAAGTGGCGAAGCAATCTTCAGTATCGGCTAACGGCACGGCCATGACAACTGCGACCTCCCCGGTAACAACTGCGCTCTTGAAGTTCGCCCAGGCGGCCTTTCTCGATTTGCCGGCGGCTACCGTCAAGCGTGTGGTCTCCAGTGACGGCGAACGCGCGATGTACGAGGCTGGCTGGAATGCCTACGACGCGCTGGTCGGCGTCAGCAACGAACTCACCAATCAACTGTACGGCAGCGAGGCATTCGGCAGCGCGGCGGGCCGCGTGATCGACGCAACCGTGCGTTGGCAGCGCTTCCAGAATGCCATCGCCGGCGCGTTCTTTGGCTCGCTCTGGCCGGCAATTGGGCTCCCGACGGCGAGCGAAATCGAATCCGTGCGCGAGGAAGTCCGCGTGATGCGCGAAGAACTGGCCGCGCAGCGTGCCGAGGAGGCTGCGGCGCGCGCGATAGAAGCCCGCCGCGCGACGCGCGAACGAATCTCTTCTCCGGTTATGACTCCGTCGGCCAACCCCGCCGTTCATCAGATTGCGGTTTGGTCGGGATGGCCCATCTCCGAGAGGCGGGAGACTGACGATGTCGGCAATTAGCGCTGTCGCTTCATTCTGGATGGAAGGCGCGATGCGCACGCTTGATGCCGTGCGCAACGGCTTCGGCATGCCGATGGAGGATCCCGAGCCGGCGACGCCCTCGCGCATCGTCTTCGAGTCGGGTCTCGTGCGGCTTCTTCACTACGAGGCGAAGGAGACCGTGCATCGCACGCCGCTGCTTCTTATCTATTCGCTCATCAAGCGCTCGTTCATCCTCGACCTCAAATCCGGCCGCAGCGTGGTCGAGTTCCTGGTCGATAAGGGTTTCGACGTTTATCTGATCGACTGGATTCCGCCGCGGCCGGCCGACAAGTGGCGCGGCTTCGACGCGTACGTCAACCAGGATATCCGCAATGCCGTCCGCGCGATCCAGATCCAGAGCGGTGTCGGGCAGATCTCGATCCTCGGCTACTGCTTTGGCGCGCTGCTCGCGCTGATGTACACGGCACTCCATCCGGAGAGCGTCAAGAATCTGGTCACGCTCACGATCCCGCTCGACTCGACCACGCGGGATTTGCCGATCGAAAAGCTCAGCGCCGCGATGAGCGAGGCGAGCGCCAAAATGATCGCGGACATGTATGGCAACGCGCCGGCCGCGATGATCTACAGCTTCTTCAACCTGCTGGCGCCGACGCATCATATGCTTGACAAGTTCGTCGGTGCGCATCGGCAGTCGAACCGGCCGGGCTTCGTCGATACTTTCCGGCTGTTCGAGCGATGGCTTCACAGCGATGTACCGATGGCGGGGAAGATCTTTCTTGAGTCCGCCGCGATGACGCGTGAGAATTCACTGATGAAGAGCGCGATGAAGGTCGGCTCGCGCGTGGTCGATCTGAGCAGGGTGGTCTGCCCAATACTCAACGTAATTGGCGACCGCGACGATATCGTTAACCCGCGTTCGAGTGCTCCTCTCGTCAATCTGGTCGGCAGCGCCGACAAGGCGGACCTGCACTTCCCGACCGGGCACATGGGCGCGGCAATCAGTTCCGATTCCCTAAAACGGCTGTGGCCCCAAATCGCCACCTGGCTGGCGAATCGCGATGTGTGAGGCAAGCAATGGCGGAGAATCGCAATCGGTCCCGCGCCGCCAAGGCGTCGGCCGGATCGAATCACGAAACCGATCGGCGAGTGCGCTCTAATAAATCTGGAGGATCTATGGCAGCAGAGAAGGAACCGCTTTCGGGAGTTTTCGAAACGATGAGTGAGGTTCGCGAAAAGTACCTGAGCATGGACAGCGCAAAGAAATTTGCCGCCTGGTATATCGACACCAACGAGAAGATCGCCAACCAGATGCTGGATTTCCAGGCCTCGGCGACGGCGTGGGCCAAGGAAACGCCGCTTGCGCCGATTTTCGAGGCGCAGAACGAGTTCGGCCGCAAGGTGGTAGAGCGCTCGGCCGAGGCTGCGCGTTCGCTCTGGCGCCTGAACTAAGCGCAGAAAAAGTTCTTTAGCCGGGCGCGGCTCCTGCATCACCTCTCCGCGCCCGTTTTTCTTTCCGCGTTTTTCGCACATCGCGTGCGCGAGTTTCTGCGTACGGGCGACCTTTCCTGACCAGTGTCTTACCAGCAGTATGAGAGCTTGCCTTCATTAGTAGTTGCCGCAGCGACGACCGTTTACGATCGCACTACTAGCGCTGCTCACTATGGGTCATGCCGGGCGATTGTTCCCTCTAACTAGATTCGAGTGGGCCACTTATGGCTTCGCCAACAAAATTTGGAAAAGTTCATGACCGTCTTGCTCTTCGGTCTCACCGCTCTGATCGCATGCTCGACTAGCGCCGCCGCCGAGGGCGCTCTGGCGATCGGCTCGACTGGCAATGTCGTGGCGGATGGAGTTGCGATCGGTGGAAGTGTTGACGATCCAACATGCGACGACGCAAGCGCGGCAGCGTTTGAGAAGTGTCGTTGGCAACCCGACGTCCAGAAAGCAGTGGCGCGATGTCGAATCGTGCGGACGTTCACAGGCAAGTGTTATGCGGCAGCAATCGATCCCAAGTCCGGCACGCCCGGCTTTGGCTGGGGGCTAGGACCGGACGTGGCGCGCGCCAGCAGACAGGCGATGGCCCATTGCCGCGCGTCGGCCGGAAAGGATCGCGCGCGATTTTGTCGAATACAGGAAGAAATCACCGCCTGCGATCGAGACAATTGATACGAGGGCACTCGAGAGGTTCTTTCCGTCATCCCGAGCGAAGGGAAACTGCGAGCGAAGTCGAGGATCTTATCCGCAAACCAAGGCACGATATTCGCCCTTGAATCGTTTGACCGACGGGTGCCCTGCGATCGAAAGCGAGAAGCCACTCAAATTCATGGCGACGCGAAAAGAAGCTCAAACTGATCGACTTCGTGCATCCGAAATGGCACGACCTCTCATCTGAGATCGTGTCATTTGGCCCCCTTTTTCTGTGGCCAAACTGGCTGCTTGAGATCCCTCGACTTCGCTCGGGATGACGTCATTGCCGATTGCTTCTCAATCTCTGAGCCAGTTCGGTGTAAGTCGTCTTCACCACCGCACTGAGCTGGGCCAACCTTACTGGTGTTCGACGGCGCGGATTATCTCACCCGCGAGCCGCGCGCCGTTGTCAGAATTAGTCATCATCACGACGCCATGACCTGAATCATCTCCGAGGAGCTGCCTTGGTAGCCCTCGCTCAAACCTCCATGAAAGAACCGCGCGCAATTGCCTGTTCCATGAGCGAAGATTCCCAGTCCGCTCTGTGACGATTCGGGGTCGTCAATGTCAGCAAGCCGTTTATCCATTCAATCGGATTTTCACGACCGCGATCGTCGATGAAGACCTGCAGAGCGGATTTTCCTCCGTCTCCTACATGCCGGGAGTAGAGGGCGACGAAAACGAAGGATGGTTGATCGACGCCGGGACAATTTCGCAGAAGTCAATCGCTGCCGCTGCCGCGGTGCCGCCAACCGGCGGTCAGGCGTGGCTCGCTGCGACGTCTCGTGCATCAGGTCGAAGCGGCTACGCTTGGCGGAGGCGGTTGAACTTCGCTCAAATTGACCAATAAATCGGTCTGTCGAGCCTTTACTAATCCTGCCGGTTCGTGCAACCTTCGCCGGACGTTGGCCGCTGGAGCGGCCGCGACGCGATGCTCGTAAGTCTGACGGCAAACGCCTGGATCGATTTCCTGCAGCAACTATCGACTCTGCTTCGCGACCCTGTTTATTACGGCACCGGCGTCACCCGCGGTAACGGCCAGCCGGTCCTCCTGATTCCGGGTTTCACTGCGGGAGACTGGACGTTCGGCGTGATGGCGCGGTGGCTGAGAAGGATCGGCTACCGGCCTTATCTGTCGGGAATCGATCTCAACGTCGGCTGTCCGAAGCGGAAGATCGAGCTCGTGGGATGGCGCGTCGAAAAGATTGCCAATGAAAGCGGCATGCGTGTCGCGCTTATTGGCCATAGCCTCGGCGGAGTGCTGGCTCGTGGCGTTGCTGCCGCAGCGCCGCGGCTCGTTAGCCGCGTGATTGCGCTAGGCTCTCCAGTGCGTGACGGATGGGCGGGAGTGCGGACGGAAGTGCTGCCCACGCTTCGCGCCGTGCAATCATTCTGGCAGACTCTGGCTAGCGCGCCGGAAGATTGTGGCACGCCGGTATGCCCATGCGGATTTGCGCGCGCGGTGTATGCTGAAATTGCGGCCGCCGTCCGTTTCGATTCGATCTACACGCGGCGCGATGAAATCGTCGCATGGCGTGCGTGCATCGCCGAGGACGGGCCCAACCATGAAGTCAACGGGCTGCATTCGAGTCTTATCGTCAACCGCGAGGTCTTCCGCCTGCTCGGTGAGATCCTGGCGGAGGACTTCGAGATCGCCGCGGCGTAGGCGCCGCGGCAAATTCATTTGCCAGCAGGAGTTACCGACTATGGCAGTTCGTGATTTTGCGACCTCGCACGAGGGGTACAAGCTGCGCTACGAGATCCGTGGCGCGGGTGAACCGGTCGCGCTGATCATGGGCTTCAGCGGCTCGGGCCGCGCGTGGGGCGAGCCGTTTCTCAACGCCATGGAGAAAGGCTTTAAAATTCTCATGATCGACAATCGCGGTACGGGCGAGAGCGATAAGCCCGACGTGGCGTGGACTCTGGGCGATATGGCCGCGGACGTCGCGGCCGTGCTCGACCATGCGAAGACGCCGCGAGCCCATATCTACGGTATCTCGATGGGCGGGATGATCGCGCAGGAGTTTGCGCTCGCTTATCCGGCGCGCGTGCGCGGTCTGGTGCTCGGCTGCACTAACTGCGGCGCGTCGAAATCGATTCCGGCCGCTGCTGAGGCAATCGCGGCTCTAATGCCTCAGCCGGGAATGGCGCCGGAGGAGCAGGCGCGGCGCGCATTCTCGGCTGCATGCGGCAAGAAATTCATCGCCTCTGTCGAGGGCCAGGCGACGATTGCGCGCGCGCTCGCCGAGATGGGCAATTATCCGATCACGCCGATGCATACCTACCTGCGGCAGGCGCAGGCGATCGGCGGCTTCGACAGCTACGCGCGGCTCGGCGAGATCAAATCGCCGACGCTTGTGATCCATGGTGATGACGACGCGATCGTGCCGGTCGCTAACGCCGACTTGCTGAACGGCGCGATTGCGGGATCGAAGCAACATATCATCGCCGATGCGGGCCACATGTTTTTCTGGGAAGCGCCCGAGGAATCCGCCGAAGTCGCCGGTGATTTTCTCGCGGCCGTGAAATAGACGGAGGTTATCGCGATGGCATCCTACGAAACCGTTATCTACGAAGAAGTCGAAGACAAAATCTGGCGTCTCACGCTTAATCGGCCCGAGAAGCTGAACGCGCTCTCGCAGAAGCTGCTCCGCGAGGTCGATTCGGTAATGGACGAGTACGAAACTAACTCAGGCGCGAGCGTGCTGATTATCCGCGGCGCGGGGCGAGCGTTCTCTGCGGGCTACGATCTGCAGGGCACGCAGCAGCCGGGCTCAGGCTTCACCGTGACCAACGATCGCTTCGGTCTCAACAAGACGATCGAGCGATGGCAACGGCTATGGTCGATCAACAAGCCCACGATCGCGCAGGTGCACGGCTACTGCCTTGCGGGCGGCACCGAGTTCGTTGGCCATTGCGATATCGTGTTCGCGAGCGAAGATGCGCAGTTCGGCCATCCGGCTGGGCGTTCGCTCGGAATCCTGCCGACGCTTTCGATGTGGCCGCTCCTGATGGGCCCGCGCAAAACCAAGGAGTACTTCTTCACCGGCGACTACATGTCGGCAGAGGAAGCGCTCGACTGGCACCTCGTCAACCGCGTGTATCCGAAGGACAAGCTCGAGGCCGAGACTCTCGCCTACGCGCGGCGGGTCGCGATGGTCCCCGCCGAATTGCTCACGCTGCACAAGGCCGCGGTGAATCGATATATCGAGATTCTCGGTATTCGCGCCGCCGAGCAGTCGTCGGCTGATATCGACGTGATCGCGCATCAGACCGAGACGGTGCGCAACTGGATGAAGGCGAGCCGGGAGAAGGGACTGAAGGGCGCGCTCACCGAGCGCGACCGCCCATTCGCGAAGAAAGCCTAGAATGGCGGCCTGTTAGGTTCTTACCAGCGGGCGCGCCAGGCGTGTCGTCTCGGTGCCCTTGCTGGTTTCGTCCGGTGTCGTTGGCTTGTCCTCGCCTCAGAACAGCATCATCACGGCGCCGCCCGCGACAATCAGCGCGCCGCCGGCGAGCGCCGCACGTCCGAGAGATTCATGAAAAAGTACGATCGCAATGGTTTGCGAGACGACGAAGAAGACCCCGATGTACGCGCCCATCAGGCGGCTGAAATCGAGCAGTCCCTGGTTGACGACTAGACCGTAGATGATGAGTGTGGCGCCACCCGCGAAGATCCATCCGCGCGCGCCGAGCAGTCCCATCCTTATCAAAGCGATTCCCCCGACCTCGAGCAGGGCGGCGCTGATCAGAATGACTATTGTAAGGGCCACCGTCACTTCTCCTTCCACACCTGAGTACATTTCGCCGTGACTTTTCATCGCGCGCGATCATGGCAGCCAGCGGCGCGCTATTCTACGATCGTGATGCGAGTCTGCATTGCGGCTTGCACAACTGCACGAGACGCGATAACTCGCGGTCAGAAAGGATTTTGTCGTGGCAACTCCTGTCGCCCGCGCGTCATTCAAAGGCGCGACTGCCGGCGGAGAAATAGCACCAGCGGGAAAGTGGCTGGTGGCGGCATCAGTCATGATCGGCACTTTCCTGTCGGTCATGGATGCGACAGTGGTGAACGTCGCGATGCCGCATATGATGGGCAGCTTCGGCCAGGACCTGCTCACTATCACGTGGGTGTCGACGGCCTACTCGATCGCCGAGATCATCATGATCACGATGGCGGCGTGGTGGACCGCCGTGCTGGGGCGCAAGCGATTGTTCCTCGCCTCGATGTTTCTGTTCATCTTCGGTTCTGTGCTCGCGGGCACGTCGAAGACCTTCGCGCAGATGATCTTCTACCGCGTGCTACAGGGGGTCGGTGGCGGCAGCCTGATGCCATGCTCGCAGGCGATCGCACGCGAAACATTTCCGCCGGCCGAACAGGGCATGGCGATGGCGATCTACAGCATGGGCGTGGTTCTGGCCCCCGCGCTCGGGCCGGTGGTCGGAGGCTGGCTGGTCGACAATTACGGCTGGCAGTGGGTCTTCTACATCAACGTGCCGTTTTGCATCGTGGGCGTCCTGATGGTGAGTGCGTTCGTTCACGATCCGCCTTATCTCAAGCGCGGCGTCACGCGTATCGACTGGGGCGGAATCGCGTTTTTGACGATCGGCCTCACGGCGGCGCAGGTCGTGCTCGAGCGCGGCGAGGAAGTCGATTGGTTTTCTAACAATTGGATCGTGATTGGAGCGATCATCGCGCTGATCGCGATGGTCTCTCTCGTCATCTGGGAGCTAAGAAGCGAAGAGCCTGTGATTGACTTCAGGCTCTTCCGCAATGTGCCGCTCAGCGTGGGCTCGGCGCTTGGCGCGGCGATTGGCTTCGCGCTCTTCGGATCGAGCTTTCTCCTGCCGCAGTTCACCGAGAATCTGCTGAGCTATCCTGCTATGCAGGCAGGACTGGTGCTCATGCCGCGCGCGGTCACGATGCTGCTGGCAATGCCGATCGTCGGCCGGCTTTACAATATCGTGAGCCCCAGAACGCTGATCGGGATTGGCGTGGTGGCATTGATCGTCGGTTACTGGAAGCTCGGGCATTTCACGCTTTATGTCGGATTCTTCAGCTTCCTGCCAATTCTGGTGCTGACCGGGATCGGCATGGGCGCCTCGATGGTCACACTTAGCACGGTTTCGCTCAGCACGATGTCGAAAGCACAGATGACGGCAGCGTCGGGTCTTTATACGCTCACGCGGCGAGAGTCGGGCAATGTCGCCTACGCTGCGCTCGCAACCCTGGTGGCGCGCCGCACGCAAGCACATCGGTCGAACCTCGTTGGTTCCGTTCGTCGCACCAACCCCCTGTTCCGCTCGACCGATCAGCAGTTCCAGAACTTCCTCGGTGCGCATGGTCTCGTCTCCGCGCCCGGCCAACGCCGCGACCTTGCGATGTTCAATCAAATAATCAACCGGCAGGCGACGATGATGGCCTACAACGATTGCTTCTGGTTGACGGCGCTGATTCTCGCTGCTGTCCTGCCATTTCTGTTCCTGCTGCCGAAAAGCGGTGTGCCGCAGGACGAGGCGCACGCCGAGTGAGCGCTCGTCTGCCGGCTGAGCGGCCGGTTGCCGATGGGGCGCCCGATCGAGCGTCCGCGACGCAATCCGAGGCGGCCGCGCCGATACTTGGCATCTCCTGGCTGAATCGCGACCTGGTGTGGCTCTTCGTGCTCCGTGTCCTGCGCAGCATCTCGCAGGGCTACCTGGGAATCATCCTGCCGCTCTATCTCGTGGCACTGGGATATGGCGCCCAGGCGCTGGGCGTTCTGCTTGCGGTTTCTGCGGTCGCGGCCGCGGGAATATCGACGGTGGTCGGGGTGCTCGCGGATCGTTTCGGGCGCAAGCTGTTCCTCGTAGTAATCTCGCTGATGCTCGGGTTCGGCGGGTTCGGCTTTGCATTTGCGCACAGCTTCTCCTGGATCGTTGCGTTCGCCGCGATCGGTTCGATCGGCCGCGGCGGCGCGCTCGCGGGCGGCGCGTGGGGTCTGTTTTATCCTGCCGTGCAGGCGCTCGTCGCGGAGCATTCATCGGACGAGAATCGGACCACGGTCTTTGGTGCGTTCTCCTTCGTCGGCGTCGTGGCAGGCGCCGTTGGATCCGCGTTCGCCGCGCTCCCGTCATTGCTGCATCGTTTCTCCGGCGGCGGAGAGTTGCTCGGTTATCGAATCCTGTTTGTGGCCGCCGGCACCTTGGGCATGGCGATGGCAGTTGCAGTCTTGCCGATCAGCGAGAACCGCGCGCTCGAAATCGAACTGGCTGAAGAACTCGAGCGCGAGCAGCGAAGCGCGCGCTCCCGCAAAGGTCTGCTGCTTGGACTGTCGCGCGAATCGTGGCGGCTGGTGATCCGGTTCATGATTACCAGTTCGACCAACGGACTCGCGATCGGGATGCTTGGGCCGATCGTCGTCTATTGGTTTTATCGCAGCTTCGGCGTGAGCGCGGCCCAGCTCGCCGGCGTGTTCTTTGTCATGAACATGGTTACCGCGCTGCCCTACCTGATGGCCGGACGCCTTGCACTCTGGCTCGGCTCGGTGCGTTCGGTCGTTGTGACGCGCGGAATCTCGACCGTGCTGCTATTCGCGGTGGTCGCGATGCCGACCTTCGGCCTCGCCGCGCTGGTCTATGGAATCCGCGCCGTGTTCAACGTGCTCTCGATCCCAGTGCGACAGTCATACCTGATGGGCGTCATCGAACCCGGGGAGCGTTCGAGCGCCTCGGGGATGGCCAACTTTCCCTCCCAAGTGACGTCCGCCGTTGGGCCATACATGGCCGGCTACTTCATGGAGCATCTGCTGCTCTCGTTACCGCTGGAATTCGCTGCCGTGATGCAGGCGATCAACACGGTCCTCTACTATTACTTCTTCCGCAACGTTTATCCGCCCGAGGAAATGAGCAGTCGTGATGCCCCCGGCAGGAAATAACCTGCAGGCTCGAGCGGTTTGCCCTGAGGGCGCTGGATCGCCATTCTCATGCGCGCAATGAGAGGAGCGCGATCGCTTGGAGCGTGACGGCCCGCGCGCGGGCGAAGCATCGACGTGGCAATGGGTGGCGGCGTGGGCAGGGTCCGCAATCGTGACCGCGCTCGCGCTCCATCGCCTGCGCGATTTTCCATATCACCTAGACTGGCTTGGCGCGTGGCGCGCGATATGGCCGCTCGTACCGCTGACGGCATGGACCGCGACGAGAGTCTGGTTCTTCTGGGCGCTTAGCGCGGTAGTTATCGGCGGATTGCTGCTGCGCGTCGACTCGACGATCGAAGTTGGCGATGCGATCCTGGCCGGCGCCGCGGGGCTCTGGATCGTCGCCTACGTCGCTGGCAACGTGCTTGGGCCGCTCGGACTCTGGCGCACGATGACGATCTGGATCGCGCTCGCCGCCGCGGCCTACGTCCTCATTCGCGATCCACCGAGCTTGCGATTCTCGGCGCCTAGCATCGGCCAGAAATATGCACTGCTCGCATGGGCGCTTCTCGCGACGTCCATGCTGCCGCTGCAGCTCGGCTCTCCCGTGCCGCCTTTCATGGACGTGCTGAATCATCCCGCGGCTGCCCAGCGGATCGTGACGTTCCAGCGCTATCTGCCGTTCGACAACGATGCCTACGGTGCGTACGGCACTCATGTGCAGGCCCCGGCGCTCGAGCTTTTCTACGCAACTCTCGCCTTGGGCAGCGTGACGCGTCTTGCAGCGCTGGCCGAGACTGCCGCGATGCTTCCGATGGCGGGGTTGATTATCTTCGCCACGTATCGCCTCGGCCGCACGCTGTTCGGCGACACCGCCGGTGGAATCGCCGCGCTGCTGCTTTTCTTCACAAACGTTTTCCGGCGCGAGCAGGGCATGCGAGCAACGGCGGTCGTGTTCGTCCTCGCGTTCCTCGGCCTCTCCTTCGTGCTCGAGGAGAAGCGCAACCGCAGCTTGTTCGCGGCCGGCGCGACAATGCTGGGAACCGCCGTTGCGTCGCACGCGATCGGCGGCGCGCTCGCGATGCTCGTCGCGGCTGGCGCCGCGCTGCTCTGGCTCGCAAGTGGCGACGGTGCCGGGTTCGACGCGGCACTAGTGAGCCTGGTCGGCGCCGCTTTCATCGCAATGCCGGAGCTGCTGATCGCCGAGCAGCGGCCGGTGCCGTACCCGATCCTGCCGCTGCTTATACTCGCGGGTTTCGGCTTGATCGTAGCTGGCGCTTCGCGGCTCAGGCCGCGAGCCAGCAAGAGCAAGTTGCTTGATTGGCTGGGCGTCGGTCTGGTCGCAGGCGCTTTTGTCTTCGTTTTGTACAGGCACGAAATTAACGACTCGATGCTCGACAGTATCGCGCCCTTGATGCCGCTGCTAGGCGCGTTGGCCGCCGGCGGGATGATAGCGGCCGCGATCGAGGCCTGGATTGGGCAAGGCTCTCTTAATCTTGGCGCGCTCGCTATCGCGTTGCTGATTTCTCTCGCCGCCGAGTTTGCAAACAAGTGGCTCGAACCTCTCGTGACCACACCCGTCGGCCGCTACATGCTCGCCGACTTCATGAGCAAGCTCGGAGATTACTGGGTGCCGTACTTCTTGGTCTTCCCGGCCGGCTACCTGCTGGCCCTTATTCATGGTCGCATGCCGCGCGCGCTTGCCTTCTTCGCGCTGATGACGATGCTGATCTACCCGTGGCATCGGTCCGCCGGTCCCCAGGACTATGACAGCGACGAGCACTCGATCACGGAGCAATGGGGGTTCAACCTCGCGCGCGCAGAGTACGGCTATTGGAGCGGAACGGGAGACGCCCGCTGGACGATGAATCCCGATGGTATGGCGCTGGTCGGCGTACTCGAGCGTGAAGTGCGAGTGGGCAGAATCACGCCGGCGACGCACATTCTGCACCTCACCGACTCGACGACGGCGTGGGAGCTCGCACAGATCGCGGTCTTCACCGGAATCGACGACGATCCGATCGACTACCACTACGATCCGAACAACCTGTTCCAGGCTGCAAGCCGCGTGCGCGGTCTCGCCGACTTGCCGGCCGCGCTCGCGCGAAGGCCGCCCTACATTCTCGAGCAGGCGCCGCCACCGCGCGGACTTGGCGATCCGCCCGCAGGCTACATTGAGATTTTCAACCGCGGCGAATACCGCCTTTACAGGCGCGCTGATATCGGGGAGGGAAGGAGTGGCTGAGCTGACGCGGACGGCGCCCACGCTCGCGGATTGCCGCCGATGGCTCGCCGCCGGTCTTGTCACTGCGGTTGTCGGCGTGATCGTGATGTGGCGCCTCGCCGAGTATCCGAACCGGCTCCTGGTCGCCTCGGGACTGGTCGCTTTCGTCACGCTCTACGTGAGCTACACTATCCGCGCAGTGGAGCTGACCCCGGCCCTCATCGAAGCACTCAGCGAATTTGCGGTATTCGCGATGTTCCTCGCATTTTATGCCGCCACCGCGGGCAACGATTCGAGTCCCTTCAATGCTCACATTCGTCAGGCCTACTCGTTCCTTCACGGCCATATCTGGATCGACGCTCCGTACTATATCGAGCATGCTCAAGTCGGCGCTTTCAGCTACCAACTTCATCCGCTGCTGCCCGCTTTCCTGTTAATGCCGGTGGTCGCAGTCTGGGGGATGAATACGAGTCAGACCGTCGTCTCGATTGTTTTCGGCGCGCTCGACGCGGCGCTTGCATGGAGGATGCTCGGCCGCTTCCGCCTCACGAACAACGCACGCGTATGGCTAACGGTCTTCTTCGGCGCCGGCACGATCCTCTGGTCGGAATCGATAAACGGGGGAAGCTGGGAAGTCTCGATGGTAGTGGCGATTGCGTTTACGTTCCTCGCGCTCGACGAAACCTTAGGCGCTGCGCGGCCGCTCTGGATTGGGCTCTATGCCGGGCTCGCCGCGCTCGCGCGCTACGATCTCGCGTTCGTTTGGCCATTCTACGTCGTGCTGGTCTATGGGCGCGCGCCAAAGATTCGCGACCTGCTCGGATTCATTCCGGGATTTGCGCTGGCTGCAATCGTTTACGTCGTGTTCAACGAGCTCCGCTACCATAGCCTCTTCGATCGGGGCGTTTTCATTTTTGCGCCACCCGGTTCGCGCCTCTTCGCCCTCGAACACTTCCCCGGCAACCTCTATACGCTGCTCTTCATGGCGCCCTCGGTGAACAGTACGTTTCCCTATATCCATCCGACGTTTGGCGGGCAGGCGCTGATTCTCACCAGTCCTGCATTCCTGCTCGCGCTCCGGCCGAGCTTCGGCAAGTTCGAAACCGCGATTGTCGGGCTCGCGGCGTTGGTCGCGATGACTCCGAGTCTTTTCTATTTCACCAATGGGTTCTCGCAGTTTGGGACGCGACATTATCTGCACGCGTTTCCGTTCCTGCTCGTGCTGATGGCCATAGGAGTGCATCGCCGCGTTGATCAGCTGACGCGAATCCTGATCGTCGCGTCGGTTGTCCTGATAGCCTTCGGCGTCTGGCACATCCGCTGGTATGGCTACGGCTGAGCGCGTCTCGATTCGATCTGTGCTCGCCTCGGCGGCTGATTTTCTTGCCTCGAGTGGCGACGCGACCGCATTGCGAAGCGAAGGGCTTCGCGTGGGCGCCGCTGCGATCGTATTTGGCGCGCTTTGCAGCTATCCATTGCTCCTCTGGCTAACGAGTCGGACTTTTCGGGACGACTGGGATTTCAACACGGAGCTGGATTGGGTCGCTTATCACACCGTCGCGCACTTTCATCAATTTCCACTCTGGAATCCGTACCAGTGCGGCGGGATGGGGATGCTCGCGATCCTTAGGCGCGCTTCGTTTCCCCGCGTGGCAGCGGTGCTCGCCTTCGCGATCGGCGGCGTCGATGGTGAATTCCCAATCTGGCGCTGCCTTCAGCGCCTGCCGATGGGCGAGATGCTGCGCTTCAGTTCGCGTCCCGACATCCCATTCACGCGCTGTATCGGATTAATCGCGGCATTCGCGGTCGACGGCGCATTGCGGAGATTCGGCGCTTATGGCGCGGCCATCGCGGCCGCCGCTTAGATTGTGGCCGGCGAGCTCGATTCGCTGATTCTCGGCACGCCTTTAACTATGGCAGGCGTCGATCATCCAGACCAGTTCTACGAAAGCGCACCCTGCTTCAGGCAGGCTGTTGCAATCAATCGTGTTTGACCAGACCGCCGTCGCCAAGCGCAACCTGGCAATGGTCGCGCGTTAGAAGTACACGGATTGGCCGACCAAGGCGCTCGGCTACAAGCAGAAGGGATACCGTGGTGAACAGTACATGAATGGTCAGGGCAGCGTGCAGCTCCGCGAGTGGTCGCCCAACCGTCTGAGCTTCGCCGTCAACGCGCCCATGCCGTCCACCATGGTCATCAATCAGAATTACCAGGCCGGCTGAAGCTCGTGCGGGCGCTGGCGAAGTCGTCGATGCGGGCGGATTACTTGCGCTGAAGGTGCCGGCGACGACTCAGAACGTGGCACTGGTCTACAGTTCGGCGGCGTGGAAGGCGGGCGGCGCGACCACGATCCTAAGCGCGATCATCGCCTCGCGGTTCTGGCGCGACGGCACATCGAACGCACGCGTTCATTTGCCGCCGCCCGCAAGCTAGAGTATGCGCTCGAAGGCGCCAGGCGTTTAGCGAATGCATAAGATAGCCGATCCCGCGATCATCGAGCAGTGGCTCGCGACGTGGGGTTACCTCGGCATCTTCATCTGCGTCTTCGTCGGCAACCTGGGTGTGCCCGTCCCCGAAGAGACAGTAATGCTCGCGGCGGGGTTCTTCGCGGCGCGCGAGTTGTTCGACCTCCGCTACGTCTACGTCGTTGTGTTCATGAGCGCGGTTGTCGGCGATTGCACAGGATTTGTGATCGGCCGCACCGGAGGGCAGGCGGTGATCCTGCGACTCGCCGATCGGTTTCATTTCTTGCGCTCGCGGTACGATCGCTTGCAGGCGTTCTTCCAGGATCATGGCAGCAAGGCGGTCTTCATGGCGCGCTTCATAGCGGGCGCACGCTTCATGGCGGGGCCGATGGCCGGTGCCTGCAAGATGCCATTCTTCCAGTTTCTCGGCTGGAATGTGCTCGGCGCGATGGTCTGGTGCTCGCTGATCGTGACGGTTGGATACCTGCTCGGCGACGAGCTTGACCGCGTGGTTGCTGCCGCGCATCAGGCGACACGGTGGGTTGGGCTCGGCGCGGCGATTGTCTTTCTGATCCTCATCCTGGTCTGGTGGCGGGAAAGGAGCCAGGCTGTTACGCACCCGGAGCCATAGCGCCATTCTGCTGGCTGCGTTGCTGGTGCTAGCCGGAGGATGCTCGCGGCGGGGCAGGGGGTTGCACTATCTGCCCGGCTTCGTGCCGGGTTCACAGAATGACTTCAGACCGGCCGTAATCGCCGTGAGGCCGACGGCCTCGCGCGAGCCAGACCTAATCGAGGCAGGAGCGGTCTACGGTCCTGACGGCAAGCCAACCGAGCAAATTGTCGTACGCGATCTTACTGACACGGTGAAAAGGGCGATCGTGCGCGCGCTCCGCGACGCGGGGCTGAAGCCTGCCTCGATAGAGTCGGGCGCTTCGGCACCCGCAGGAACCGATTTTGTTCTCGATTCGACGCTTGAATCGGTGCGAGTCGAAAAGCGTTTCAGCGCCGAGCAGACGATCCACGGCCAATACTTCGAGATGAATGCGTCGGTGAAAATCAGGTACGAGCTGCGCGACCACGCGGGCAAAGTTGTCTATGCGAGCGAAATCGACGGCCAGGAGCATGAGCCGCCGAACCCGGTCGGGCATGAGGTCTTCCTTCCGCTCGAGACCGATCCTTACGAATCGCTATCGGTCGCGATGTCGCGTGCGGTGGGCCACTTGATCGTCGATCCGGCCTTTGCCGCGCTCATGCCGCCGACGCATCGTGCAGCGGCACCCAAGGCGTCGTAGTTTGCGATCGCGCGGCGCTGAGGACTAGCGTCTGACGAGCAAACGAAACCATTCAAAGGAGAACCGAAAGCGATGGCGCTATTACCCTACGTTGACGAAAGCAAGGTGGCGGAGAAAACGCGCGAGATACTTCATCGTGGAAAAGTGACACTCAACGTGGCGCGGATGATCGCCAACTCCGACGCGGCGTTCTATCCATTCTCGATGCTCGGCAATTCACTGCTCACGCGCGCGAAGCTCGATGGCAAGCTCCGCGAGCTCGCGATCCTGCGCACGGCGAAAGTGAGCGGCAGCGTCTACGAGTGGACGCAGCACGTGCCGATCGCCAAGAGCACGGGATGCACGGACGAGCAGATCGCGGCGCTCGACAACTGGGAGGGCGTGAAGTGCTTCAATGATGTCGAGCGGCTGGTGCTGCGGTTCACCGACGAGGTCGCGCGCAACGTGAAGGGCTCGCGCGAAACGCTCGATGCGCTCAAGAAGCATCTGGGGACGGCCGAGATCGTCGAGCTGATTATGTCGATCGGGTTTTGGGGGATGGTCGCGCGAGTGCTGGAGACGACCGAAGTCGACCTCGAGGACTTCGCCGGCAAGGTGGACCTGCTGAAGACGTCGTTCACGCAGCGGTGATTAAATTTGTCGAAGCGATTGGTGTGTGGCCGCCGGTTGTTTCGTGATGGGTGCCGCGCTAGTGGTGACCGCACTCGCAATCAAAGAGCCGCTGGATGCATTGCGCAGTCGGAGAGCGCCCGCGGATGGGGAAGCAGCAGTGACGGCCAGGCTCGAATTCGTGTCATTAACGCAACAGAGAGAGCTGAGCATAGGTGAGTTGCGCCGGCGGTTTCGGACCAGCGGTTCCAAGCCGCGGTGCGGCGGCGCAGTTCGCCGAACGTTGCGATTCGCTAATCGGCCCAAACATTGGCGCGACCACGGGCTGACCTCGAGTTCAGCCGGATTGAGCCGGCTGCCGTGGATAGGCGTGTACTGTACCGTGAAGTGCTTCCACAGTCGATGTCCCACTCGCCGGCCAAGTGTCTGGACCGGAGAGATCTGGCACTTCTCCACTACCGACGCGCGGCGCGTCTTTCGATAGCAACAAATCGCTACCCATGAGTCGAAGCACTGGTGGTATGAATGATTCATACCCAGTGGAGATTCGGCGAGAGTGGCATCTGTGGTCAAGCTCACTGTCTCACTGCCGATAGATCTGGCGCGAGAGGCGCGTCAGATTGCGCGAAGCGAAGGCCGTGCTGTCAGCTCCGTATACAGCGAGCACCACGCGCCGCGCGCACACGACGCGAGCGATCAGCGACTATCGGGAAATTCAGGGTTTCTGGAGCCGCAAGGCGCGTCAAAAAGGGAATTCTGATCGCGCGCGATCTTAGACGGAACCTGGAGGATCGAGGGTCGTCTTCGACAAGAACGTCTTCGTTTCGGCGTTCGTTTTCTCGGCTTCCGCCGCCGATCACGCACCGAAGCGTGTTCTTCCGCACGGTGCGGACAACCCGCTGCTATCCGATGAACTGCTGGACGAATTACTCACAGTGATGGCGGGGAAGTTCGCGCGCGATGCCGAGGCGCTCCCTGGTTGGCTATCTTTCTGGCGGACAACTCCGAGCGCGTCCAATCGGGAGCAAGGGTTTCGGTTCTGACAGATGATGCGGACAATCGCACATCGAATGCGCGGTTTCGGGTCGAGCTCAAGCCATGGTAGCAGGCGACAGGAAGATGTCGGCATTAAGGAAGTTCGAGCATATCCCAATCCTTAGTCTCAGGTCATTTCTGCCGAGGTGGTAGCGAGTAATGCTTCCCGCGTATGTGACGGACGGCGATTCAGACTTCACTTCCGCTTTTGAGATTCTTCGCGCCTTCGCAGATCGACGCGGCGGATCTTGCCGCTCACTGTTTTTGGCAGCTCGTCCATGAATTCGATCTCGCGCGGATACTTGTAGGGCGCCGTGATCTTCTTGCAGTGCTCCTGGAGCTGGTGGATGAGCTGATCGTCGCGCGCGACCCCCGCCTTCAACTTGACGAATGCCTTCACGATCGTGCCACGCTCCGCGTCAGGGCTCGCGACCACTGCGGATTCCATCACGGCGGGATGCTCGAGCAGGGCGCTCTCGACCTCGAACGGGCCGATTCGATAACCCGCCGAGATGATGACGTCGTCGGCGCGTCCGACGAACCATAGATAGCCGTCGCTGTCGCGAGTCGCTTGGTCGCCCGTGAGATACCAGTCACCACGGAAGACATTCGCCGTCTCCTCGGGATTCTTCCAATACTCGAGAAAGAGCGACGGCGGGCGATGGAGGCTTACGCGCACCGCGATCTCGCCGGTTTCGTCAGGTGCGGTCTCATTCATGTCCTCGTCGATCACTTGGAGGTCGTGGCCCGGGAACGGCAGCCCCATCGAGCCCGGCTTGATTTCCATCCCGGGCATATTGGCGGCGAGGATGATGGTTTCGGTCTGGCCGTAGCCGTCATGAATCGTGAGCTTTGTACGCTCGCGCCATACGTCGATCACCTCGGGATTGAGCGGCTCCCCGGCGCCCGTACAGTGACGGAGCTTGTCGAGGCTGAAGGCGCCGAGGTCTTCTTTGATCAGCATCCGATACTCCGTCGGCGGCGCGCAGAACGTGGTGATGCTGTAGCGCTGGATTAGTTCGAGTTCGCGGCGCGGCTCGAAGCGGCCGTTGTACATGAATGTCGTGACGCCGTTCATCCACGGGCCGAAGAGCACGCCGTACGCGGCCTTGGCCCATCCGGTATCGGATGTGGTCCAGTGACGATCACCTTCCTTAAGCCCAAGCCAGTTCTTGCCAGTGTACTGATGGCTCCAGGTGTAGGCATGGCTGTGCAGCACGGCCTTGGGCTCGCGCGTGGTGCCGGAGGTGTAATAGCAGATGGCCGGATCGCTCGATTTGGTCGGCGCCGGACGATAGTCCGGTGATGCCGCCAGCATCGCCTCGGGCAATCCCGTCCAACCGGTGCGATTGCTTCCGGCAATGAGAAAGTGGCGCAGACTCGGGCATTCCCTTTTTAAATCCGCGACCATCGTTGCGAGCTCGAGCGGTGCGATGATGGCGCGCGCACCCGAATGGTTGGCACGGTAGATAAGGTCCTTCTCGCGCAGCATCGCGGTGCACGGAATCACCAGCGCGCCGAGCTTGAGCGCGCCGATATACGCCGCCTGCCAGAGCGTGATGCGCGGCAGCACCAGCATGATCGGATCGCCGCGGCGGAGGCCGATGCCTTGCAGCACATTGGCGATGCGATTCGACTGCTCGCGCAGATCGGTGAAGGTGAGACGCGCGCGGCGGCCTTCGGAATCCTCCCACAGGAGCGCGATGCGATTCGGATCGGCGGCGAAGGAGTCGATCGTCGCGCCGAAATTGAAATGTTCGGGAACGTGCCAGCGAAACTCAGCGTAGGCGCGACGATAGTCCGCGAGCGATTGGTTCATGACCGACGATTGGCGCGCGCGGATTTCTCGGATGGCGCCTGGGAGCGCTTCGCCGCGGCCTTGATGTACTTGACGGTGATCGGCGAGAGGTCGTCTCGCTCGACGCGAACGTCGATGATCGCAAACGATTTGCCGCCGTGCGCGGCCTCGAGCGCGCGGCTGAGCTCGTGCTCGTCGTAAACCTCGTAGCCGGCGCCGCCCCAATCGCGCGCGAGCTTCGCATAGGGCCACGCGGGAATCTCCAGCAGGTCGGCACGCTCGGCGATCGGGCGAAAAATGCCCCATCCACCGTTGTTGATCACCACAACGATCGGATTGACGCCCTTGGCCGGTGACTGCGCGATTTCGGGGCCCGTCATCTGAAAGCCGCCGTCACCGCATAGCACCAACGGACGAAGTCCGCCGCCGAGCTGTGCGCCGATCGCGGCCGGCACCGCGAATCCCATCGAGGCGTAAAATCCCTGGGCGAAGTAGGCGCTCGAACGATGGACGCGGACGTCGAGTCCGCCGAACAGCATATCGCCGGATTCAGCGACGACGATGTAGCCATGATGCTCGGCGAGGAACTGGTTGACGGTGGCGAGAAGCTGGCCCACCTTGAGTGGTTTGCCGTTGCGCGCCGCGACCTCGCGCAGATTGTCGGCATACTGCACGCGCTCGCTGTGATGACGAATCTTCTCGCGCAACAGCGCTCGAACGAAGTCGCGCACCGCGACGTCGGTGTAGGTGTGGAACTTGACGTCGACCTTGCGATCGACCGCCCATACCGTGCGTTCCTGGATAACGCGCGGCGGCCGGTTGCCGAAATTCATGTCGGTCTTGAGGCATCCGAGGTTGACCACAAGATCGGCTTCGTCCATGCGCGCGACGATCGAGGGCGGGCTGATCGGCCCGATATGCACGCCCATGTAGAGTGGATGATTCATCGGGAACGCGCCCTTGCCGAGTACGGTCGTGAACACAGGCGCGCCCATCTTCTCAGCCAGCTCGACCAACTCGTTCGCGACCTTGTAGCGATGGATCTCGATGCCGGCGATGAGGACTGGCTTGCGGCTTTCGTTGAACATCGCCACGGTCTCGCGCGCCGCTTCCTCGACCTTGCGTGCGTCGGACTCACGAAAATGCAAATGGCCGTCCCATTCGATCAGTTCCTCGGGAACCTCGATCTCGCGCCCGACCATGTCGCGGTGAATCTCGACATAACCGGGGCGCTGTTCGGCCCAGATCGTTTGCACCACGCGATGCAGTTCCTGCGCCGCAGTGCGCGGATCGGTGAGCACGGCGGAGGCGCAGGTGACCTCCTTGTAGATGCGATGCTGCGATTCGATCTCGCGTGCCTGATGGTGGATGAGGGTGCCGAGTTTGCTCTCCTCCTCGCCCGGGCCGCCGGAAAAGATCAGGAGCGGCACACGCTCGGAAAATGAACCGGCCACGGGGTTGACCATGTTGTGGCCGCCCGCGCCGTAGGTGACGCAGACGACGCCGATCTTGCCGGTGGCGCGCGCATAGCCGTCGGCGGCGAAGCCGACTCCCGGTTCGTGCGAAAGGGTTATGATTTCAAGGCCGTGCTTGCGGCCGAGTGCGAAGAACAGCTTCAGCGCGAGGTCGCCCGGGATGCCGAAGACGTGGCGGGTGCCGATTTTGCGCAGGTAGGCGACCAGGAAATCACCCAGCAGCATGTGCCTCTTCAAGGCAGAACCTCCACTTCCTCCACAATCCTAGCAGAACGAGGCGTTAGAGCGCGCCCGCCGGTGTGATAACTTACACGCATCGCTGTGCTAGGATAATCGCGAGGCCGACCGCTGATGTTCCGCTCCTTCCTCCGAATGCAACTGCTCAGGCCGCTCGAGCTGCGCAGGATGGTCATGTACCTGCCGCAGTTCGCGCGGGTCTTCTACCGGCTGATGAATGATCGGCGAGTCTCGATGCTGCCCAAGCTGGTGCCGGTGATGGCGGTGCTGCTGATGCTGACGCCGCCCGCGCTCGAGCTCGACATGATTCCGATCATCGGCGAGCTGGACTGGCTGCTGGTGGCATTCCTCGCGCTCAAGATATTCGTCTGGCTGTGCCCGCCTGACATCGTACGCGAGCACGTCAGCGCGATTGCGCACGGCGAATAGCCAAAGATGCGCCCGCGGATAATCGTCTTCGGACTGATCGCGATCGCGATCGCATTTCTGATCGCGCTCGGCGTCCTCGACACGCTACTGGTCGATTATCTCTGGTACGGCACGCTCGGCTTCTCTGAGGTCTTTACCACGACGGTGGGCGCGGAGGTTGGAATCTTCGGCGTGGTCTGGGTGGTGACCTTTATCTTGACTGCCGCCAGCGGCTTAATCGCGATCAAGTGGAGCCGCGAGCGGCTCCGCGTCGTGCGCCGCGCCGACGAGATGGTGGAGGTCAACCTGCCGGAGCTGATTCGCGCGCTCGGCGATCGCGTGCCGTGGCGGCTGATCGTGGTGGCCGGGTCCGCGGTGCTGGCGCTGTTCGCGGCGCAGGGCGAGGCTTCGAGCTGGGACGTTTACCTCAAGGGCATCTACTCGGTGCCGTTCGGAATAGTCGATCCAGCTTACGGTCGCGATGTGGGATTCTACGTCTTCACGCTGCCGCTGCTCGAAGAACTCCGCGACCTGTTCCTGATGCTGCTATTCCTGGCCGGCGCGGTCACGGTGGCGGTTTACTGGGCGCGTGGCTCGATCGATTTCCGCGAATCACCGCCGCGCGTGTCCCCAGCCGCCGCGTCGCATCTGTCGATCCTGCTCGCGTTGTTCTTTATCCAGCGCGCCTATAGCTACTGGCTCTCGCGCTTTGGCCTGTTGCTCCACACCAACGGCGTGGTGTTCGGACTTCGCTACGTCGATCGAATCCTGTGGGAGCCGGGCTTCTGGCTGCTGGTCGTGCTCGCGCTGCTTGCGGCCGCCCTCTGCTTCTCCAACGCGCGGAGCGCCGGCCTCAGGTTGCCGGTAACGGCTTTCATAATCGTGTTCGGTCCCGCGCTCATCCTTAATTTCATCCAGCCGGTAATCGAGCGGCTATTCGTAAAGCCCGACGAACTGCGTATCGAGCGGCCCTACCTGGTGCGCAATATCCAGGCGACTCGCCATGCCTACAAGCTCGACGGGTTCGATGTGAAACCTTTCGCCGGCAAGAACAACCTTACGCCCGCTGCACTCGAGGAAGATTCGGCAACGGTCAAGAACATCCGGCTCTGGGATCCACGCCCGCTGATCGATACTTACCGTCAGCTCCAGGAAATCCGCCTCTACTACAACTTCCAGGATGTCGATATCGATCGCTATTGGATCAACGGCAAGTACACCGAGGTGATGCTCTCGGCGCGCGAGATGAATATCGATGCGCTGCCTGATAACGCGCAGACCTGGGTGAACCAGCATCTCAAATTCACGCACGGCGCCGGCCTCGCGATGAGCCCCGTCAACGAGAAGGATTCCGAGGGTCTGCCGATCTTCTACGTCAAAGATATTCCCGCCGTTTCCGACGTCGGGCTCAAGATCACGCAGCCCGCAGTTTACTTCGGCGAAGCGCGCGACAACTACGCGGTGGTCGACTCGGCGACACCCGAGTTCGACTACCCGCGCGGATCCGACAACGTCTTCAGCTACTACAATGGCAGTGGCGGCGTGCCGATTCACGGCCTACTGCGCCGCTTGCTCTTCAGCATTTACTACAAGGACATCAACCTGCTGGTCACCGAGAATATCGTGCCGAAGAGCAAGATCATGATTCGGCGCAATATCAGCGACCGTATCAAGTATCTTGCGCCGTTCTTAAGCGTCGACGGCGATCCATACGCGGTTATCCACGATGGACACCTGGTCTGGTTCGTCGACGCCTACACCACGAGCGATCACTATCCCTACTCGCAGCGGAGCGACCTCGGCATCAATTACATCCGCAATTCGGTGAAGGTCGTAATCGATGCATACACAGGCGCGACCACCTACTACGTTGCTGATGCCGACGATCCGATCATCAAAACCTGGGAACGGATCTTCCCGACGCTCTTCCGCCCGATGACCGAGATGCCCGCCGATCTGCGCGCGCATATTCGCTACCCGGAGGATTTCTTCCTTATCCAGGCGGATATCTATCGCACCTACCACATGACCGACCCGCAGGTGTTCTACAATCGAGAGGACTTGTGGGGATTCCCGCGCGAGAACTACGGCGGCCAGACCGTACAGATGCAGCCCTACTACGTCATCATGCGGCTGCCGGGCGAGACCAACGCCGAGTACATCCTGATGCTTCCGATGGTGCCGCAGGGACGCGACAATATGATTTCGTGGCTCGCGGCGCGCTGCGACGGCGCCGACTATGGTCATCTGTTCGAGTACTCATTCTCGAAGGACAAGCTTTACTACGGGCCGTATCAATTGCAGGCGCGAATCAATCAGAGCCCGGAGATTTCGCGGCAACTCTCGCTATGGAACCAGATGGGCTCGAAGGTGCTGCTCGGCAACCTGCTCGTGATTCCAATCCAGGACGCGCTGCTCTACGTCGAGCCGCTCTACATCCGTGCCGAGAACGGTCAGCTCCCCGAGCTACAACGTGTGATCGCCGCCTACAGCGATCGTGTCGTGATGGGCGATACTCTTGATCTGACTCTCGCCGCTCTCTTTCCAAATCAAATTCCGATGGCGCCGGAACTCGCGCAGGCTGCCACTGTTACGACGAAGCTCGGGCCGTCAACGACGCCGCCTCCCACGGGCGCGCCTAAGCCTGGTTTCGATCAGGCAGTGGACGACTACAATCATGCGATGGCCGCGCTCAAGAACGGCAACTGGCAGGAGTTCGGCAACCAGATGCAGAAGCTCGGGCAGGCGCTGAGTGCTGCGCCCGACGCGATGCACCAATAGAGTGCCGACGCGGACCGGGGTCCGCGTACGAAAAAGGGCGATGGCTCAGACACCGCACGTCGTGCTGCTCGATGTCGGCATGCCTTGGATGGTGCGGACTCACCGCGGCGCAGCGAATTGGCCGCGACGCGCCCGCGTGCAAGGTGCTCATCCTTCGCCAATACGGATGACGAGGAATTCGTCATCGAGGAGCTTGGCGAGGCGGGGGCCGCCGCCTATCTCGTTAAGGCCGATGCCGCCGCCGAACTGCTCGCAGCGGTGCGAGCAGTGCGCTCGGGACGCCGCTACCTAAGCCCCTAGATTGCGCCAATCGTGCTCGGCCAGCTCCCTAATCCAGGCCCGCTCGACTGCGACGGCAGCTTTGCGTCTCACGCGCCGCGAGCGCGAGGTGCTGAGGCTGATCGGCGAGAGCGCGACTACCAAGGAAGTCGCGCAGGGCCTTGGCATCAGCGCTAAGACGGCACAGGTGCACGGCGAAAATCTGAAGCGGCAGCTCGACCCGCGCCTGACGGCCGCCATGGCCCGGTAGGCGACCAAGCACCAGTTCATCGGCCTCGACTGGCTATCATTTCTGAACATCGGTCCAAAACGGCCGTTCAGGATTCTTGGACTATCCCGCCATCGATGTGCTAGTAGCATTATCAGACGGTTTGCCGGCAGGGCCGTGCGCCCGAGGAGAACAGGCCATGGAGCGAAGGGGAGTACATCATATCGGCCTCGCCACTCTCGACATCGATCGCACCATCGAGTTCTACACCAAGAAACTCGGCATGGCCGTCGGATGGTGCGACATAATCGAGATGCCCGACGGCGGCAAGATCAAGCACGTCTTCTTCGATACCGGCGACGGCACTTTCATGGCCTTCATGTGCCCCGATAATGTGAAGGGCATCCCGCAGGAGTGGGCAACGGATATCAACAGCGCTCAGGGTCTGCCCGGCGCCTTCTATCACTTCGCGCTCTACTGCGAGAACGTCGAGGCGCTCGCCAAGAAGCGCGAGGAGCTGCTCGGGCGTGGCGTCGATGTGACCGCGATTCTCGATCACGAGTGGTGCCACTCGATTTACTTCCGCGATCCAAACGGTCTCCTGCTCGAATATTGCGCTACGGTGCGTCCGTTCACGGCCCAAGACAAGGAAATGAAGCATCACGATCAGCCGGGCTTCATGACCAAGGATCCCGCGGCGCTCAAGCACGCCAACAAGATCATGTTCGGACCGCCGCCGAACGTGAGCCCGGCGCGAAATCCAGTCTGAGAACGAACTGATTACGGAATCCGAAAAGCGGCCGAGACTGCGGCCGCTTTTCTTTTGCGCGCGTCTGTCGCATTGTTCGCCGAGCAAGATCCTTCATCAGTGGAGAGTTTCTATGGCCGAGATGGGAGTGTTCGAAGTGATGTACACGGCGCGCGCGCTGCGCCGTTTCAAGCCCGATCCTGTTCCCGATGACGTAATCACCAAGGTGCTCGACGCCGCCATCCGCGCCCCCACGGGCAGCAACGAGCAGGGCTGGCAGTTCATCGTGGTCAAGGACGCTGCGCAGCGAAAGAAGATCGGCGAGGTCTATCGCAAGGGCGGCCAGATCCTGATGGCGCTGTACGCGAATCGGACCAAGCCCGAGCACATGCCGCAAAAGCAGTTCGACAAGCTGATGGCATCGGCGACCTACCTCATCGATCACATGGGCGACGCGCCCGTCCTGCTGGTCGCGTGTCTCCAGCAGGCCGCGCCTTCCGGGTCGCCGCCGCAGCTTCCACCCGAGGCCGCAGCCGCGCTGAAGAATCTCGGCCGCATGTCCGGCTCGAGCATCTACCCCGCGGTGCAGAACGTGATTCTCGCATGCCGCGCGTTTGGCCTCGGCACCTGCCTCACCACGATTCACATGTTCTACGAAGAGGAAGTCAAGCAGGCGCTCGGTCTTCCGCCCGACGTGCAGACCTATGCGCTGCTGCCGATCGGATATCCGAGCGACAAGTTCGGGCCGATCCGACGACGCCCGCTGTCAGAAGTAGTACACCTCGACCGCTGGAATAATCTCTGGAAGAGCTGATTCGTGGTCGCCCGCGGCGCCGCTGAGCGTCGCGGGCTCCTCTCCCCTGCACTTCAATTCGGCGGAGCTCCGGCACTCCGCATCCGGTGCCGCGTTTGATCTGGCCTCCGGCGTTCACGGCAGCTAGGCGAGTAATCTGGCCAACTCACGCCGCGGTGGCGGGCGAGGAAGTGATTATCGCCAACCGCGGTGAACCTGTCGCGAAGCTCGTCCCCGCCCGCGGGCAGCATAACAGACCCGGTTTGGGTAGCGCGCGGGCCATTCTTGATTGGCTCGCGGCAAATCCGCTCCCTCCTTACCGGCGCCGCACAGCTAAAGAGATCGAGGCGGCCATCGCCGAAGAGCGGGCTGGGTGGGATTGATCTATCTTGATTCGTGCCTGGTCATTTATCTCGCCGAGAATCATCGATCGTGGGCCGAGAGAATCGGGCGCGCGATGACTCGTGCTGGAGGCGCTCAGTTTGCCATCTCTCCGTTGGTCAAACTCGAATGCCTGGTTGATCCGATCAAGCGCGCCGCTCAGCTGTTGGAGCGCGTCTTCGGTGAGCTGTTCGATTTGCTGGTTCCTCTTGCGATGCCAGAGCAGGTTTACCTTCAGGCGGCTGATCTTCGGGCGCGAGGCCGACTCAGGACCCCCGATGCGCTGCATCTGGCTTGTGCGCAGCATCATCGATGCGAGGCGCTTTGGACCAATGACGATAGGTTGACCCGCGTCTCCCGTGGGCTCGCGCGAAACATCCTGAGTAAATCAGCATGAAACCAGATGGCGCAATAGCGGCGGCGGATTCATTTCGCTTCGGCGTGGAGGTCCTGCGCGACGCGGCCGGCGATGTGCTTGACCTGGTCGCATTGCGAGAGGAGCAGCGCAAGCGTTGCCGGGTCCGGGCTTGATCGAAGCCGGTATTCATCCGCGCCGTGCACGAAGTTCTCGTACGCCGTCAGCATCTTGTTGAAGTCTTGGTGTGAGTTGAGTGATGCCTCGCGCGGCGTCGAGGCGGAAAACGCGCTCGCCTTGTTGTACACGTAGTAGAACTCGCCCATCTCCTCCGCGCTGACGACATGATCGCCGACCCTGAAATCACGGCGGCAGTAGTCGGCGAGCTTGTCGCACATGTCGCTGACGAGCTCGAGGTTCGCCGTCATCTCGTGATCGTAGTTCGACGAATAGCATGCGGCCGCGAGCAGGAGGGCGACGAGCAAGCAAAAAAATGCGGGCCGACCTATGCCAGCCCGCGCGTGATCTCGTGACAATCGATGCCGTCCGTCTTCAGCCGAGGTGTTGCTTGAAGAACGCGATCGTCTTGGCCCAGGCTTCCTTCGAATGCGTCGGATGAAACGACGGGCGCTCATCGCACATGAATCCGTGGTCGGCGTCGGGGTAAAGCACGACCTCGGCGGGCTTGCCCGCTTTGCGAAGGGCGTCGCGGAACGTGTCGACCTCCTCGATCGGAATGAACGCATCTTTGCCGCCGAAGAACGCCAGCACCGGCGCCCTTAGTTCCTCGACATAATCGATCGGCGCCTTCACTTCGGGTTGGCGCGATTTGACCATTCCGCCGCCGTAGTAGGGTGCCGTCGCCTTGACCTCGGAGTTGCGGCACGCGGTGAGGAAGCTGATCCGACCGCCCATGCAGAATCCCACCGTGCCGAAGGCGGGCTTCACTTCCTTCTGCGTCTTCAGGCACGCGATCGCGGCAGCCATATCTGCCACCACCTGATCGTCCTTCAGCGAGCCCATCAGGCGAAACGCGCCCTGGAGATCGTTGTAGCCGACGACATTGTTGGGCTGGCGAAAATAAATGTTGGGCGCCAACGCGACGAAGCCCTCGGCCGCGAAGCGATCGGTTATCTTGCGGATATGGTCGTTGAGCCCGAAGGCTTCCATCACGACGAGTAGTGCGGGGTATGGCCCTCCGGTCGCGGGCCGGGCAAGATGCGCGGGCATCTTCTCCGATCCGTTCGGAACGGAAATTTCCTGTGAAACGACTTCCATGCTGGGGACCTCCTCGGCTCCTTGGAGCCGGTTGAATCAACGGCACGCCGGCGCGCGATCTCACGCTGCAATCCGCGACGCCTGACGAGGGGACCAACGATCCTTCTCGCACACATCGAAGTTGCGCTCAAGGCGCAATCCCGGCTGGGCTGTCTCGCGTGCACCCGCGATGAGCCGTACACTATCCCGCATCCGCCACGCCGGCGGTTCGAGCTCGGATGTTTCCCCTTCGCGACAACGCGGCACCCAGCCGGCTCACGCCCGTGAACATGATGTTGATCGCGGCCAACGTCGCGGTCTTCCTGTACGAAGTGTCGCTCGGCCCGGCGCTTGAGCCGTTTATCGAGAGCTATGCGCTAGTCCCCGCGTCGGTCAGCGCGGCCTTTCATGGTTCGGCCGCGACGCTCGATCCATCGCGATTCTGGCCGGTCGCGACGATCTTCACCGCGCTGTTCTTGCACGGCGGCTTCTGGCACATCGCAGGCAACATGCTCTACCTCTTCATCTTCGGCGCCGCGGTAGAGTGGCGGATGGGCTCGCTCCGCTACCTCGCTTTCTACTTTTTCTCTGGCATTGCGGCCGCGGCGGCGACAGTGCTGATCACCCCGGGTTCGGCCGTGCCGGTGATCGGTGCAAGTGGCGCAATCGCCGGCGTGCTTGGCGCCTACTTCATCTTTTTTCCCCGCGGCAAGATTCTCACCATCCTGCCGATCTTTATCTTCATCCAGTTCATCGAAGTTCCCGCCGTGCTTTACCTGCTGCTCTGGTTCGGCGTGCAACTCTATTCGGGCCTTACCGAGGGCAGTCGGGGTGCGATGATGGGGGGAGTTGCATGGTGGGCGCACGTGGGAGGATTCCTGTTTGGCATCGCACTCGCGCCGCTTATCGCCGACGAGCGTCCACCGCCGCGGCGGCGAATCGCGTATCGTTGATAGTCTGTTGATACGATTCTGAATAGATCGCGCGGGCGATACTTGAGATCGTTTCTCGCGGAGCGGTACTCTCTTGGTTCATGCTGATGGTGGATGTGAGGTGGTCGTGGCGGACTCAACGGACGACATCTTAAAGCGCGTCCCCCCGCAGAATCTCGAAGCGGAGCAGTCGGTGCTCGGCGCAATCCTGCTCGAGAATGAGGCGATCAACCAGGCGCTCGAGATCCTCACCGCCGACGATTTCTATCGCGAGGCGCATCGCCAGATTTTCATCGCGATGGTCGAGCTCTCGGACCGCAATCAGCCGGTCGACGCGATCACGCTCACCGACGCGCTGAAGTCGCGCGGCACACTGGAAAATATCGGTGGCGCTTCCTACGTCGCGGAGCTTGCCGCCGCCGTGCCGACGGCCGCCAACGTCGCGTACTACGCGCGGATCGTGCGCGAGAAGGCCGTGCTCCGGAGCCTCGCGACGGTAGCAACCGATATCGCGAGCACGGCCTATGAGGCGCCGCCCAACGTCGATGAATTCCTCGACGCCGCGGAGCATCGCATCTTCGAAATTTCAGAGCGGCGCATCCGGCCCGCGTTCCATACCATGCCGGAGCTGACGCGAGAATCGCTGCGCATCCTCGAGCGGCTCTACGAGAAGCGCGAGCTCGTGACGGGCGTGCCGACGGGGTTCATCGATCTCGATCGCGTGACGGCGGGTTTGCAACCGTCAGATCTCATCATCATCGCTGCGCGTCCTTCGGTTGGAAAATCTGCACTGGCGCTGAATCTTGCCGCTTACGCGGCCATGGACGCTGATCCTCCGGTGGGTGTTGCGTTGTTCTCGCTGGAAATGGCGAAGGAGCAGCTTGTGCTGCGGCTGCTCTGCTCGGAGGCGCGGGTCAACGGCCAGAAGGCGCGGCAGGGATTTCTCCGCGAGCAAGATTTTCCGAAACTGGCGCAGGCGGCTGGGCGGCTTTCGGAAGCGAACATCTTTATCGACGACTCTTCTGACCTGTCGCCGATCGTGCTCAAAGCAAAGTGCCGTCGCTTGGCGCGTGATCGCGGCATCAATCTGGGACTGATCATCGTCGATTACATGCAGCTCATGCGCTCGTCGCGGCCGGGTGAATCGCGCGAAAAGGAAATCGCGGAAATCTCGCGCTCGCTGAAGGCTCTCGCCAAGGAACTGCGCGTGCCGGTCGTCGCGCTTTCGCAGCTCAATCGCCAGGTCGAGACACGTCCCGACCGCCGCCCATTGCTCGCCGACCTTCGCGAATCCGGCGCGATCGAGCAGGACGCCGACGTTATCGCCTTCATCTATCGCGACGAGATGTACAACCGCAAAGACAGCAAGGAGCCGGGCGTCGCCGAAATCATCATCGCCAAACAGCGAAACGGCCCGACCGACACGATCAAGCTTACCTATCTGTCCGAGTTCACGCGCTTCGAGAACTACACGCCTGAGAGCGGAGTATTCGAAGACGCGGGAGGATGAGCGAGCGCGCGCGTCACGGCGCGGCGAAATTGTCGAGCTCGTTCTCCATCGGCTCCTGCTTGGTGATCTCGTGCGTCGCGCCGATGACGAGTTCCTCACTGCCGCCGCTGACTTTCTCGGTCTTGTAATCGAGGCGCGTGAACTTGTCGATCGCGAACGGCAATCCTTCCGACTTGATGAACGAGGGGAGCGTGCAGACCTGGAAATGGAGGTGCGGCTCGCTCGAGTTGCCGGTGTTGCCGAGATGCGCGATGACATCGCCCGCGCGCACGGTGTCGCCCACTTTGACCGCTATCGAGCCCGGCCTCAGGTGCGCGTACGCGGCGAAGCGGCCATTGCCGAAATCCTCGATTATGTGATTGCCGGCGATCGTGTCCCAGGTCATCGGCACGGCCAGCTTGCCGCTATTCGGTAGGTTCTCTGACACGCCGTCTTTGACTTCCACGATCTTGCCGTCTGCAGCGGCGTGAATCGGCTGGTTGTAACAATGGTAGCTGCGATTGTCCGATTTGTCTCCGCTGTAGGTCTGGCCGTCGTCGCCGACCTGCACCCAGTCAATCGCGTAGCGCTGGCCAATCATCGGCTTGCCATCGACCGGAATGATTGCGCGCCGATGCGGCGACGTGTTCGACGGGCCGTTAAATGCCATCCAGCGCTCGCCGCGCAGGGGAGCTTCGATAACCATCGGCGGCGAATCCTTGCTGATTGGAATCGACGCGAGATCGATCGTTCCGCTCCCACCGCGCGCTCCTTCGCCTTTCACGTAGATCGCGGTTGCAAAACTCTCTGGCATGCCGCGCTCAGGGACGAAGTGGGGAAAAAGGAACAAGATTCCAGCCTGACCAGGTTTCAGCACCGGCTCTTGCGGCTTCCAGTAATCGCTCGCGACCGCGGCGTACATCGCTGACAGTCGCTTGCCGGTGTTTTCATCATGAAAAAGTTCGCGCTCGCCGATCTTTGCCATCACGTCGACTTTGGTGATCGTAATCGGCGCCTGGCCGAAATTCGTAACATAAACCTCGAAGGCTGAATGCTTGCCACCACCGCCATCGAGAATCGCCGCCTCCTCTGGCGAGGGTTGCGCGACGAGGCGCATGTAGAGCGGATCGTTATAGGGAGTCTCGGGTGAGCTAGCGCTGGCTCCTAGAGCCATCGCACCTGCGATAGCCGCGAGCAGTCCTGCGATGATCTTTCGTGACATCCAAAACTCCGATCGCGCCGTCCGCAGTGAAAGTCTGCGCAAATCTTACTTCTCAATCCGGAGCCGAGACTCCGCGGCGAAGAACCACGGCAGAGCATCCCGCCAGACAAAAGATCGAGCTTTCTTCGACTCCGCTCACGGACTCGCTGCGCTCCGCATACCCTTGAAGGGGCGCCAGATTGCACGCTGCCATCGCACGCCGTGGAGTCGAGGTCCCTCATGACGAAGGTCAGTCGCGAGGCTTGGGTTCGTCGCGCTCGGACGCTTCGTCGGCCGTCTCGACTGCTTCGTCGGTCGGGTCCGCGTCGGCCGCGACTTCGTTCCGCGTGTCAGCCTCGGCCAGCGTATCTTCGTCGGGCATCTTCTCGACGCTCTCGATCGGCTTGGTCTCGGCCTGCTCGACAGCGCGCTCGATTTCGCGGAACTCCGAAAGGTCGGGCAGGCTTTCGAGATCCTTGAGCCCGAACAATTCGAGAAACTCGGGCGTCGTGCCGTAAACGATCGGGCGGCCGGGCGCCTCCTTGCGGCCCTCGATTCTGATGAGGCGGCGCTCGAGCAATGTCTCGAGCACACCACCTGAATCGACGCCGCGGAGCTGTTCGATCTCGGGGCGCGTAATCGGCTGGCGATAGGCGACGATCGCCGCGGTCTCGAGCAGCGGACGGCTAAGCCGCGGCGGCTTGGCTGCGAGCAGCTTCCGCACCCAGGGCGCGTGCTCCTTTGCCGTGCGCATCTGGTAGCCGCCCGCGACTTCCTCGATCGTGATGCCGCGGTTTTCGCTCGCGTACGCGGTTGTCATGGCGGCGAGCGTCTTCTGGATCGTCGGCCGCGGCACCTCCTCGAAAATCGCTGCGAGCTTGGCGAGCGAGACCGGCTCGCCCGCCGCGAACAAGAGGCTCTCGAGAATCGATTTCAGTCGTTCTTCTTCCACTCAGACTCCATCGCAGGACTCTCGTCAGCCGCTCCCGGAGCGGCCGCGCGCCTCTCGCCGCGCTCCAGCCAGATAGGACCGAAGCGGACTTCCTGGAAGGCGCGGACCTCGCGCCGCCGAATCAGTTCGAGGAGCGCCATGAACGTCGCGATTACTATCGAACGATCGTGCACGTCCTCGAAGAGCCCAGCGAATTCGATTCGAGCGCCGCCTTCGAGCGCGCCCAGGATTCTCGGGATGCAGTGCGCAACCGGAATATCGCGCAGCACGATACCGCGCGGCGTCTTGTCGGCGAGCCGTTTCAGCACCGCGCCCATTGCCTCGACCAGGTCAAAGATCGAGACGCTGTAGCGCGGCGCGCCTTCTTCGGCATCGGGCATGGGCTCCCCGGGGGTGGGAAAAACGTCGCGCCCGAGCAGCGCGCGCTCGCCCAGCTGGTCGGCCACTTCGCGATAGCGCTGATATTCGAGCAGCCGCTCCACCAAGTCAGTCTTCAGCGTTTCGGCTTCTTCGGCATCGGCGGCGCCCTGATGCGGCAGCATGGCGAACGACTTGATCAGCAGCAGCGTCGCCGCCATCACGAGGTATTCGCCCGCGACGTCGAGATTCAGCGAATCGAGCAGTTCGAGATAGGCCAGGTACTGCTCCGTGATAACGCTCGCGGTGACATCACGCGGATCGAGCTCGGCGCGTTTCAGCAGATGCAGCAGTAGGTCAAGCGGGCCCTCGTAGATCGGCAGCGTGAAGCGAATCGAACCGTCAGCGGCGATTTTGGGCGCTATAACCTGGTCGCTCAAATCAACACCCGCACGATCGAATTGATAATCGGGTTGACCACGCGCTCGACCGAATCTGTATACAGCAGCAAGAGCAGGATGAGGAAGCCGTAGGGTTCGAGGCGCGAGTAGGCGCGCGCGGCTGGCAGCGGCAGCATCCCGGTAAGCACGCGGCCGCCGTCGAGCGGGAGAAGAGGGAAGAGATTGAACACGCCGAGAATGACGTTGACGAACACGGAGGCGCGAAACATGTAGGCGAGCGGCAGCGCAACAGTTTCGCCGAGCGGGCCGTTCAGATGCTGTATGGCGATCCGCATTCCTATCGCGCTCAGAATTGCCAGCGTGAAGTTGGTGAGCGGGCCGGCAGCGGCCACCAGCATCATGCCGAGCCGGCGCGGCTTGAGACGGCGGAAGTCAACGGGCACGGGCTTGGCGTAGCCGAACACCGGCATGTGCAGGAATAGCAGGATCGCGGGCAGAATGACGGTCCCGAACGGGTCGACATGGTGCAGCGGGTTGAGCGTGAGGCGACCGGCGCGGAGCGCGGTATCGTCGCCGAGTTGTAGAGCAATCACGCCGTGCATGATCTCGTGCAGGATGATCGCGAAGATCGTAGGCACGGCCCAGATCGAGATCTCGATTAGAAACTGCGCGATGTTGTTCACGCGTCAATAACCTTGAGCCCCGGCGGTGTCGCGCCTGGCGCGGGGATGATACGTGCGATGTACCTTGCGCAGGTGGCCGCGCGAGAGATGCGTGTAGATTTGCGTGGTCGAGATGTCGCTGTGGCCGAGCATCTCCTGAACGGCACGCAGGTCGGCGCCGCCCTCGACCAGGTGCGTCGCGAAACAGTGGCGGAGCGTATGCGGACTTATCCAGCCGAGGCGAGGCTCGCGAGCGGCCCATTCCTTGAGCGCCTTGAAGAACGCTTGCCGCGTCATCGGGCGTCCGAGCCGGGTGATGAAAACCGCGGTCGATCGCAGCGGTTTCGGCGCTTTGCGACCCTCTTTGTCCGCGCCCGCCGGAATGCGGTTGCGAACGCCGAGGTAGGCGCGAAGCGCGCGCTTGGCGGCGCCTCCGAGCGGCACCATCCGCTCCTTCGAACCCTTGCCGATCACCACGATTACGCCGGCCTCGAGGCCCACCTGGTGCAGCTCGAGGTTGACGAGTTCCGAGACGCGAAGACCACAGCCGTAGCCGAGCTCGAGCATCGCGCGGTCGCGCATCCCGCGGGGAGTCGAAGCATCGATCGATTCGATGAGCCGCGCCATATCGGCGCGGCCCAGGGTGCGCGGAAGTTTTCGTGGATGGGGCCGGAGCTTCACCGCGGGCGCGGGTTCGCGTTCGATCACTTTCTCATCGACCATCGTCCGCGCGAGGCTGCGGATACTCGCGAGATGACGGCGTTGCGTAGCGACCTCGAACTCGCGTTCCGCGAGTTGCTCGAGATAGCCAGTGAGCGCAGTCGAATCGAAGCGCTCGGGCGCAAGTCGTTTTGCTACCGCCCAATCGGCGAAATCACGCAGATCGCGCGCGTACGCTTCCATGGAATGCGGGCTGAGCCCGCGCTCCACTGCCTGACGGCTCAAGTGCCGATCGATCAATTCCTCCCACGACGCGGAGTTCATACGCGCCCTTCCTCCGTAGCCGCCGGGCGCTCCTCGACCTTTTCGATAAGAGCGGCGCGCAGCTCACGCATCCGCTCGAGATCGGTGATCTTGTTAGCGTCGCGATCGCTTACATAGAAGACGTCGAGCGCCTGATCGGCGTTGGTCGAAATGCGCGCGAAGTGTATCGACAGTCCAAGCTTGAAGAGCGTGTGCGTGATCGCGAATAGCAGGCCGACGCGATCCTGGGTGAAAACGTCAACCACCGTGAACTCTTCGGAGGTGCGGTTGTCGACCGTTACCTCGGTTGCGATGCGGCGGAGGAATTTGCGGCCTTGGTTGCGCTGCGCGCCCGCCACCAGATCAACGATATCCTGCTGGCCGGTGACAACCCGTTCGAGGTCGCGGTCGACGCGTTCCCAACGATCCTCTTCCATCGCCATCGCGCCGGCGCCCGCGAGATGCGATACGCGGAACACGTCCATTGCGATTCCGTTGTCGCGCGTCGTGATCCTGGCCGACAGGATGTTGAGATTGTTGGCGGTGAGCGCGCCAGCGATCATCGAGAAGAGCCCCGGCTGGTCGCGCGTCACAACGATATATTCACTGAACTCGCGATCGGGGAAATGCCGAACTTTGCTTACCAGCGGACGATCGTCCAGCGCGCGCATCAGATCGAAGTGCAGCAGTACGTCGGGCTCGGGAGTGATGAAGAAATACCGATCCGGCATTTCTTTGAGGAACGCTTCGACCGTCACGTCATCAGCGCCGTGCGCCGCAAGGTCCTTGCAGACGGCAGCTTTCATCGTGGCAAGGCGCCGCACGGGATCGACCGCCTCCTTGTCGCCTTGTTCGAGGATCTTGAGCGCGCGCATATAGAGATCCGAGAGCAGCATGTCGCGCCAGTTGTTGTAGACCTTGGGAGCGACCGCGCGCATGTCGGCGTAGGTGAGAAGGTAGAGCGCCTTCAGACGCTCGATCGATCCAACTTCGCGCGCGAACTCGGCGATCGTCAGCGGATCCTCGAGGTCGCCCTTCTGCGCGATCTGTGACATCATCAGGTGATCGCGCACGAGGTAGACGACTAGATCAATTTGCTCGGAGTCGAGTCCGAGCCGTCGCGAGACGTCAACCGTTAGTTGCGCGCCACGCTCGTGATGGTCATGGCCGTGGCCCTTGCCGATATCGTGCAGGAGCAGCGCGAGGAAAAGGAGCGGCAGGCAATCAAGCTCACGTGCCACCTCGGTCAGAAGCGGAGTTGAGGTTTTGAATTCGCCGGCGCGGAGCCGCTCCAGCTCCCTGACCGCGACCAGAGAATGACGATCGACGGTATAGATATGGTAGAGGTCGTGGAGCACGCGTGCGTAGAGTTTGCCGAACTCCGGGATGATCGCGCCGAGCACTCCCGACAGATGCATCGCCTCGAGCGTCTCTGCCACG
Organism: Candidatus Binataceae bacterium; assembly: GCA_030038355.1. Classification (GTDB taxonomy): domain Bacteria; phylum Desulfobacterota; class Binatia; order Binatales; family Binataceae; genus JASHPB01. The sequence continues at coordinate 53,597 of JASHPB010000309.1, forward strand.
CGCTCGCGCGCCGAGAGGATATTCATCAGCGCCTTGCCGACGCGCGGGTCGCTGCGCACGTTGTCGTTGATCAAGGCGAGATGGTCGCGCACCAGTTGATAAGCGCTGCCCGAAAGTCCGACCGCCTGCGCCTGCAGATCGGAATACATCGTTATAAGGTTCAGCGGATCGTTGTTGAACAACGCGTTGTCTGAAATCGAAAGCAGGTCCTGCTGAATGACCACGCCCGGACGAATTTTCCGAATTGGCACGCGTCGAAAAAAGCGCCCGCCGCCGGCGCCTTCAGTAACGCGCGCGATCAGGCCCTCGGCGAACTGATGGATCGTCGTCGCATGCCGATAGTAGGCGCGCATCAGGGCAGAACCCGCCGTCTGATCCGGTCCGGACTTGAAGCCTAGCTGCGGTTCGATCTTCTCCTGCATCTCGAAGGTGAGCTGATCGAAATGGCGCCGCGCGGCGAAATGGAGCGCATTGCGAACCCGCCACAGAAAGTCGCGCGCCTCGTCAACCTCGGCCAGCTCGGCCTCGGTGATGATCGCCTTCTGTACCAGCTCCTCGAGCGTGTGCACCTTGTACTTGACCTTGGCGAGCCAGAGTGCAGTGTGCAGGTCGCGAAGGCCGCCTTCGCCTTCCTTCAGATGCGGCTCGAGCAAATAGATCGAATCGCCGTACTTCTGGTGACGCTCGCGGCTTTCTTCAAGCTTGGCTTTGAAGAACTTGTCCTGGTTGCGGTTGAGGACCTCGTCGATCAGCGTTTTGTCGAGGTCTTTGAAAAGTGCCTCGTCGCCGCCGAGAAAACGCGCGTCGATAATCGCGGTCTTCTCTTTGAAATCATTGTTCGCGAGCCGCACGGTTTCGCGCGCCGTCCTGACGCCGTAGCCGACGGTGACGCCCGAATCCCATAGTGCGTGAAGGATAATCTCGGTTACGACTTCCAGGTACGGTCCGCGCTTGTAGTCGTGCAGGAAGAGGAGATCGATATCGGACCACGGATTCAGTTCACCGCGCCCGTATCCTCCCCGCGCAACGATGGCGAGCCGCTGGTTGAGCTTGGTATTGCGCCGTACATACTCGGCTTCGGCGTACCGAAAGAGCGCGCGCAGCAGATCGTCGGTCGCCGCGGTCATCGCGCCAACGATTTCGCTACCACTCGCGCCCGAGAGATGCCGCTCGCGCAGTTCCTCACGAATCGAATCGAGATACGCCCGCGCAGTTAATCCCGGCTGCCGATTCTGCTCGAAGTCCTGGAGAAGAGCAGGCTCGCCGCGGATCGGAGCCGACGCGGAAGCTGCAGTCATTCGGTTTTCGCCGGGTGCGGCTGCGCTCACAGATTACCTGCAGCCGAGTCAGTCCGGAGATAGTGGACGACGGCCTCCGCGATTCCGTCCGCGAGCACTTCCTGGTATGCGGCGCTGTTGAGTCGTCTCGCCTCTTCACTGTTGGAGAGAAAACCGCACTCGACCAGGACCGCCGGCATATGCGCGCCGACCAGCACATAGAACGGCCCCATCTTGGCTCCGAGCGGGTTCACTTCAACTCCAAGTCCGGCGCGCAGATCGGCGACAGTTTGCGCATCGACCATTCGCGCCAGCAACGCCGACTCATTCGCCTTATAGTTCTGACGAAGATCGGCGAGGATGTAGTTTAAATTGGAGCCTTCGGGCGCGCCATAGTCTCCCGCACCGCCGTTCTCCATGTTGGCGAGACGGATCGTCGCGCGATCGGTGGTGTTGTTCAGATAGTAAACCTCGATTCCGGTGGTCTCGGAGTTGGAACTCCAGTTGAGATGAATCGAGACGAACAGATCAGCGCCTGCGCGATTCGCGATTTGCGTGCGATCGTGCAGTGTCACGAAGTCGTCGGTGCTGCGCGTCATCTCGGCACGATAGCCACTGTCGATGAGCGCGCGCCGTACCTGCAAAGCAATCTGCAGCGCGAGGTCCTTTTCCAACAGCCCGGAATCCGACCTCGTACCCGGATCAAAGCCGCCATGGCCCGGGTCGATAATAACGAGCGGAGCCGCTCCAGCAGCGGGCGGCGAGAGAACGACCCGTTCGCTGCGCGTGGTTTCGTCGGGCGGCCGAGCGTTGACGGCGATACTGTTCCGGTTTGCGATCACCACGTTAGGCTCAGCCGCCGGTCTTGGTCGAGGATGGATCGGCAGATGAGAATCTGCCTCGGCCGAGAGTCGATGCGGCTTATCGTAGCGATACGCGAGAATCGGCGCCGATACGTCGACTTCCGCACCCGCCGGTGCGATCGTGAAAATGATCGCGTCGCTGATCCTGCCGATGGCATAGTTGGCCTTGCCCTTGACCTCGACCACGATTCGCGACTGACCGTCGGCCTCGACCGCCCTAAGCGCGGATATGGGCGGCGATTCCTGCCCGTACAGTGGACGCGGCGGAATCGCGATGCGAGCGCGGTCGAGATCGATCCAGAGCTCATCACCGTGGGCGCTGAGGTGCATCACGGGTGCAGATGGCGTGAACGTGAAGCGAATTTCCTGTGCCTCGCCGTGTCGGATGACCTGGACCGACCGCAATGTTGGAATCGGCTCGGATGCCTGCGCGAGAAGGCAGAGCGCCCCCGCCGCGAGTGAAGCTACGGCGAATTCGAATGCTATCAAAGACGCTCTTCGCGCGAGCGAACCCATCCGCCTCTTCCCATCAGGATGATATCGAGCCGAGCGCCCCTCCGCCACGCCCCTCGGGCGCGGCACGGGATCCAGCTCGGCTACTTTTCTTCGGTCGTCAGGCGCGATTTCAGGCGGGCGATCACGGCCAAGGCATCGATCGGCGTCATGCGATCGACGTCAGCCGCGCGGAGCTCGTCGATCACGCGGCTTTCGAGGGGCGAGAAGAGGCTCATCTGGGCAGCGGGACGGCCCGCGCGCCGATGACGCGCGAGGCGCGGCAGCCCGGCCTCGTCGAGCTCGCCCTGTGCTAGATTGTTCATGATCTCCTTGGCGCGGCCGATGATCGAATCGGGCAGTCCCGCGAGGCGCGCAACCTCGATGCCGTAGCTGCGTGACGCCGGCTGTTCGATCACGCGGCGCAGAAACAGAACCTCGCCGCCCCATTCGCGCACCGCCATGCTGAGATTGCGAACGCGCGGCCGGTCGCGCGCGAGGTCGGTTAGCTCGTGAAAGTGCGTGGCGAACAACACCTTTGCACGAGTTTGATCGTGCAGATACTCGGCCACAGCCCATGCGATCGCGAGGCCGTCGAACGTGCTTGTGCCGCGGCCGACTTCATCGAGGAGCAGCAGGCTCCGCTCGCTGAGGCCCTTGAGCAGGCGCGCCGTCTCGCTCATTTCGACCATGAATGTTGACTCGCCGCGCCGAAGCTCGTCGCGAGCGCCGATTCGCGTGAGCACGCGATCGACCACGCCGATGGTAGCCTCGGCCGCCGGCACAAAACTGCCGATTTGCGCCATGATCGCAGTCACGGCGACCTGCCGGAGGTAAGTCGACTTGCCGGCCATGTTCGGACCTGTGATGAGCAGGAGCTGGCGCGATTCCGGATCGGCGTCGAGATCGTTGGGTACGAACTCGCCGGCGCGCATGCCCTCCTCGAGCACTGGATGCCGTCCTTCGCGGATGCGGATACTCAGGTTCGCGTTAATCTTCGGCCGCACGTAACCGCGCCGGCGCGCCACTTTCGCGAGCGACATCAGCGCGTCGAACTCGCCGATCGCGCGCGCAGTCTCGAGGATTCCCGCGCTCTCCGCCTGCAGGTCGCGCAGGAGCTTCGAGAAGAGCTGGAGTTCGAGTTCCTTGAGGCCGGATTCGGCGGTGAGAATTTTGCGCTCGAGTTCCTTGAGTCCGGGCGTCGTGAAGCGCTCGGCGCCGACCAGCGTTTGCTTGCGCTCGTAGTCTGCCGGCACGCGCTCGAGATGCACCTTCGTCACTTCAATGTAATAACCGAAGACCGAGTTGTACCGGACCTTGAGCGTGGGAATCTGCGTGCGCGCACGTTCCCCAGCCTCGAGCTTGGCCATCACGCCGCGCGCGTCGCTCGCCAGTGCACGAAGCTCATCGACTTCGGAATTGAATCCCGCGCGAATCACGTTGCCCTCGCGTGCCAGCACTGGAGGCTCATCAGTGAGCGTCGCCGTGATCTTCTCGGCGAGCGCGGGCCGTGGCTCAATACGCGCCGCCAGTTCGGCGAGCAGTGGACTGCGAAGCGACCGCATCGCATCTTTCATCGCGGCGACCGCGCCGAGCGCGTCGCTGAGCCGCTGCACATCGCGCGGCGATGCGCGGAGGCTGCCGAGACGCCCGCCGAGCCGCTCCAGATCGCCGATCCGCTTGAGTGCCTCGGCCGCGGCGCCTTCGAGATCGGCATCGAACAGTTCTTCGACGGCGTCGTGTCGCGCGCCAATAGTGTCAAGCGAGAGCAGGGGATAGACAATCCAGTTCGCGAGCGTCCGCGCACCGACCGCGGTCAGAGTTTCATCGAGAATCGAGAGCAGCGAGCCGCTGCGTGCGCCGTCACTCGATGCGACCAGCTCCAGGTGCCGCCGTGTGGTTGCGTCGACGAGCATGTACTCCGCGACGCGATACATCTTGGGCGGCGTAAAGTGCGCGAGGTCGCGGCCGAAGGTCTCTTCGACGTAAAGAAGCGCCAGACCCGCGGCGCGCGCGGCCGATTCTTCGAGCGCTGCCGCCTCCGCGCCGAAGCGGCGCGCGAGCGCCTCGAAAGCGCGCCGATCGGAAAATTGTTCCGCGTCGAGCGAGGTTAGCGAGGATTCGAGACCATCGAGCGTTTCACCGATGGTGTCACTGGCGACGATGATCTCGCGAGCTTTGAGGCGCGCGATCTCCTCGTGCAGCGTCGCCGCTTCTCGGATCGTCGTCGCAACGAATTCTCCGGTCGAAACGTCGAGCGCCGCGAGTGCGTAGCCATTGTCGGCGCTACTCGCGATCGCGACGAGGTAGCTCTTCTCGGCCGCCGTCAGCACCATTTCCTCGCCCACCGTGCCCGGCGTGATCACGCGGACGATCTCGCGCGGCATCAGCTTGGTGCGCCCGTCGACCGGACCTTGCTCGCAGATTGCGACCTTGTGCCCGGCTTTAAGCAGCTTGGCGATGTACGGTCCAGCCGCGTGATGGGGCACGCCGCAGAGCGGTACGCCGTCCTTCGAGCGCGACGTCAGCTGAATGTCGAGCACGCGCGCTCCCACCTCGGCGTCCTCGAAGAACATCTCGTAGAAGTCGCCGAGCCGGAAAAAGAGGATCGCGTCGGGCACGCGCTGCTTGACGCTCAGATACTGCGCGATCAGCGGTGTGTTCTTGACGCTCACGAACCTAATGCAGGCGCCGAAAGGATAGCGGTTTGCGCCGCATGCGCGAAAGATCGCAGGGTCGCAACCATCAACCGGCCTGGGGTGCCGCTGGCCCAAAAGACGCCAAAGAGTTACAAGCAGACTCGAACGCCGGGAGGCTCAAAGAAATGAGCGAGCAGGCGCCGGACGTGTATTTCAATCCGTGGGACGATGCTTTCACGGCTAATCCTTATCCGCATTACAAACCGCTGATCGAAGGTCCGCCGCGTATCATCAACCTGATGCTGCCGATTGCGTTGGTCGGCAAGTACCAAAGCGCGGTCAGGATCCTCGCCGATCACGATACCTTTACCGCGGTCAAGCCCGATGTGCCGTGGATTCAGCAGCAGTTCGAAATTTTCCGCGGCGCGCCCATTCTGCAGAACGCCGATCCGCCGATTCACACTCGCCTTCGCCGCGTGATTGGACGCGCCTTCAATCCTCACAGCGTCGGCGCGCTCGAGCCGCGCATTCGCGAGATCACTGGCGAGCTGCTCGAACGCGCCGCGGAGCGCGGTGAGTTCGAGGTGATGGGCGACCTCGCCAATCCACTGCCCGTGATGGTGATCGCGGAGATGCTTGGTGTGCCGAGCGCCAGGTACGCGCAGTTCAAACAATGGTGCGACGCCTTCGTCGCCGGCCAAACTGTGCAACCGGGCTCACCCGTACCCGATCAGACCAAGGCTGCCAATGACTCGCTGCGAGAGTACTTCGAAGCCGCAATTGAAGAGCGTAGGAGGCGGAAAGGTAACGACCTTATCAGCCTGATGGTTGCGGCAGAGGAAGAGAACGGCGAAGCGCTGACGCCCGCGGAGCTGCTCGCATTTGTCGTGCTGTTGCTGATCGCTGGCAACGAGACGACGACGAACCTGATCGGCAACGGCATGCTGGCGCTCGCGCAGAATCCGCACGCGATCGCCAACCTGCGTAGCGATCTATCGCTATTGCCGCGCGCGATCGAGGAGATGATGCGCTATGACGGGCCGATCCAGGTTTCGCT